>DBTP01000075.1:10665-11366 GCA_002307115.1 Fibrobacter sp. UBA1313 | reverse complement strand
TAATAATTCACGTTCTATTTCTGGAGGTGGCTCCCAAAGTCCCGCAGGCAAAGGAGTTTCTACCAACTTTACCGCTAACGCATTGTGTAAGGCAAAAGTGGCATCAATGTACATCAAATGAGTTGGCTCTTCCAAAAGAAAATTCAACGGGCGTTTTTGATTCAATACTCGACTTGCAGGAACTTTCGGCCCAAATTCATCTTCCACACCCATATTTGCCACAATCGCTGTAGAACGCATCAGTGCTTTCACAATTTTTTCATTCGCAAGAGCATTCAAATGTCCCGTGGCAGAAACAATATAATTCGCTTGGGAAAGCAGAGAAATAATCGAATCTATATCCCGAAAATCGACTACGGAAGCTATTTCTTGAGGAAGGCTATTGGCATCCTCAATCCGAGTATCTGTGACCACCGATACATGAGCCCCATAGCGCAACGCATAAGCGATAATGCCACGTCCCACCTTGCCACTTCCAAAGACAACAAAATATTTTTTATTCCAATCCGTGTAACCCTGCAAAGAAAGGGCACGGAAATAGCCATCGCCCGTGCCGAGGCTCGTTTCAATGCGCTTGATAAGGCCACTATCTGCAATGTAAACGGGTTTAGAAGCCCCTTCGTATTTATAAACTCCAGAACGCGTTAACTCCACAAAACCTATACGCGGAGTCAGTGCCGCAAATTGACCTGCACAATCCA
>DBTP01000075.1:0-10328 GCA_002307115.1 Fibrobacter sp. UBA1313 | reverse complement strand
TGGTTCACTATTTTTTCATCTTTTTGCACCACATCCGAAATGCCCAAAGAGAGCGTCGCACCCGCAGCGAGTAACGCACGATACTTGACCAGTGTATTTCGAAATACAGGCGTCGCCTCTAAAATGGATAGGCCTTCTAACGGACGGGATATACTCCAAGCTTCCGTCTGAAAATCAATCGCAGGATATTCTGCCTTCCGATAAACAGCCTCTATTATGGAATCAAACTGCATCGACCGTTTCCATCAATTTTGTGATATCCGTTATGTGATAATTCACCCAACGAGGCACCTCTTGAATCACAGCATTCACAAGAATGGTTGTCCAGCCACGATGATGCGCCCCTGCCAAGTTTGCAATAGAATCTTCTAACAAAATAATTCGTGAGGGATCTTCCCCCTTTTTAAATACCCCTTCGGCTTCCAAAAAGTGTTCCATGTGAAGGTAGGCTTTCCCTGAAGGCTTTCCTTCCCAATGCATGGAAAGCAGATCCATCACCCCATCAAAACAATCCGAGATTCCCATATTAGCAAGCCCAGCATCGCTCCAATCTCTTCGCGCATTGGTAAACACATAGCGTTTGCCCCGTAAGCCTAATAATATTTCTCGTTTGCGTGGGGCACATTGAGGGAGTATCAAAGTATCAGGAATATGAATAAAATCAAAGAAATCGTTGGGCTGTACCCCATGCAAAGCCTGCAAGCCCGCGAGAGTAGTGCCATATTTTGCCCAATATTCCTTACGCACTTTCTGGGCTTCCTCCAAATCCACATTCAATGTTTTCTGCACAAATAAAGCGATCCGTTTATCAAGAGAATCAAGGACAAAACGTTCGTCTTCTCCATAGAGCGTCAAATCATAATCAAAAAGCCAAATTCGTGAAGCCTCATTTGAAATCATCCGAATACCCTTAACCTGCAAGGCCGCCAATTTGACGTGCAAGATAACTTGCATAGTTATCCGTCATGCCGCTCACAAAATCGAGCACCTGGTGATAGGCCTCTACCGGAGAAACCGATTGACCAATTTTATTTTGTCCAATAAGACGCACAATACGATCTGCCCGGTAAGAACTTTCTCCATACAAACGAAACTCATGAACTCCCGAAATAAATGAATCTAACACCGTACTAAGCGTAGTATAGCTACCCACTTCCAATTCTGTTTTTCGGCGATCCGGGTAAATGCGCTCTTTGCCAAGCCTTTTGCCAATACGAATGCCTTCGATGGAATCCGATTTTGAAAGACTGATCAGACTTTTATCTAATTCGCCACTCATTATTTCTGCGTAATATTTAGTGAAAACGTCTGCAACATCATCAATCAAATTTTGAATCGCGAGCCCTCGAATGCTCGAAAGAAAATCACGGAAATTCTGACCATTCTCTACAAATTCTTTATCAATATCCACATTCGTGCCGCACAAGTATTCAAACATATTGCGGACATCACCAAATTGGAGAATACCCAGTTCAATGGCATCTTCCACATCAAGAATGGAATAACAAATATCATCTGCGGCTTCCACCAAATAACTCAACGGGTGACGTGTCCACTTGCCCGATTCTTTTTCCGGGAGTCCCAACGTGATACACATTTCACGGAAAAGGTCCGCTTCTGTGGAAAAAATACTGGTAGGAATTCCATAGCAAGCGAGTCTAGGGTATTTGATCATAGCACCGATGGTCGCATAAGTCAGACGCATTCCCCCATCCAAAAAATGGTACTCCAACTTGGATAAAATGCGAAGGCCTTGAGCATTCCCATCGAAATTTTCAAAGTCCTTCATTTCTTTGTCAGTAAGCATCTTTAGAGGTTCTTTATCTCGATTTTTACGAAACCAATCTCGAATGGCGGCTTCGCCCGCGTGGCCAAAAGGCGGGTTTCCAATATCATGAGCAAGACTCGCAGACTGCACAATCATTCCAAACTGGTATTCGGAAAGCCCCGGGGGCAAGTGTTGCTTAATGCGGTTAAATACCGTAATCGCAAGGCTACGCCCTACGCTGGAAACTTCAATACTGTGAGTGAGTCGACTGTGCACATGATCGTTTACAGAAAAAGGATGAACTTGTGTTTTACGGCCTAAGCGACGAAACGCCGTAGAAAAAACGATCCGGTCGTAATCCCTATGGAATTCGGAGCGATTCGGGTCTCGGCTAGCCGGATGGCCATACCGCGTAGAAGAAAGAAGAGTGTCCCATTTTAACATACCCTAAAACTAATTATTCTTAGGCGCTCTCCGATGCGCAACCACCGCCAGTATCCCTATAAGCATAGCATCAAATGTTATAAAAGAGAATAAAGCAATCGCCATGCCACCTTGAAATCCATAACTATGCAAGCCCACGCCCAATAGATTGACTCCAAACCAACATAAGGCAATGAGAATGAGACCACACGCCACAAGCGTTGCAAAGCCTATAGAAGAAAGTAAACGACCCGAGCGCAAATGAAAAGCGATCATACTCCAAAGAATTACGAGTAAGGCTCCATTTTCTTTGGGATCCCAACCCCAAAAACGACCCCAAGCAACATCCGCCCAAAAGCCTCCAAAGATCGTCCCTAAAAAGGTAAACAAAGCGCCAAAAGCCAGAGATCCATAGAGAATTTTTTCAAGGGCACCTCTAAAAATTCTTTTTCTGCAACATTGGCTGTGGCGCATCGCCATAGTTCGTTGCTCAAAGAGGCTAATAACACCATTATTAGCCTCTTTTCGCGCCTGCTCTGGCTCGGCCTCGCGCAATTTTGCGGTCGCAAACCAATTTTTAGAAGCGCCCTCAAGAGACGACAAAATAGGCGCGCGTGAACGCGTTGCATAAGCGATAAGCACCGCATGGCCACAAAGCCCGGCAAGAATCATACCGCAATAGCCAAGTGCAATCGTCAACACATGAATGGAAAGCCAAAAAGAAGATTGTAAAAGCACCGGAAGCATTTTGAAAGTATCGCCACCCACCAAACTATTTTGCCCAAAAAAGAGACCCGCAAAAACAAGAACGCTCCCCAAAAATAAAAGCCAACGAACTTTCCAACGCACAAAAGAAATACACAAGGCGACAATCAGCAAAGCCAAAACACTCAAAAGAACTTCATAAAGATTCCCTAAAGGCGGACGCTCCGAAATAAGACTCCGCCAAATAAGACTGAACGACAAGCAAGCCCCACTCAACGCCAAACTGATCACAGCCGCCATCCACAATGGTTTTCGTGAAAAAGCAAAACCGAGAAGCGATAGAACCATGGCGATTCCCGTGAAAATCAGCCCCCACCAAGGCAAATTCACACGATGATAACCCACCTCATAACTCAATTTTTTCTGAAGTGCAGAAGGAAGCTCCGTTGAATCCGGAATCTTTTTTTCAGAAGAGAGTATATAATCCCACGCAGACACAAGAACGGTTGAATCCCCCTTGGGATCTCGAAAAACATTCCACAAATCTCGATTCGAACGTTTGTAAAATTCCATGCGCAAGGAATCTTCAAAGGTCTGAATTTGAGGGGGCTTTGCGCCCGAATCCAGTTTATTCAAGGCACGTTGCAGTTCTACAGCAGAGAATACTTTTTTCCCCCTATCCACGCCCAAAATTTGAAGACAGGTGGAATCTTGAATTTCAAAAAGAGGACGTTCATAATCCTTCGCAGAACGTAAAGACTCGTATAGGGAAAGGGCTTCATCTAAACGAATCATTTCAAGTGTCACCGGGTGAGTATCGGTACGCTCCGCATATTGTTGCAACAAAGAACGCGTGGTCCTAAAATCAACAAAAGAATGATACCGTTCGCGGGAATCTAGGTGGAGCAATTCCGCCACATCCGCACGATTTACTTTGAAAAAGGGAACCGTATCGGTCGTCTCTGGGTGATTCACCATGGAGAAAATCCACTCTTTGGCAGAAACGCCCTGCAAAGAAGTTTTCTCCGCCATAATACTCAATGCATCGCGAGCGAAAGTATCCATAGGCTTGATGCGTCCACCATGATAAATGGCGTCTTGCGCTTGCAACGAAAATACACACAAAAGAACGAATAAAAGAAGAGGCCTTATCATTTTTTTTCTCGCTTATGTAACATCATGCACCCAAAATGCAAACAAAGCCCAAGGCCTGTGAGCAAAGAAAAAACATAAGGGACAAACGAAAAATAATCCCGACGCACGACAAAATGCACCAGTTGCATCTCTGGAATCACCGAGGTAATGCCTCCAAAATAAACCGCATACGGCGAAAGTTTCAATGGCGAATTCAAAGCGATACGCCTTGGATAACTTTCTCCATTCATTTCAACCACGACATCCGCGCCCGCAGTATCAGAAGAAAGCACCGTCACCGCAAAGGGTAAACGATCTTGTTGCAAAGAAAGCCGAAGGGATTCCCCACCCGAAAGAACAAAAGGATCCTGATCCATAATGGAAAGGAGTACTCGTTCTTCCTCTTTCCATCCTTGATGCCTTACCCAAAGCAAAACGCCCGGGCGCTCATTTTCCTGACTTGCAACACACTGCATTTTCGCAGGGAATCCAATCCTATTTTGGGGTAAACTTTCAAAGGGCGTTTCCTCAACAATATCAAAAATTGCGTCTTTACAAATATCAAGAATTTTGAAATCATAAGCACCGAGTGAAAATTCCGAAGGCTTCCAAATTTTTATGGGGTAACCCAAAGTATCGGCTAAGGTAATTTCATAGAGCCCTGATTTCAGCACAGTGGTTAATCGATTTTTGTGAGATTCCGAGTGCCCCTCTAAAACATAGGCGTCATTAGTTTCCCTGAATGCATCGGCAACAAAACTCCCTATAATCAGAAACAAGAGGCCTACATGAATCAAATACAAACCAGCACTCTGCAATCGCCGGGGAATACGAAAGTACATGGCGCAAAAAAGATTGACAGCACAAAGTACCAGCAAAGATTTTAGCGCAGGAATAGGTAAAATACGAAAGACCCACACAAACCAGGAATCAAAGAATCTAGCGGTACCGACATCCAGGCCCGCCAAGGATTGATAAAGCGTCCCCCAAAATAAAAGGACCGCAAGTGCCACGAGAAGAACCACAGTCATTCGTAAGCTACTCAAACGCCGAAAGCAATGAACTAAAAAAGACATACGGGAGAAAAGATAGATTAGCCCACGCCAACAAATTTGCAGAGTATAAAAAAAGAGGTCCTCCCATTGGAAGGGAGAACCCGAGTGGAACCGGAAACGCAGTTAGAGTGATCTATTAGTCCGGGTGGATTAAATCCAGTAGGGACTGTTTACTGCGCTCTTCATCCGATTACTTCAATAAATTACTTTCATTTTTTGATATATGCAAGAGAAATTTTGTGAGACAATAGACCAATTAGATATATTCCAATAGAGACCTATTTTGATTAATCTATCTTTGCCCTAATTCAAAATACGGATGGTTTATGCTCATTGGCAGATTTAATGATACGCACGTTCAAGATGAACTTCCTCAAGGATTCTACTTAGAGGTTGTTGGCGGCGGACGTGTTCTTCTTCCGGGAAGCAAAGCACCGAAAGATTTGTGCATTGGGCAAGAACTCCGTGTATTTGTTTATGTGGATAACGAAGGTCGACCCATCGCAACAACCCAAAAGCCTCTTGCTTCTGTGAATCAATTTGCGGTTTTAGAAGTGAAAGAAGTGAACGATTTTGGAGCGTTCCTCGATTGGGGTTTGGACAAAGATTTGATGCTTCCCTTTAAGCAGCAACTAGGAGAAATCCAAGCGGGCGATAAGTGCGTTGTGTACATTCTGGAAGATGAACGCAGTGGGCGCATTGTCGCCACCGAAAAAATTCGTTCTTTCATAGATCACGATACTAGCAAAGTCGAAGTCGGTCAAAAAGTCACAATCGCCGTGTATGAAGTCACCGAAGAATATGTGGATTTCCTGGTGGACTATCGCTATACTGGCCGCTTGTACACACAAGACGTTGAATCGTTCCATATTGGGGACATCGGTGACGGATTCATTCAAAACATCCGTGAAGAAGATGGCAAACTTGCGATTAGCCTTTCTCCTGTGGGTTACGACGCCATTATGGATAGTGCGGATTCCATTCTTCAAAAATTAGAGGAAGCGAACGGATTCCTCCCCTATGGCGATTTTTCATCCCCAGAAGAAATCAAAGCCACGTTTGGACTTTCCAAAAAAGCATTCAAGAAAATCATCGGAAGTCTTTTCCGTGATAAGAAAATTTACATCACGGATGACGGCATCGAAAAAGTCTGATCGCCTTTTTGTATGCACAAAAAAAAGACCCCAGCAAAAGCCGAGGTCTTTTTCAATAGCACCAATGAATTACTTTGCACGTTCCACATAGGAACCATCACGTGTATCCACGCGAATCTTGGTACCCTGTTCAATGAAAAGAGGAATCGGTACGACAGCACCTGTTTCAAGTGTCGCTGGGCGCAAAACGTTACCGCTGGTATTACCCTGTACGGCCGGAGGAGCGTCCACAATCAAGAGATCCACAAACGTCGGCGGAATCACTTCAATCGCATTTCCATTCCACCAAGTCACTTCCACAGGAGCATTATCGAGAAGCCAAACTTCTCCACCATTCAAAGCGTCCTTTGGAATTTCCATCGTCTCCATCGAAGTATTGTCCATGAAGAACCAGGTAGCACCATCGTTATAGAGGTAGGTCATTTCGTTATAGGTAACATCGGCTTCTTCCACTGTATCGCCACTCTTCCATGTGCGGTCCAATGTACGGCCTGTGATCATGTTCTTAATGCGGACGCGGTTGAATGCCTGGCCTTTACCGGGCTTCACAAACTGATTATCGATGATCATGTATGGTTGACTATCAACCATAATTTTTAACTTTTTACGAAATTCGTTAGTGCTGATTGTACCCATAAATGCCTCTTATAGAATTTGGCGGTAAAAATAGATTTTTATGAAAAATAATTTTGAATTTTGGACCCATTTTGCGGAATTTTTGACGTATTTAGAACTGCCTCCACGCTCAGACGGTTTGGAAACGAATCCATTCAGTATGCTTATTTCTAAACATTTTGCGTCCAAAATAAAGAAAGGAGATTGGAACGATCCTTTGCTACGGCAAGTTTTGCCCTCGATAGCCGAGCTTCGCGAAGTCAACGGTTTTGAAGAAGATCCTGTAGGGGACCAGGAATCCGTACAGGAAGACGGTATTCTTCAAAAATACGTGGGGAGAGTTCTCGTCATTGCCACCCCGGCCTGTAGCATCCATTGCCGCTTCTGCTTCCGTCGAAACTTTCCCTTTCACGCGGACCCTACCCTGATCCCTCGATTGGATTGCTGGCTAGAAAAGCATACGGGCATTCACGAAGTCATTCTCTCCGGTGGTGATCCCCTCATGCTGGATGGTGAAACGTTTCAAAACTTCGTCAGCGTCATCCTCAAACAGGAACACGTAAACACTCTCCGCATCCACACGCGAATTCCGGTCACGCTCCCGCAACAACTATTAAATACAGAAAAACAGTCTCATTTTAATTGTCTCCAAAAGGCGGCAACTCAAAAACAGATCGTCTTCGTCAGTCATGTAAACCATCCTCAGGAATTGGATGACGAATCCCACAAAGTCTTTCAGAACCTACGTGAAATAGGAATTACACTCTTGAACCAGTCCGTACTCCTCAAAGGAGTCAACGATAACGTACAAACTCTCGTTGCGCTTTCTCACAAACTATTTGAGCAGGGAGTGCTCCCCTATTATCTTCATCAACTGGATCATGCAAAAGGCGTTGCCCACTTTGAAGTAGAGGATATCCGCGCGATACAACTCCTGAATGAAATTCGCAACTTGCTCCCAGGATACCTCGTACCCAGACTCGTACGGGAACTGCCCCGCGATGGAAGCAAAAAACCGATAGTTTAGTACAAAGTATTGTAATGCCGGCTTGCAAAAACGGGATTCTAATTCGTTGATTCTAGGGGCCAGTATGATCCGATAGTCCGGCCAACGTTCTTCTTTTATCCATTTTAAATCCACTCTCGTTCTTTTTAATGGAGTTTTGTCAAACCGAAGAGACCTTGAGCTATTTTCGCAGCAAGCGAGGCTCCAGCGCCTCGATGACGTAAGTTTCGGGAATGTTTTTCTGTTGTTTCTTGGATGTCAACTTGGACTTGCGATTGAACATGATTGCTGCTCCTGGTTATTTAAACTCTTAAATTTGTAAAAAATGGAAAACTATCTATCAATAATCCTGCACACAGCGGATTGATACTCCGCCAGTCTTATACCAGTAATTCATGGTGGCAACTCCGTCATCAGAATAGTACATAGTAACCGTTGTGGCATAATTGACGTTAGGATCATAGAGTGCGACATACCATATACGTCCGACCTCAGAGAGGCTTGTATACTCCCCACCCTCCTCATTACCGATTCTTTCTCCCGCTGGAAGGAAAGTAAAGCCGGTGGAGTTGCTCCCCCCACCTCCTCGGTACCAGTATATCTCAGACTTCATCTCGTAGGCGACGTAGGAACCATTGATCTTCTTAATCCATTCCACCCTGCCCGGAAGGTGCCAGCCATCAGGACAGATCCCTTGATGGAAACCTACCGTGTCCACCTGATCCGCACACGATTCCGTGTTGCAATTGGAAGGCAGTGCCAAAGCCTCTGCCCACTGGTAAAGGCCGCCGTAACGCTCGCAGTACAACGCGCTGTCATTGTAGCAGTACTTTTCCACAACAGCATCGTTCGACTGGTTGTCCGTAGCGTTCATTCCATTAACCTGAACGCCGTAGTCCAGGTTCTGCGCCATCACCGTATAGCCATTCACTACAACGGTCGCGTACGTTTTCCCGTCACGGGGATCCGTCATGGTGCCATAGGAAACTTGAGCATTCAAGGGAAGCCACCACGAGCTGCTGCTCCGCACAGTGCTGCTACTGGAACTTGATTTCACCGTCACGGAGCTGCTACTTGAATTCACTATTGCAGAACTGCTGCTCTGGGTTGTGATTGCGGAACTGGAGTTAGTTTGTGCGTAACTCGAACTGGAAACCACGCTCCCAATGACAGAGCTACTCGAAGCAATGACACTGCCACTGCTCGTGATCACGCCACTGCTGCTTGAGTATGTCGCGCCACTGGAATAGATCACACTGCCACTGCTGGTTGGCACTATTGCACCACTACTGGTGGGGTCCGTCACGCTGCTCGACGAGTCCTCAACCTGAGGATCATTGCCTTTGCTCCCGCTATCGCACGAGGCGAGGAACAAGGCTGCCACAGCAAGCCCTAACGTTATTTTGAATGTGCCCTGATTCTTGATCATTTCTTTTACTCTCATTACTGAAATCCTCATTATTATAACGCCACTTATTAAAGTTTCAAATTTTGCCGGTGGTTTTTTTGCTCTTGGTGTTGTTCTTACGGTTGGACATCGTCCCCTCCTGGTAATAAATCTGGTAATTCTATCTATGAATGTTAAACTTTTATCAATCGCTGGTGGTGTAGTCCTGGATGCAGCGGATGGACTCACCCCCTGTCTTATACCAATAGGTCTGTGCGGGAACACCATCATTTACATAGGTCATTCTTACTATTCTAGCGTAGGTATCTTCGGCTTCAAAAATTCCCACATACCATATACTTCCGTTTTCATACAAATTTAAAACCCCCCCCCCATCTTCACTTCCATTGCGCTCCCCAGCAGGCAAAAAGGTGAAACCCGTGGAGTTGCTGCCGCCGCCACCCTGGTACCAGTACACTTCCGATTTCAATTTGTAGGCACTGTAAATGCCATTGAGATCTACCCATTCTGCATTTCCAGGGAGGTGCCAACCTTCGGGGCAGATGCCGCGGTGGAAGCCCACCGTATCCACCTGATCCGCACACGATTCTGTGTTACAACTGGAGGGCAGGGCCAGAGCCTCTGCCCACTGGTACAGGCCGCCATATCTTTCGCAATATAGCGCACTATCGTTGTAGCAGTACTTTTCCACAACACCATCGTTCGACTGGTTGTCCGTGGCCAGTATTCCGTTGACCTGTGTCCCATAATTAAGATTCTGCGCCATCACCGTGTAGCCATTTAGCTCGATTGTCGCATAAACCTTGCCATCGCGATCATCCGTCATGGTGCCATAGGAAACTTGAGCATTCAAGGGAAGCCACCACGAACTGCTACTGGCTATTGTGGCACTGCTACTTGAATTCACTATTGCAGAGCTGCTGCTCCGGGTTGTGATTGCGGAACTGGAACTGGAGTTAGTTTGTGCGTAACTCGAACTGGAAACCACACTCCCGCTGCTCCCAATGACCGAGCTACTCGAAGCAATGACACTGCCACTGCTCGCGATCACACTACCACT
>DBTP01000177.1:1073-13900 GCA_002307115.1 Fibrobacter sp. UBA1313 | reverse complement strand
TGTATTTTCACAATTTTTCTCATAACCTTTTATCTCCACCTAAAGGGTGCAGGAATATTTCCCCCAAAATATACACCTTTTACCGACATTCCGCAGCCCCGGAAATTGCTTTTTTACACAATTATAACCTTCTGCAACTTTCTCGTGAGGATAAGCATCGATTGTCTGCAATCACTCCGGTCAACAAAGACTCTTTTTTCTAATCTTTGCCAGTAAGTTTCCCTTTTTTGAGGCCTTTTATGCCAAAATACGAACACATCCAGATTCCTGCAAATGGCTCCCCAATTACCTTGACTCACGGTAAACTCAATGTCCCCGATCGGCCCATTGTTCCCTTTATCGAAGGAGATGGTATCGGCCCCGATATCTGGAAATCCGCAGTCCGCGTTTTGGATGCCGCCGTGGAAAAAGCCTATCATGGTCAAAAGAAGATTGCCTGGATGGAAGTTTTTGCAGGTGAAAAGGCCAATAAAATCTATGGAGAAGGGACTTGGCTCCCCAAAGAAACCGTCGATGCATTCCGTGAGTACCTCGTCGGTATCAAGGGCCCCCTCACGACCCCGATCGGAGGGGGAATTCGGAGTTTGAACGTTGCACTTCGCCAGGATCTCGACCTTTTTGTGTGTCTTCGGCCAGTGAAATATTACGATGGGACCCCATCCCCAGTAAAACACCCTGAAAAAGTGGACATGGTTATTTTCCGAGAAAATACGGAAGACATTTATGCAGGCATTGAATGGGTCGCAGGCTCTGAAGAAGCCACAAAATGTCTCGAATTTCTCCAAAAAGAGTTCCCCAAAGTGGCTAAAAAAGTGCGTTTTGGCACAGAAGCGGCGGTTTCCGAATGGAAAGAAATGGCGGGTTTGAAGGATGACTCCGATTGGAATCAGGTCGGAGTGGGTATCAAAACGGTTTCCAAGTGGGGCACCGAACGTTTAGTCCGCAGTGCCATTGAATACGCGATTAAGAATCACCGCAAGAGCGTGACCATTGTCCACAAAGGCAATATCATGAAGTTCACGGAAGGTGCTTTCCGTGATTGGGGCTACGGCGTTGCTCGCAATGAGTTCGGCGCGGAGGTGATCGATAAGGGACCGTGGTGCAAAATTCCAGAAGGAAAATTAGGTGCGGGCATCGTGATTAAAGATTGCATTGCGGATATCGCGTTGCAACAAGTGCTCACACGCCCCGATGAATTTGACGTGATTGCCACTCTGAATCTCAATGGCGATTACCTTTCTGACGCCCTCGCAGCGCAAGTCGGCGGTATCGGAATTGCTCCCGGCGGAAATATCAATTATGTGACCGGACACGCTATTTTTGAAGCCACTCACGGCACAGCACCCAAATACACAGGCCTTGACAAGGTGAATCCAGGATCCGTGGTTCTTTCTGGTGAAATGATGCTTCGCCACTTGGGCTGGACAGAAGCGGCCGATCTTGTTAACAAAGGCCTCTCAGGGGCCATTGATTCTAAGGTGGTGACGTACGATTTGGCTCGCCTTATGGAAGGAGCTAAAGAAGTGGGTTGCTTCGCCTTTGGTCAAAACATCATTGATCATATGTAGGTGAAACGTGTCCATTGCCGCTCTTTTTACTGTCGTGATAGCCGCCTTACTGCTACGGGTTTTCATTTTGCATTGGCGGAGAAACCGCTTAGATGCTAAAGAATTTAAAGCACTCCCCGGAGCCACCCAGCTCGCGATCTTAAAGGAACGGCTTCTCGAGACCCCTTCAGTGGGGAACCTGGAAAATCTTCGCGATTTCTGTCATTCTTATGGTAACGAAATCGACATAGAAAGCTACCAGCCTCTATTGGCAGAACAGTTGCGCCTCTCGGAGCAAGAGAATGCAATCGCCCTTGATGATGATTTATATGCGAAAGAATCCGTTTGGATTGATACCATCGAACCTTGGGAATTTAAAGAGGCAAAAGAGGCGTTTGCGAAGGGCGACACAAAGGTCTACATTGATGCCACTCTTGCTGGGATTCTCCGTTATTATTCTGATGAGAAAATCGAAAAAACTTTAGAACAGCTCGTGCCGGATTATGTAAAAGCCGGAGAAATCCTTGCCGATTACTTGGAACTCAAAGAGCTACGCAATCTTAGCGAAGTCGATGATTCCTCTATTAAACGCCTTGAAGAGGCCAAAAATGCCTGGGTGCAAAAGCTGATGAACGCTTAATCTTCGACCACGGCATCCACTTCACTGGCATTCACTACACGAATTTCGATACGACGGTTTTGTTCACGACCGGATTCCGTATCATTGGTCGCACGAGGTTTGCTGTAGCCATAACCCACTGTAGTCACCCTTTTGCCATCTATTCCTTTATTCATCATGTAGGTGCGGACACTGTTCGCTCTGTCTTCGGAGAGTTTCTGATTGAATGCTTCGCCCCCTTCCGAACTCGTGTGACCTTCAATTTCAATAATGGCTTTTTTGTTCTTTTTAAGCCCAACAATAGCGGCATCTAAGGTGGTGAGAGAGCTACCGACCAATTCAGCACTCCCTGCCTTAAAAGTGACTCCTTTTAATTCCGCGCGAGTATCATCAAAAGCAATGTTCACACCACCAGTAGATGCTTTGAGAGACACATAAGGAGAAGAGCCACATTCAAACGGACCCGTGAGGCTTTCACACAAGATCGTATAACTGTCTTCACGTGGGATTAAGAAAGATACTTCGCCATAATCATCCGTTTTAACCACAATTTTATTTTTGGGATTCTTTTGACCCACAAAGGTTAACTTCTTATGACATTGCGGAATATCCTCGAAATTTGTATAGGAAACATTGAGTACCGCATGTGTTTTGTTGGGGAGGAGATCTCCAGCAAAAAGAAGGGACACAGACGCCAAAAAAAAGCAAATCACGAGTTTCATTTAATTTCTCCATATCCTTAAATTCATCAGCAAAGGGCATCCCACGCTTACGAGGCATAAAATAATATCTTATCCAAAAAATAGCTTGCAAAGCAGGCAACAAAACAAGTAAATTTCGTGTCGCATATTGTTAACCACCCCCTGATTGTGAGTTTGGGCTCACAGGAGAAAAAATGAAACAGTTGTTCAAAAATACTGCCGCGGTCGTTTTAGGCCTCGGATTTATTGTTAGCGCAATGGCTGCTAGCGATGACGTTCAATTGAAGGCGAATATCCAAACCCAGGGTAAAGCCTCTTATGAAAATGATGCTTTTGATTCTTTTTGGTTCCGTGCCAATTTTGGGGGTAAATACACCTCTGAAGATATGGATGCTCAAGTCATGATTCGTATGTATGGCCCAAAGTTTGGCAATACCATTGATGAGAAGAGCTACGACAAATTTCTAGCCGATCTTTACTGGGCTGACTATAAATTGGACTTAGGAACAAATAAGTTGGATTTGAAACTCGGTCACTGGAAAACCGATTGGAGCCAAGCGGGTAATTTTGGTACCTACATTGATCGCGAATTAACGGCTCGCGGGTTCCTGATGCGCGACTATTCACATGATGCCTTTGAAGCGGGCTGGAAATATGGTCCTTCTGCATTGCATGCGATGATCGCTACCTCCGACAGCAAGTTCAAGACGGGTTATGTCCGTGTGGAGGAAAGGCTTCAACTGGCAAAACCGTTTGAAGTGGGTGCTGCATACCGTGTCAACGCCATTGATGCCATGTACCTCTCTGCGGTACAAACACACCGCATTGCGGGCACCGCTTCATTCACCCTTATTAAGAATCTTCGCCTCTATGGTGAAGTGGCCTACATTACCACTGGCAAAGATGACGAGGTCACCGATGAAACGGTCGATGCTGGTTTCGCTATCGCTCCAGAATATGAACAGGGTAGCGACTACCTTCCATTCTTCGTGGGAGTTGAATTGCCGACTGCGGGTCTTTTCGATAACCTCATGTTTGAAATGGAACGGATCAACGACCGCGATGAACTCATGAATAAAGACGTGAGCGATTTCGCATGGACCGTCAGCATGATCAAGAGCTTTGGCAATACCAAAACCCAATTAAACTTATTTAGCGAAGACGAACTGAACGATGTTGCTGTGGCACTTCGTATTACCACAACCATTAAGTAATCACGCTTCATTTGAGATTGAAAAGGCCCGCTGAGTAGCGGGTCTTTTTTTGTAAAAATTTTACAGTCCCTGATTTTACAAAAGTCACATAAAATAAAATCTTGATTTTACTTGAATATCACCCTAGTCTTTACATACCGTCTCTAATTTGAGAGCAATGAAAAACTCAATAGGAGAACAGAAAATGAAAAATAGTTTTAGATATGCAGCCATCTTCACACTGAGCTTTGGCCTTTTTACAGGGGCAATCGCTGGCGAAGAGGGATTCAAGCTCACTGGAAATGTTCAAACCCAAGCATCCAAAGCACTTTACGATAACGATTCGGACAACAATCTGGATGGGTTCTGGTTCCGATCCAACTTTGGTGGTAAGTATACATCCGATAATTTCGATGGTCAAGTTACGATCCGGATGTACGGTCTAAAGTTTGGTAATACCATTGATGAAAAGAGCTACGATAAATTCCAAGCCGATACTTACTGGGGAAATTATAAGTGGGATCTTGGAGATAACAAAATCAACTTAAAATTGGGTCATTGGAAAACCGATTGGAGTGTCGCAGGAAACTTCGGTTCTTATGTGGACCCGAACATTGCAACCCGTGGATTCCTTGCTCGTGATTATTCACATGATGCCTTTGAACTGGGTTGGGCCACAGGACCCTCCACATTCAATGCGATGCTTGCGACCAATGACAGCAAATTCAACACAGGTTATATCCGTTTGGAAGAAAATCTGAAACTGGGTAAACCGTTTGAAATCGGAGCCGCCTATCGTGTGAATGCGATTGACGTTATCACCAATACGGCAGTTCTCACTCATCGTGCGGCGGTCAAAGCATCATTTACAGTGATGCCTTCACTACGCGTTTATGGTGAAGCGGCGATGATTGTCACTGGAACCAATGATGATCTCGCCACAGCGCCTAATGCCATTAAACCGGAATATGCTGAAGACACTAACTATTTTCCATTCTTCGTAGGCTTGGAAATTCCTACCGCAGGACTTCTTAATAATCTGTTTGTAGAAATGGAATACATCGGTGACCGCGAAGATTTTAAGGAAGATGCAGATAATATGGCTTGGACCGTTGCTGCCGTTAAGAAAATCGGAGATAAAACAAAAGCTCAATTCAGCGTCTACAGTGAAAATGAAATCAAAGATGTGGCAATGGCGCTCCGCATCACCACAACGATTCAATAACCGATTCGAAGAAAAAAAAGAAGCCCGCAAATTTGCGAGCTTTTTTTGTGTGTAAAAAACGAAAGCTAGATTACTCTAAGTCCATGACGCAACGAACATACATGCCCATTTTCTGATCTTGATCTTCTCTGTTCACCATATGACTGGATTTTCGAAATTCCCAACCGCGAGCCGTTCCTTTGTGAACCGTTGAAGCAGACCAATAAAAAGCCGTATTATCAAAATCACAATAAGAATCCCAATTATGACAACCCCCTCGCCCCATCTGCTTCCAATTCACATTTTTGGGTTCCTTTTGAAAATCACGCCATTCGGCATCACCCGGGAGATGCCATCCTGAAGGACATGCTTTTTTAGTCTCCATCCAAGTGTAATAACGTCCAAATTCTTTGCAGAATTTTTGGTCTTCCAAATAACAGTTAGAGGAAGCCAATGTGTCTTTCACGTTTCCTTTTTCCCCTTTTTGGGGGAAATCATAAGCCAAATTTTCTGTCATCCATAATTTTTTTCCTTGTAAAAGGACCTCATAAGATTTTCCATTGCGAGCGTCGGTGAATTTGCCATTTTGAATTCCTTTTTCAGCAAGAAAATCTCGATCCTTCACACAGCGAGTTGCTACTAAAGATTGTGGTGGGAGTTCCACCATTCGCATTTTTCCCTTTTTAAGATCAATCTCCATGGCATTTTTTGGATCGGAACCCACCTGAAAATAAGCAAACTTCTTGCCCACCCCTATATTCTTTTTCGAGGCATCAATTTGATAATAACCGAGAACCCCTTTTCCCACAAACTTTTTAAGAAGAACGCGCATCTGGGAACCCGAGAGAGTCTCTTCTAGTGTAGCCCAGTCGGTAAACGTTGGCACGCGATAGGAGTCTGGACAAGCCGAAGAGAGATCCTCTTTGGGGTAAAAAATTCCTTTTTTTTTAAATATATTGACAGAGGGAGAAGAAAACTGGAGATTTTCCGCAAACCAAGTATGAGGACCATAGGAAATAGTTCGATAGGTTTTAAAATCTCGAGAATCTTCAAAGGAATTTGGGGCAGCGAATGCCCAAGAAGACAAAATAAGGGATAAAGCACAAGAAAAAAGCAGTTTCGAGCCAATCATTGCCCCAATATAATCTCGAATAAAGAAGGAAGTACTTTCGTAACTAAAATTTATACTGGAGCCCAATCCAACCCGGAAATGCCGCAAGGCCAAGTTGTTTTTCCTCTGTTTCATGTAATTTCAAAACCGAATAGCTGATGGCAGAACCAACCAACGCCCCGACAATAACATCAGAAGGGAAATGTTTACCTGCCGCCACGCGAAGTATGGCAACCGTAGTAGCTACCCCTAGGCTCGCTCCCCAAACCCAAGGAGTCCAAGTAGAATTAGGGTACATTTTTTGAAACCATGTTCCTGTAAAAACAGCAGTAGCAAAAGCCGCTGAACTATGCCCGGAATAAAAGGAACCTTGCGCCTCAGGATCATCCCGCGCAGAGCCTCCCTCTCCTCCATACATGAAAGGCCGGGGCCAAACTGCCAAACTTCGACAAGCTAAATTCAAACCATTTTCAATGGCCACAATCTGAACCGCCATTAAAAGAAAAGTTCCATAATCGGACCCTGTCATATCGCCCTCTTTCCACGCGAGAGCTCCCATTGCAAACGGAGCGACGATAAATACAGAGAGTACATTACTCACGGTACCGGCAGTGGGGTTCCAAGTTCCTGCAAAGGGACGATCCCAAGGCATGAGATCCTCTTTTGCGCGGGGATTTTCAGAAATTTCCATCTGCTGAAAGGAATACTGCCCTGCCAAGAACAAAGTCAGTGCCCCCACCGAAAGAGGAACATCGAGAGAAAGACTTTTCTCATAAGGATTCGCCATCACAGGCGAAAGAAATGCCAGTATGACCAGCAACGACGGGAGAAGTAAATGAATGTATATTCGCATCACGCGGAAAAAGATAAATTATCTGTATTCTGTTCTATGTTTTTATTTTCAGGAGTTTAACTGTGCAGGAAAAAACATCTCATTCAGAACCTCTTCAACCCAATATGGAGTTGTTCAATGCGATCTCTGATGAAACCCGTTTGAAAATTTTGATGATTCTTGCCCGCTCCGAATTTACCGTCAATGAGTTAAAGGAAATTTTGGATATTCATCAGTCCAACGCTAGTCGGCATCTTTCCAAACTTTCCAGTTGCGGTTTGTTAAAGGACCGCCGCGAAGGCACCAAAGCATTTTATGGACTGAGCGATGATCTTTACATGAGCGATAGCATTTTAGACATGATACGCAAAGCATGGACTCAACTGGGAGACTGCGATATCGTACACAGTAAAGTCGAAGGAATGCTCACTCAGCGGCGCAATAATTATTCGCCTAAATTTCATAAGCTGGATGAAGCCGGCGGAAGCCTCAAAGCGCAGATTAGCCTTTTTTCCAAACTCATGGTTCCCTATGAGCATGCCATTGATATCGGTTGCGGAGAAGGCGGGGACCTCAGTTTTATGCTCGCCCACCGCTGTGAGAAGGTGACCGCCGTTGATATTCAAAAAGCAACCATTAAAGGTCTCACCAAAATTGCGAAAGACAAAGGCGTCAATAACATCAGGCCTCTTGAAGCGGATATGACAAAAATTCCACTCCCCGATGCCTGTGCCGATCTGGTGTTGATGAGTCAGGTACTTCACCATGCGCCATCTCCGGGAGAAGCTCTTCAGGAAGCTATCCGACTTTTAAAACCCGATGGAATACTGGCGCTACTGGATCTCGCTCAACACAATGAAGAAGAACTCCGCGAAACCCATGGTCATATCTGGCTCGGATTCGATAACAAGCGCATTGAATTTCTGCTCCAGGATCTGCCCTGTAAAATTATTGATATGGAGATTGTCCCCAGTGAAGAGAGTGAGCATAAAAAGCTTCCAGCCATCTGTTTCATTGTGCAGAAAAAAGCGTAGTTGCTTTCTTATGCAAAAAAAAGTAAATTAATGGGCGCATTTGTTGATTAAATCAAAGGAGTCACAATGGCTAAAGTCATCAAGTATTTCGTTCTCATAGTGATCTTTATTATTTCTGCTTTTTCCATTTATCATGTGATAAACTCCCGAAAAATCGATGAGCACTCTGCAGATTAAAAGTCATTTCTGAGTATTTTAATGTGAAACCGCTCCTCATGGGGGTGGTTCTTTTTTTTACTTTACAGACATGAATAATTCCTTTCTCAAAAATTATGGTTTTCTGGCAGGTGCTGCCGCTATTTTCTTCGTTCTTCTTTTGGTCATTTTCCGGGAATTCGTTTTCGATCCTTCCCAGTTAATGCTCAATAGCGACCAACTGAATTCGATTGGAACCAAAGTGCTTCGAGCGAATAGTCTGGTCGTCACCGAATGGGATGATTCTCGTTTGGGTGGTGTGCCTACGATTGATGCCCTTTCTGGAGATTCCTACCATCCGCTCACTCTGTTGTATTTTATGATGGACATCGCGAGAGCCGTTGGATTCAAGTTCATTCTCATTATCTGGGTCGCATTCGTCTCGGCCATGCTTCTCGGACGTTCGCTCACCGGAAGTAACTGGTGGGGAGCACTTCTCGGATTTCTCTATGCGCTCTCGCCACAGTATTTCACTTATGTGTACGGGGGACACGATGGAAAAATGATGGTTTTTGCCGTCGCTCCACTCGCCCTGCTTGCCATTCGAAGAATTATCCGCGAAGGAAGTTTTAAATACTTCGTCGTTTTCGTGCTTTCTCTTGTATGGATGATTTTAGGGGCTCATTTGCAACTGACCTATCTTTTCTTGTGGGGAGCTGGTTTTTATGCATTGTTTGAAATGTTTACATTGGAGGCTCCTTGGGCCATTCGTTTCAAACGCTTGGGCCTTGCAGCAGGGGCTCTCACACTCGGGCTCATGATTTCATCGTTCCAAATTATCGCCCCCTACATTTACACCACAGGACAATCGGTACGCGGATCCGATGAAAAAACCACTTTAGGGCACTCGGCGAGTTGGTCTTTGCATCAAGAAGAACTGGCCTCTATGATTCTTCCGGGGTTCATTGGTGTTGATGTTTACGAACAGGAAAATTCGCCCCAAGGGACCTCGCTCAAAGGTTCCTCCATGATCAACATTCCTGTCGCCGATTACCAAAAAGCTCAACTTTCTGGTTCTCCCTTTTATTGGGGACACAACTCCTTTAAACTGAATCACGACAGTTCGGGCGTACTCCTCACATTCCTTGCATTCCTTTGCTTTTTTGTTCCTGGGAAAAGACGCTGGGCCACGTTCTGGTTCCTGGGGGCAACGGTGGCTCTTTCTTATGCCATGGGAGCCCATTCCCCACTATTCCAAATTTGGTACAACATTATTCCCGGCATGAAAAGTTTCCGGGCACCGAGTATGTCCATGTTCTGGTTGCCACTCGTGATGGTGATGATGGCAATCCCCGTACTGAAATCCTTGAAAGAAAAAGAAAACCGGAAGCACTTGGTAGGAGGCATTTTCCTTTTTGCTCTCCTTGCGGTACTCACGCTGATTGCTCGCTTCCATTGGGAATTGTTCCTCGGGCCTGTCGGCTTTATTGTGACTATAGCTTACGCACTTTTATTTTTAGCCGTGCTGAATGTGCAGGATCAAAGGGAAACGCTTAGCTTTACCTCGGTAATCAATGCATTCAAAAGAAAACTGAAGGGCTCTTCCCGCGTGGAACAAATTTGTTTGATCACTCCATTCCTTTTAGTCGGTATTTTTCTCCTCTCCAGTCAAGGACTTGTTTCGAACCCAGATACCGCTTCCTACTTTAAACCGTTGAACATTGCGGTAATGAATTTTTCCCAAGATCTGGTGATCCCCTGTTTTGTGATGGTGATTGCGATCATTGCTGTCGCTTGGATTATTTTCGGCTGGGAAGCAACCTTACTCAAAAAGGCTTGCCTTTTGGCCCTGATTGGAGGAATAGAATTGTACTTCATCGATGGAGTTTTTGTTCAGAATACTCCGGAGGCGTCCTATGTGCAACCTGGAAATCCAGTCATTCGAGCAATACAAGCAAACCATCCCGAGTCACTCCATGCGCCACGGGTACTATCCCTTTCGAAATCGCAAGCCTTGAGCGGAAATTCATTCCCACTTTACAATATGCGGAATGCAGATGGTTTCCACGATAACGAACTCGCGAGTTACCGCGCCTTCCGTGGTGGACAAAATGATTCGAATTATCTGAATGGAATTCCAGTCAACGAAATCGGGCCTCTTTTTGATGATCAGCAATGGAATAATGCTGTAGCGAATAAACTCGCCGCTGTAGCTCCCGCGATTTTGTATCACAACGCACGCGTCATGAGAGCTGATGAGATCCTTTCCGCCCTAGAGGATCCGGCCTTTTCTATCAAAAATGAAGTTCTGCTAGAACAAGCACTCCCCTCTCTCTCCGATGTGCCGCAAGTTACTATTGATACGATTTATGAAGTGAGTTTACTTTGGAAACCTACGCAAACATTCCGTGTTGAAACCAGTGCCCCCGCACTTCTGGTAATCGCTGGCAACTATAATCCTTACTGGAAAGTCTCCGTGAATGGTCAACGGAAGCCTGTAGTCAAAGCGTTCGGGATACTTCGAGCCGTGGAAATTCCTGCGGGAAAAAGTCAGGTGGTATTTGATCAATACGGCACCCCATTCTTAGATTTAATGAATATTGGTGAAGTGATTTTTGAGACCCGCCAAGGCACGACTATTCTCCCTAATGCGGGAGCGATTGGTGATGCAAAACTTTATGGGAACTACGCCGTAATGGATGACTCCGAGGCGATTGCGGCCCTTCAAAAAGGTTACGACTACAAACAATCCATTATTCTTTCTGAAAAGCCTTCGGTAGAAAGGCAAAGCGGAGTTCCCCAAGGTTCTGTGACTCTGACCGCGAGCCCCAAGATGGATACCCAAAAATATTCTGTGGAAAGCGATCGCCCCGGTTTTATGCTCGCCACAGGCAATTACCACCCTTACTGGAAAGCGACGGTCAACGGAGTCCCCACCAAAGTATATAAGGCTTTTGGTACCCTCCGCGCCATTGAAATTCCCCAAGGAAAATCGGAAGTCGTTTTGCAGTACCGTTCCGATGCATTCCACAACAGCTTAAAATTGGGAGCACTCGGCGTTGCCCTATTGCTCCTGATTGGCGGATTTGTCTTATGGCACCAGAAGAAAAAAGCAAAGAACAAAAATCAGAAGTGAAAGAACGTCAAGTTTCACAGAACAACTCACAGGCGAGCCTTCTCGAGCTGAAGGGTGCCTGAGATACAATAACAAATGGAATGAATTTTTCCATGAATATTTTAAAGATCCGATTTTTTCGGATCTTTTTTATGCAGCAGAAAAATTTTAAATCATGAATGCAATTATGCTTGGCGTGGATAATGGAATGGCCGAAAGCATAAACTTGAAGATCCAGAAAGTGAAGAAGATGGCGTGTGGGTTTAGGAATATCGAGCGTTTCCAAAATGCGATAATGTCCCACTTTGGTGAACTCGACCTCTACCCCGCTTTACCCACACGATAGCTGGAAGCCCCAAATTTTAAAAATGATTGGCGGTCACAAAATTTATATGTAAAGACTTACGTTTTCGCGTTTAATAAGAACCCGCACCTTAGGCTATGAGGTCTACTAGAGCAGAAAAGATAAAGCCCCAAACGGCGGTTCCCTGACGGGAAAGGGCTTCTAGGGCAATAGAAAATAAATTTTTAGAAATACCCTTCAGACAAAGGATTTTAATTGTCTCTCAGGAATGATTGCAACAGCCGCCATGCGTATGATCATGGCTCCCAAGTACGCGATGAGGAATCCCATGAGCAATGAGATCCACTTCGCAACCGTACATACTTTTAAGCATTTCTCCCGATATTTGGGAACCCGGATGATAATGAACTTTCCGGTTCACACAAGCCACACTTTTAATGCGGCTAGAGAGTGCCATCAGATCATGGCTGACCACGACGATCGTCATGGATTCATTGAGTTTGTACAAAAGTTGATAAAGATCATCTTGCCCAGCAGCATCAATATTGCTGGAAGGTTCATCCAGGAAAAGAATCTGGGGGCTCGCCACCAAAGCACGCGCCACCAGTACACGCTGGCGTTCTCCGCCGGATAACTCGCCTAAACGGCGCTTGGCGTAGGATTCCATTTTGACTCGCTCTAGTGCATTCCTAATCGTTGACGGCTCTTGAAAAAAGCCGGAGAGTCCTGTACCTACACATTCTTCAACCGTAATCGGAAATTCCACGTTGTGATTGGTATTCTGCGGTACATAGCCAACGCCCACGCGCTTGGTGGGAACCTTCTCCCCAAAGAGACGCACTTCGCCCGCTTCCGGTTTCAAAAGGCCTACGATCAATTTCATGAGCGTACTTTTGCCGCCCCCATTGGGACCGATCATCGCTACAAAATCGCCTGCTTCTACAGAAAAAGAAACGTCCTCTAATACAGGCGTTAAACCATACGAAAAGAAAAGATTTTTAACTTCAATGGCAGGGGCATTTTTCATAAGGG
>DBTP01000177.1:0-755 GCA_002307115.1 Fibrobacter sp. UBA1313 | reverse complement strand
TTAAGATTGGTATCAAAATCATAAGCTAAAGGATCCGTGGACACCACGACCGCATTCAATTCGTTGGCGAGAGATTCCGCAGAACGCTTGCTAAACTGAGGCTGCACAAAAATAACATGGATCTGGTGAGCTTTCGCGACTTTCACCAGTTGATTCAGATCCTGCGGTTTAGGCTCCTTGCCTTCGACTTCGACCGCCATTTGCGTTAACCCATAATCCCTTGCCAAGTAACCAAAAGAAGGGTGAAAAACAATGAAGGTGCGATACTCTGCCGGAAGCTTCTGAACAGCGGCAGTCATTTCTTTATCCAGCGCAAACATTTTGGTCTGGAATGCCTGAAGACGCGTTTCATAGTACGATTTTCCGGCAGGGTCCAGACGCACCAACGCATCGACCATATTTTTACCGAGAAGTAACGCCTGCTTCGGAGACGTCCAAGTATGCGGATCTAATTCCTCTTCGCGGTGCGAGGGAGACGCCGCATGATCGCCCAGAGCCCATTCACGGTCCGCATGATCTTTGGAATCCCCTTTTTTAGAATTTCCTTTATCATGATGATGCTCGTCTCCTGCTTCCATCCAGACGATGCCTTTAGAAATATTTTCCACTTTCACTTGTTTGTTTACGCCGAGAAAACGCGGCATCCACGCTTTGTCCATGCCGGAGCCATCGCTGAAATAAAGAGACGCACGAGAAAATTCTTGGAGCGTCTTAGGCTTGGGTTCAAAAGTATGAGGATTCGCATTGGGCGGAAT
>DBTP01000046.1 GCA_002307115.1 Fibrobacter sp. UBA1313 | reverse complement strand
GGGGTTCCGCAACTCATGGCTTCAAGATTGATAATTCCGAAAGGCTCGTAAAGAGAAGGAGTCACAAAAACGGTGGCGTGAGAATAGAGCACGCGAAGTTCTGAGTGCTGCATCATTTCTTGAACCCAAATGACACCCTCACGGGTTGCTTGGAGTGTTGCAATCTTTGTCTTGCATTCTTCAGCAAGTTCTTGCGTATCGGGGGTGCCTGCGCAGAGAACCACTTGTACGCCTGGGATAAGGTGAGGAATTGCATCAATCAGTTGAGAAATCCCTTTCTGACGGGTAATGCGTCCCACGAAAAGAACAAATGGCTTGTTGGGATCAATGCCATATTTGGTAAGAATTGAATCATCAAAAGTCGGGGTATAAAAATCGGGATCAATGCCGTTGTAGATCACTTGAACGCGATCTTCTGGCACCCCGTAAAGCTTCATGACATCCCGTTTCATGCCTTCGCTCACGGCGATGACCCCATCTGCCGTTTCGTAAGCGGAACGCTCCAGCCAGCAACTCATGGCGTACCCACCTTCACCCAATTGCTCGCTTTTCCACGGGCGGTGAGGTTCCAAAGAATGAGTGGTCAGAATAAGAGGACACTCTAAAAGACGACTTGCTAGAACGCCACCAAAATGGCTGTACCAAGTATGGCAATGAATCACGTCCACAGGGGGGAGCGATGCTGCCCATTGCAAATTAATATCCAAGGGATTCAAAATCTTGTTGAATCGACCATCGGTGGGTTGCCCTTTGATTTTTGGAGAAAAACCAAGGGCGTGTAGATTCTTTTCGGTATCATTTTGAAGACCAAAACAACGAGCTTCCACTTCACACAGTTCTTGGAGTTCAAGGCTAAGGTATTTAACATGAATACCAGCACCTCCATAGATTTCTGGAGGGAATTCATTTGTCAACAAGGCTACTTTCATGGGCGTAAATCTAAGTTTTTAGAACGGATTGCGGATATTACAAATAGCAAACATTATTCCTTGAGCCCACCTTCAATTGCATCTACTGTAAGAATTTCTGGGAGGACAATAGGATTTTCGAAATGAGACCCTGGGAATATGGCGTATACGGGAACCCCTCTTCTCCCTAATTGGATAAGTAAGTCACTAATATCTTGATTTTGAGTGGTCCAATCGGCTTTAACTTTAGCCACGTTATAATGCTCAAATAAGTTATTCACGGTATCACGAGCAAGTATGGCCGCTTCATTTGCTTTGCAGGTCAGACACCAACTTGCGGTAACATCAACAAAGACAGTGCGGCCCTCGGCTTCAAAATGTTTCATTAACTCAGGAGAATAACGGTACCAACCTTCTTTGTCGAGTGCTTGAACTTCGGTTGCTTTGGCTTTTTGAGTCAAGTCGTCATGGATTCGGGGTTCTACAACATAGAGCCACAAGCAAACATTCACTGCAATGAGCACCACAGCCGCAAGGAGTTCACGGGAAAAGGGCTTGTGAGGGGGGGCTAATTTACCCAAAATAGCGCCAGAAATACCACAGGAAATTCCTAAAATCAAAATGGATGTCATTCCTTTTTCGCCTGTGACCCCAAAGGCGATCCACAAGAGCCATGCGGCAGTTCCCAAAAGCAATAACCCCATCACTTTTTGAAGCTTTTGCATCCAAGCTCCCGGTTTGGGAAAAACTTTCAAAGCTTTAGGGTATGCGCTCACAAGGAGGTAAGGGAAGGAGAGCCCCAATGCAGCGACAGTAAAGAATAAAAGAAGAATTGGTATGGAGGCTCCAAAGGCGAAGCCCATAGCGGTTCCCAAAAAGGGCGCAGAACAAGGGGTGCTGAGAAGGACTAAAAGAATGCCTGTGAAAAAAGCTCCGGGAATACCGTCTTTATGGGTTGCTTTGTCCATTTGAGTCAGTGTTTTACTAGGGAGCCAAACCTCGAAAGCTCCAAATAAGCTCGTTGCGAAAGTGAAAAGAATGGCAACCATAAAGGCAATGAAACCAATGCTCTGGAATTGCATTCCCCAGCCGGCATTGCCCCCCCCCATGCGCACAATGACAATTAATGCGGCGAGAACCCAGAAGGAAATAAGCACCCCTGTGGTCAGCGCCAATCCAAGAGCAAAGAGATGTTTTTTGGATTCGCGGGAATGCTTAATTAGGCTAAACAGTTTTAAAGAAAGCACCGGCAGAACGCAGGGCATCAAATTGAGAATAAGTCCACCGAGAAAGGCGAACAAAAGCAAAAGGGCTAAGGGTTCAGTAGATTTTTTTTTTGAAGGAAGCAAGCTTTTATCTTGTTCCTCTCCCAGAGCTTTATTGCCGACTGTCGCTCGCACTTGGTTAGGCGCGAGACAGATAAAGTTGCTACAAGCTTGATACCCAAATGTCACGTTGGTCGTCGTGGAGTCGTAACCTAGTGAAACACTTTTTACAGGAATTAATATTTGGAGCGTATCTTTGAAAATCAGATTTTCGAGTTCCAAGGCATCGCTATATTCTTTTAGTGCCGGGGGCCATAAGGGAGCATCAAAGGTAAGACCCTTCGCCGCAATTTCAATTGTCGAGGGTTTTAAAAATTCATCAGCCGCAATGTTTGCATTTATGTGCCAACGTTTGGGAATGATTACCTTTATTGTAACTTTTGTCCCAACGGATATCGAACCTTCTGGATAAAAGAGGGCAATTTGTG
The DNA here is from genome assembly GCA_002307115.1 of Fibrobacter sp. UBA1313. GTDB lineage: Bacteria > Fibrobacterota > Fibrobacteria > Fibrobacterales > Fibrobacteraceae > UBA1313. Next base: position 6,499 of record DBTP01000046.1, on the reverse strand, counting down.
GTGGTGGCATATTGTTCATTTCAATGACAGGCCCATCGGCAAAAACCGCCCTCGGCACAATAAGCAAAAACGCAACAACACACATAAACGTTTGCAATTGATTGATTGCTAAACTTTTTTTTACCAAATTTATTCCGTCACAATTCATAAATTCCATCTCGGCTGTGGGGGGTATTCCGAATACTTCGGTTTGGACAATTTATGCCTTCTTCACGATCAGTTAAAAAATACAAATTGCAGGACAATAATACCATTGTTCCGCAAAAAAGTACTGTCTTGCATTTTTGGAACATGCACTCAGAACAAATTTACAAACAATGCCTCCGCAGGATCAAGGATCAAGATCTCGTGGACGATGCAATGCAAGAAATATTTATCAAGTTATATCGTAATGCGAGTTCTTTGGAACATCACACCAATCCGACAGCTTGGTTGTTTCTGGTGGCAAAGAACCAATGTTTGGATTATATTCGCCGCCGGACTCGCAGGGGAGACATGCTTTTTCGAGATCTTCCGCAAAATTATATTACAAATACGGTAGACCCCTGTCCTCATGATAAAAATATTGGGATCTCCATACTACTAGAACAAATGCTAAAAGATCTTTCTACAGTGGATAAATTTCTTCTGTACTTGCACCACAAGAAAGGTTTTAGCCTCCATGAACTTGCAAAAATGTTTAATGTTTCCAAATCAACGATTGCAAAAAAAATGATTCAATCCATGCGATTTTTAAGAGATCGCAACATCTGAGGGCTATTGAAGGAGTGACAAGCTTCTCTTGAGGATTTGTTTTTGGTAACTTTTGAGGGTGAGCTACTTAACATACTTATTCTCTTCAGTTAGAAAAATTTCTTTAATCGGGCTTGTTGCCTCTTCTTGCTATGCCGCTTCGTGGGAGGGCTTTGCTATCCCCAAGCCTTTTCACTCAGCAACGGTGGCTAACGGTTTTCTCTTTCTTGCGACCGATGGTGGCATTCGCATTATTTCTCGCGATGGAGCGAGTGAAAACTTTACTTCGGAAGATGGGTTAGAAGCAACCAAAATGCGCGGTGTTGTTTCGGCACCTGCTGGGTTGTACGCGGTCTCTGAGCAAGGAATCATCGCTAGTATGATATCTTCTTCAAAGTTCAAAGTTTTAAATCGGTCCTTTTTAGAATCTGGCGATTATTTGGTTTCTGATTTGGTGCGGATTCAAGGGACGGTAATGGTTTTGGGCTTTGCCAAAAAATTGGCTTTTGTGGATCTCCTTACAGGAAAATCCATTATTAGTCTTACTCGTATAGGGTCTACGTTATTGGAGAGCACTCCTGTTTCGGCGATTGAAATTAAAGGGGATTCTTTATTTGTGGGCATTGGTAATTCTGTGTATGTTCGCAAAATGTCTTGGGAAAGTATGGCAGATGATCGATTGCTTGCGGACCCAGCTTCATGGACGGTCGCTAAAACGGTATCTAATGCAAGTCTTTCTTCGTCTATCAGCGCCATGGGCTTCCGCGGCGATTCTCTAGTGACTCGATTTAGTTCGGGAACCCTTCAATTTGATTCCACAATGAAAGAAACGTCTGCCTGTGAAGGGGTGTGTAAAATTGTTCTTAAAGGGGAGACTTTAGATAAGGCTCCCTTAATGAATGGAGACACTTCGTTAGTGAAATGGATTTTTAATGAAGATGGTTATTCTTATTTGGTGGGTACGGATTCGGCATGGGTCATTGACAACGGAAAAATTACTCTTGTCTCTAATTGGACGGGTTTTTCTTTAGAGGAACTTTATGCATTAGAGCCCATTTCCACTGGAGGAGTCCTTGGTTTTTCCAATGCTGGTGCTTGGGCTTGGAATCTCGCGTCTTCATGGGGGCCAGTGATTAGCATCCCTATTGGTCCTTTTTATGGTCAGGAGAACATAAATCACAGGAATAAAAATACGGCGCTGCTTCCTAATGGCCAGGGCTTGATGAGTTATTGGGGAATTGGTTATTGGCTTTATTCACAAAATGGAAGTGTTGTAGACCGAGTGATTGATGCTTCGGTGGCAACTTGCATGGACAATTATTCTACGAACTTCATTGTGTCGAGAGGCGTCACTGCGGCGCCAGATAATTCAGGCTTTTTGGTTTCTTTTTGGTCCCAGTCAAAGTATGGGATTGCTTTCATTGATCTTACTGGGGAAGTCAGTTGCGCGAATGGTGTGGGGAGCACTCCTTTTTCAGGACCTTTGCGTGCCACGCTTTCCGAGGATGGCGAATCTTGGGTTCTTTATTCTAGTGCAGGGGTGTCAGAGGGTATTGATGGAAATGGATCTTTAGATGTATTTACTTTCCCCCCTCCTTCTAAAAATGGGGGACAACTGCTTGATGTACAACGGAAAACTTATCCTTCTACAGAGAATGGATATCTTATAGATATGGACTTGGATTCACAAGGTCGTTTGTGGGGCGTTTCTTATTCCTCTTTTGGGTACTGGGAAACCGGTTTAGATTCTGTACAAATGCCCTATAAAGTCTCTGGATATCGTAGGGCTAACCATTCCTCCGTTAAAATAGATGTTCAAGATCGTATTTGGATTGGCACCATGGATCAAGGTGTATTTCTGCTCACTCGCAAAGGTAAAACGGCGGATACACTCGTTGCCGAAAATTTTAAAATACGAAATGGTTTATTAAGTAATTTGGTTTACGACATAGCGATTGATCCTGTTCAAGGAGCCATTTGGTTTGCTCATGGTACAGGGGCTTCTCGATACTTGCGCAAAGATTTAAGAAATGCCGCTCAATTTATGACCGACAGCGCTGCTTACCCAGTGAAAGTTTATCCGAACCCCTTTCTTCCAAAGAGTATGTCTGTGGTTGTATTTGATAATATTTCCGAAGACGCTATTCTATCGATTTACAATGCGGGTGGACATCTCGTTCAGTCTTTTCAAGGAAATGCGCTTTTAGGGGGCCGTTGCGAATGGAATGGCAAAGATGCTTCTGGTCGTCTTGTGGCTCCCGGTGTATATCATTACCTTATTAAAAAAGGGAAGAAAAAAGAAATGGGAAAATTGCTGATTATTCATTAATCAGAATTTTGCGAAAGGATCTCTTATGAAATTTTATCATTATCTCATTTTTATGATAATACTTTTCTTGGTGGGCTGTGCTTCCCAACGCCAAAAACCTGTGTGTGCCGAGATTCAATATCGTTTAGACCACATGGGACAATCCGTAGATCAGCGCGAGTGGTTAGAAGAAGAACTTCGCCAATGTAACGCAGAGCAAGAAGAATATGCAAAATCCGATTCTTTAACTAACAAAGTAAAGAAAAGCATTTATGAATTGTATGAAGAGTCACAAAAAGATTCTTCAAAAACAACTACGGACACTTTGAAAACCCCGGCCCCTTAATGAATACAATTGAAGGCAAAAATTTTGAACCGGAACTTCCGCTAAAGTTACTGCAAATAGCAGACGACATTCGAGCGGCTTCTGGTCGCGCTTTTCTTGTGGGTGGGTGGGTTCGCGATGCCATGCTTGGCAGAGAATGCCGTGATTTTGATGTGGAAGTTTACGGAATCACCCAAGACACGCTGCTCGAAATTTTATCCCATTTTGGTCATCCGAATTTGGTAGGGAAAGCGTTTGGTGTTATTCATTTGACGATGCGAGGTTTAGATCTCGATTTTTCTTTTCCGCGAACAGAAAATAAAGTGGGCGAAGGTCATCGTGGGTTCCTTGTAGAAACTCATTTAGATTTGAGCTTTGCGAAGGCCGCGCTTCGAAGAGATTTTACCATCAATGCCATGGGGGTTGAACTCCCCCAATTAGAACTTTGCGACCCGTATCATGGCAGAGAAGATTTGGAGAAAGGCATTCTTCGACACGTTTCTCCCGCCTTTGCAGAAGATTCGCTGCGTGTATTACGGGGAGTGCAGTTTGCGTCGAGATTTAAACTTCGGATGGCACCTGAAACCATTGAACTTTGCCGTACACTTCCTTTAGACGATCTTTCCTCAGAACGTATTTTTGAAGAATTCAAAAAATGGCTTTTAAAACCGGGAACGCCTTCTTACGGTTTGGATGCCTTTGTGGCCATGGATCTCAAAAGATTTTTCCCCGAAGTCCGGCCCTTGGGTGGAAGCTACGCCAAACTGGGCGAATTCCTGGATGGGGTTTCTCTTACGCTTTCTTCTTTTGATGAGTCGTCAGCGGCCGTGCTTGCTTTTGCAACACTGCTTTCGGGCGCAGAAAATAAAGAGGAAATTATGAATTTTCTCACTCGGATCACTAATGAAATTCGTCTATTACGAGGGATTCCTGCGTTGTGGGAAAAGGCCCCTCAAGTACTCGCTCATGCTCGTACTCATAAAAATCATTTTGATTCGGCCTTTTTACGTCGACAATCAGGGGCTCTTTCAGGCTTCTATTTAGCCGCGGCTTTTGGTGCAAACTATCCTTTGGATTCGATCGATTTCCGCAAACAATTTGCTTCAAATCTCTGCACAGAATCAAAGGCTCTGGGGGTTTGGGAAAAAGCTCTGGAGCCATTCCTTACGGGACGCGCATTGTTAGAACTCGGTCTTCAGCCTGGGAAACAAGTGGGAGAACTCATTCGCGAAAGCTTTGAACTACAAATTGAAGGGACGCTCAAGAACGAAATCGAAGCCATTGCTTGGGCTAGGGCGAAGCTTACTTCCACTTAAAGATTTTAAAAATTCCCATGGGCACAGCCAAAACAATAATTGGAATTTGCAATAATTCGGCATGGGGAATTGCGAACAGGAGAGAACTAATTCTAAGACGAACGGCTCCGATGGTGAGGAACAGGGTGTCCGCAATCACTTTACAGGCGAAGGGAATTAAAAACCATTCCCAAGGGAATCCTGCAAAAATGGCAAGCCAAGGACTCAGCAAAAGCCAGACATAGAATGTGTAAATCAAAGTCAGCAAAAAAGTATACGCGTGATTTGAATAGTTTGTACTATTGCTTGCCCAACGAGCGCGTTGGTTCAAAAGCCCCCGCCAAGAATCTACTGGAGCGGTTTCAACAACGGCTTCGGGATCAAGATTGTAGCAAAAAGTCACATTCGGCTCTTTCACCATTTTGTGTACGAGCATATCGTCATCACCGGAAGAAAGATGCACCAAGTCCCCAAAACCACCGACCTTAAAGAATAGGTCTTTTTTGTAGGCGAGTGCGGCGGCACTTGCTACCATCGGTGTTCCCATGCTGAATCCTGCGGCTTCAATGCACGTGTATCCGAGCGTCTCTAATTTTTGGTAGGTGTGGACCAGAGACCTTGAACCGGTATTTTTTTTTGGGCCTTGTACAATCGAAATATTACCCACAAATTGGGATGCCATGGAAGTCACCCAACATTTTGGGGGAATGCAGTCTGCATCCATTGTCATCAAAATCTCATATTTCGCATGAGTAAATCCAGTCTCCAATGCGCGTTTTTTGGGGCTTTCCAGAAAAGGAGCCTCAAGGGGAATGTGGACCACAGAAAAGCGAGGATGTGTTGCTGCAAAACTTTCCAATAAAATCGGCGTTTGGTCGGTGGAACGATCATTGACACAAATGACTTCCCACTTCCCTTTATAGTCTTGAGCTTCCAAGGCATGCAATGTGCGAGTGACAAAAGCTTCTTCATTCCTGAGAGGGACAATGACAGAAACGCCTAACGTAGCAGGGCCTTTAATGGAGGCGCGCTTTGCCCGTAATAACCCGAGGGCAAAAAATAATAGAAGGCCAACGTAAAGGGCGGTCAAAACCCCAATAACAACTTCACTCATGGCGAGCAAATATATATTTTCTTCGCTATGATTCATCCCTCTGCCTTTGTTAGTCCCCTCGCAAAAGTTCCCGAAAGTGCTTGTATCGGTCCTTGGTGCGTTGTAGATTCTGATGTAACCCTCGGAGACAACGTTGTTTTGGAAAGTCGAGTTCATGTGGCTTCCGGAGTAACGATTGGTGCAGGCACCATTATTTATGATGGAGCCATTTTGGGAAATAGGCCGCAAGACCTTAAATATGCAGGGGAATTGACTCGCCTAGAAATCGGCGAAAATTGTACCATTCGCGAATATTGCACCCTCAACCGAGGTACTGCGGCGACGGGGCTCACTTTTGTGGGTGATAATGTTTTGTTGATGGCGTACACTCATGTCGCTCATGACTGCTACATTGGCGAGGGCGCGGTTCTTGCGAATGGCGTTCAACTAGGGGGACATGTTCGCATTGGCAAATTCGCGACGATTGGGGGCACCACTGCAGTGCATCAATTTTGTCAAGTGGGGGCCTATTCTTTTGTAGGAGGCACCCTTAAGGTAGATCGTGACGTTCCGCCAGCGAGCAAAGCTTTGGGTAATCCGCTTCAATGGGCGGGGATTAATTTACATGCATTGCGAAAATTTCCAGAAGAATTCCCATTAGAACGCATTCACGCTTTGGAACGGGCCTATCGTACATTGTACCGTTCTGGGCGGCCTGTGGCGACTGTTGCCGAAGAATATAAAAC
>DBTP01000130.1 GCA_002307115.1 Fibrobacter sp. UBA1313 | reverse complement strand
ATCGACTGCGGTACTTCGCCATAGTTCGTCTTTCAAAGTGGCGAATACAATCAAAGTATTCACCACTTTTCATTCCTGCTCTGGCTCGATTTGACGCTAAAGCGTCATTGGCTGCACTCAGTCATATTGACAAGTAAACTTGTCAATGCGACATTCGTTTTGCACAATACTCGTTCGATTTCATTCCCGCAAACCAATTTTTAGAGGCACCCTTACTTAATATTTTTCCATTCGTTTCCATAATCTATCATAATAAGCGTAAAGTCTTTGAACGCCGTTTTCTAGCGTGTAGTAGTGTTTAATATAGGGAAAAAGCAACACCAGAATACAAAAGTCTAGCGCAAAAACGGCGGGACTGGGAAAAGCCGCAACGTATAACATCCCCATCACAAAAAGCAACCCAAACATGAGAGTCACGAGCAAATGAATGAGGCGTTCGTGCTGAAAAAAACTGATTTGAGTGAGCAGATCTTGAAGGGCATGAGTATCCGATTCTCGCGTCCCTTCCTTCGCAATAAGCGCTTCAACGTTGAGAAGATAATCCGTAAGACGTTTTTTCATAGAATCCTCGATGCTTATGAATGAAAATAGCTTTTCTTAGACCTTTCTTTAAAAGAGGAATCTATTTTACTTAAGAATCTCATTTCGTGTGAGGCACTTCTTTGGATTTGTTACCTTATTCTTCCTTACCCTCTTTGTATCTTGCCAACTGTGGTCGTTTTGATTTTATGGGATGGTATCAGAGAAAAGGCAATCAGTGGATTCATTTTGCTCCCGAAGATCTCAAAAATAAATTGTTTTATTTATCTCTCGCATTACACAAGCGAGGACTCTGTCAAGGAAAAAGTCTAGGAATTGTGGCCCATTCATCGCCCAATTGGGTCATTGCCGATGTAGCAACTCAAGTGTGCCATGCGATCACGGTCCCTTTATTCCCCAATATTGCCTCTGAAAATTTCCTTTTTCAGTGCGAAGATGCCAATGTTGAAATATTATTAATCGACAATGTGACCGCTCTCGACAAACCGCTTCGGTGCGTTTTAGAGCGTTTTAAGCTAGTGATTTGTATCAGTTCGAAAAGAAAGTGTCTCGGATCCAACGGGGTCCATTGGGAGACGCTCTTGCAAGAAGGAGAAAGACTTGCCCAAGAGTCGGGAGCTCTTTGTTGGTTTGAAAAGCAAATAGAAAGCATTCATCCTGATGATATTTTTTCGATCATTTACACGAGTGGATCCACGGGGCGTCCCAAAGGGGCGGAACTCACCCACCGCAATATGCTTTCTCAACTTCCCTCTATTTTTAAATTGTACCCTTTGCGAAGTGATGTGGATAGTGCGCTGACATTTCTCCCGATTGCTCATGTTTTTGAGCGCATGACAATCTATTACTACCTGTTTTTGGGCCTAAAAGTATACTTTGCCGATGATCCTAAAAATGCAGCACTTCTTTTACAAGAAGTAAAACCGTCTATGATGACTGTAGTTCCTCGCATTTTGGAGCGTCTATATGAAAAAATGACTGCCGCTGCGGACTCTGCCGTGGGGCCCAAAAAATGGATCATGCACCAAGCCATTCGCTTAGCAAAAATTGAGGATCCCAAGAAGCCAAGCCTTTTACGAAAAATTTATGAACCCCTTGTGTATTCAAAAATGCGTGCGGCGATTGGCGATAATTTTAAACTGGTTATCTCTGGGAGTAGCCCCCTCAATAAAAGTATCATTCGCTTTTTGATGAATATTGGTCTCCCCATTTATGAGGGGTATGGCCTTACCGAATGCTCTCCAGTAGTGAGTGCAAACTTTACCGATCATTGGAAAATAGGTTCCGTAGGGCTTCCGCTCCCCCATCTTTCCGTCAAAATAGGTCCCGGCGATGAAGTTCTCGTGAAAGGGGATAGTGTATTTCACGGCTATCATAATTTGCCAAAAATTAATGAAGCGTCATTTACCGAAGAGGGTTATTTAAGGACTGGAGATCAAGGGATTATTGATAAAGAAGGTTATCTCTTTATCATTGGCCGCATTAAAGAAATGCTTAAAACAAGTACAGGAAAATATGTTTCCCCACTTCCCATTGAGTTGGAACTGACGCGTCATCCTTTGATTGAAGGCGCTCTCGTTATTGCCAATAACCGCAAATTCGCGTCTGCCCTTCTCTTTTTAAATCACGAAAATGCGAAACGTCTTTTGAGCTTATCCGATAAAGGTTTTGACCCCTCCATTGCAGCTCACCATTCGGAACGTATTACAGAAGCCATCGCTCGCCATGTTCGAAATATCAACAAAAAATTAAGTCACTGGGAAGAAATTCAAAAATGGGTGATCATCCCCGATGAGCTTACTATTGAATCTGGCTTGTTAACACCAACGTTAAAACTCCGTCGCAAAACAACAGAAGCTCGTTATGCCGCAGAGATCGAATCGTTGTATGACTGCTAGAAAAATAAATTGTACAGGGCGAAAAAAACTTACTCAGGATAAGCACAACATCTAAAGCTGATGGTAGGATCGCGGTAGAACGCGGCTGCTTTTCTATAGTTCACTGAAGTTCCTAATAAAAAGACAACTTTAATGTGATCTTTTTTGTAAGTCAAACCATTGGCGATTCCCTTAAGCCATTCTTCACCACCTGATCTGTATTCCTTCATCACCACATAATCCTCACCCAAAACGTCTCCCGTCTTTGGGTTAATGACATTGAAATATTGAAGCGTATCCCTAAAGTCTTTTTGTGTCAACACTGCATACAAAGTACGTGATGTATCTTTTGTAGTCGTAGTATCCACTTTAGAGGCATTACGATAAAGATAAACAGTATCTTGAGTATAATCCGCCCGCACACGATAAGGGGTGGAAAAGCTTGTGCATTTCGCAAGAGAGGCTCTATCTTGTTCGCTAAAAAGTGCGTAGCTCGTACCTTTGAGAACTTCTACAGAGTCTTTTTTTTCGCCAATGGTCCACTCCTGATAACTCCCCGGTAAATCCCTAATCCCATCAGGGCTCACGCATTTTGGATTGCGGTTCGCTAGTAAATAGGTGCCTGTAGAATCATCAGTACCTACATTGCAATAACGGAACAAATATTCAGAGGCGGAAAAATCAGATTCCTCAATGACACCATAAGTCACACGGCTATCTGCACGACAGGCCTTTTCCCAATCCTTTTCTTTACAAAGAGATACCGTAAATCCGCTAGCATCCATGGAATTACATGCCGCCACCGCCTCGGAATAAAGAACATCATGCATAAAGGTGCTGTCCGAATCTTGATGTTCAAAACGTTCAATACAAAATCGCGTGGTATCCGAAGTTCGCACAGGGACAAATCCATTGGGGCAAGCCAAATCATTTTCTGGACCTGGCGTCACCGGAATCGTATCTATCAAAGCGACAGAATAAAAACCAGAAGAATCAATGGAACGAATACGAACAATCAAAGTATCCCTAGGAACGACCCAGCGAATGGTATCGGTTACAAAAGTTCCCGACAATGAAAAAACCATTGAATTCCCTTGCAACAAATAAGAATCCGCATATCGAGTTTCTGATTCTCCACCAGCACCCGTTGCGGTTTCAAAGGATTCTCCATTCCAAAGTTCAACCAGATACGTTTTCACATCTCGATAACAGGATGGGTAGTTTTTTTTGCAGGTATTTGGAATGGTCAAAACCGAATCAACGGTAATATTGTGGTTGGTTACCAGAGGATCAATGCTACGACTCCAAAAGAGAATCACTCGGTTGCTATCCAATGCCGCGTACTTTGGATAAAGAGAATCGGGACGAGTCCATACTGCTGTGGGCATCAGAGGAGCAATGCTATCAGTGGTAATAAACAGCTGATTAGTGGCAACAGAACCTGTTCCCCCTGAACCAGAACTATTCCCTGCGGAATCCCAAGAAGTAATGCCAATCGTATAGTAATGTTGTGCACGGAGACCTTCAACAGTAATACGAAAACGATTGAAATCTGTATTTTCAAAATCAAACCCAGCACCATCAATCACTGCAAGGCGAAGATAATTCTTGACATCAACACCCGCATCCACATTACTAAGCCAAATGGAATCATTATTTGCTTTGTAGCGTGCATGTCTTTTATACCCGGTATTCCCAAGAGAATCAACGCCTCCGTCCCATTCCAATTTAACCTTCACATTACGAATATCTTCAGCGGTATCTTGTGCATAGAGAAGGACATTATAGCCGACAATACGTCCAGAAAGTTCCGAAGGCTTGTAAAAGTCTGTTTGATCCGTGGGACGCGCCCAATCAAGAACCACCCCCGTTGTCCAAACAGAATCTTGAACAGAAATACTTGAAGGGGGAAGATCGTCACCAAAGTGTACATATAAATGTTGCACGGAGCCAGCATCATGGTCATCGCTGTATTCGCACCAAATCGCAATGTGAAGACTATCACGATCCAAATATTCAGAAACCAATGCAGAAAGGTCTAAAGTATCATAAAGTGCCCCTGAATGGTATTCGACTTGAATGGAATGTTCTGTTGCATTCTTGGGTACCGATTTAGTGGTATCTCCTATGTATGTGGTATCCAACCAAATATGAAATCGAGCAAGATTTTCGGTTTCAATAGGGATGCGCCAACGGAGCTGGAAACACTCCACACTATCACTTGCTGTAGAACAACTTTTTAAGATACTCACGTCCTGCACAGAGCGATCAAAAAGATATTCAACACCTTCGGAGTCATCCGAACAGGCTGCGACAAAAAGTGCAGAAAAAACAAAGAATAGGGATTCGAACAGTAATCGCAACATGGGCCTCAAAATACAAAAAAAGCCGACCGCAAACGCGACCGGCTTTTCAAATTTGAATCGAAACTAAGCTTCTGGGTAAACAGAAACCTTTTGACGATCAGCATCAAGACGTTCAAACTTCACCTTGCCATCAATGAGGGAGAACAAGGTAAAATCCTTACCCATACCCACATTGTTACCCGGATGAAAGTGAGAGCCGCGCTGACGCACAACAATTCCACCAGCCTTAACGACTTCACCGGCATATTTCTTGACACCAAGATATTTCGGATTTGAGTCGCGACCATTACGGACTGAGCCTTGCCCTTTCTTATGTGCCATTGCTTAGCCTTCCTTTTCCGCTTTCGCTTTGCGGAGAGCATTTTTCTTGACCTTAGTGGGCTTGGGAAGACCTTGAGCGATCTTCTCCTTGCGAGTCAGTGGCACATTCTGTACCTTCTGCTTAGCAAGGGCAACCACGCGAGCGCGGTTGCGAACAATGACTTGAGGTTCAACTACTGCAGATTCGGCGCCAGAGCGGAGTTCCGTGACAAGCACCTCTGTATAGCCCTGACGATGACCGTTCTTGCGTTCGTAACGAGTACGACGCTTTTTCTTGAACACGATCACTGTGTCACCCTTACCGTGAGAGAGTATTTCTACTTTCACGAGGGCGTCTGTCAGGACAGGGGTGCCGATTTTGACTTCTTTTCCGTTAGAGAAAAGAAGAACGGACTTGAGCTCCAGTGTAGAACCGACAGCAGCTTCGGCGATGCTAGGAACCTTATAGGTTTTGCCTAACTCGACCTTATACTGGAAACCACCTGTTTCAACGATAGAATACATTTACGTAATCCTTTTATTGTTTGCTGTATCGGGAACCCAATTGTAACAAAAAAACGGTATTTCGTAAAGTAAAAACCTCAAAAAAAGCTTTTTTTAAGGCAAAAAATAATTACATTGGAGCTGTTTTGGAACTGTTTGTTGGCAAGAACTGCACTTACTCTTCCCTTGAACCCCATGGCAACCTCGCTTTTTTTGCTAATTTTGCGAGGTAAATTTTTTTAAGGAACTTGTGATGAACTCTATTCTGGACCTCAATGGCGAATGGGAACTTCTTTGGGATAAGGACGATGCTGGCGTTATTAATCGTTGGTACGCCACATTGCCGGAAGGTGGTGAAAAAGTGCAAGTCCCCCATGTTTGGGAACATGCCTTTGAAAAGTTGTCTTTAACTCAAGATACAGCCTATTATTTCAAACGTTTTTTTGTGGATGAAAAGCAAGTTCCAAAGCGCATTTTTCTCAAATTCGAACGTATTGCGACGCATGCGACATTTTGGTTAAATGGCAAGTATTTAGGCGACCATTTTGGCGCTTATTCGCCTTGTGTTCTTGATACTTCAAAGGCCATTAAGCTGGGTGCCGAAAATGTTCTTTGTGTCCGTGTTGCGAACATGGGTTCCGCCAATAGTCGCATTGACTTTGGACGCGAAAGTAAAGAGGGCGCGAATGACCGCTACGTGCACCCGTCTGAAATGCCTGTGGGCCTCCCCTGGCAGCAGTACCCGTTCGGAGGTATTTACGGAAACGTTTCTTTGACTCTTGGTAATGCCGCGTTTATTTCTGGCGTTCAGCTCGAACCGGATTACGATCAAGAACGAGTGGCGGTAGAAGTAGCCTTTAATAATCCTCGCGGATTCCAGACGCGCCTTCGCGTACTGATGCGGAGCCCTTCTGGCACCGTAAGTGAGATGTATAAAGAGCTCAAGCTTGAAAAAGAAAATGCGTCCCATCGTTTTATCTTGGGCATTAAAGATTGGAAAAAAGAGAAATGTGCATGGACTTTAGAAACACCCAATCTTTTCAGCATTGAGTTGCAGCTTGAAGGGAAAGTCAATAAGGGCAAAGATAAAGAAAAAGCCGACGTCTCTTTTTCCGTAGTTCGAACTTTCGGGTTTAGAAAATTTGATTGCGTGAAAGGTGATTTTTACATGAACGATGCCATCGTCAAATTGCAGGGGATGCGTTATACCCAGCATTGGTGCGAAGGTGGTCTTTGGAACTCAGACAAAAATGAACTTCGCAAAGATCTTGAAGCCATTAAGAAGGCTGGATTCAACGCAATTCGTTCTGGAGGTGCCCCTCTCTCGACAGAAGGGTTGAACATTTGTGATGACATCGGTCTCTTTGTTTTTCAAGAACTTCCGATTCACACGATGCGCTCCACGCCACGCGGTCTTGATAAAGTTCGCCAACTTACCGAAGATATTATCAAAGAGCAGAAGCATCATCCGTCTATCGCCGCCTGGATTCTTGGTGCCGAAAACGGAACGCTCGTTCTCGAAAACGGCAACAAGCTCTTGAAAAGTGTGGATCAATTCGACATGTGTCGCCCGGTCATCAGTAACCTGAACTGTGTGTACTTGGACAATGAAGAAGCGTTCCGCAAAGATACAGGAAAATTGATGGGCGTTACCAACGACCGTATTCTCCTGTACGCCTCCCATCGTATGCATCTTCGCATGAATCCTTCTGCAAACTTGGAGTATTTCCTCACCCATTACTGCGATAAGGATGACACAACGATTGTGGTTCCTGATTCTACCTTGGGCGATATGCAATTCCAAGATGAATACGAATCATTTGTACGTGATACCAATGGTAAGATTCTCATTACACTCAAAAATCATGCGTTGCTTCCTAAAGAGGCAACCACCATCTCCGGCCCTCGTACTAACAAGAATACAAAGGCAATTAAGGGTGCGTACAAGCAACTGAACACATTTATTGCGGACAAGAATCTTTCTATTTGGCCGTCGTTTAAAGCATTTAATGATGATGCGAGGCGCATTGCATTAAAGAGTAAATTAAGCCAAATTACAGCGATTCAAAGTAACCCGCTTGTTTCTGGATTTTTCCTCGATCAATGGGCTGATATCGGGGTTGATTTTTCGGGATTGACAGATGAACACCGTAAGTCTAAGGGACTGGAATCCTTTGCAAAGGAAATTTCAACGCCGACGCGTTTGTTGCTTTCTGGCTTGGAACCTGTCAATACTCCGCAAAGTGAAATCTCTTTCCAACTCGCGCTCTTAAATGATGCCCGTTTGGAAGATGTGGAAATTGAAATCGCGGTTGCTGATAAAAATGGCAAAGTTTTGACCAATCAAAAGCATCAAGCGAAAGGTCAAACAAGCCTTACGCCGCTGGGCACATTCACCGTTGTGGCTCCAAAGGCTGTGGGTGAATACACCATTGAATTGAAATTGAATGCTTTTGGAAAAACCATTTATACAGTGTCAGAAGAAATTCTCGTCATTCAACCCGCTGATGTGAAAACAGCGATGAAGCAGGTTTGTTTCCTTGACAATAGTGCAGAAACCACAAGCGATGCTCTCGCAGCATTGAACGGTCCTGAGAAAATCATTTTCACAGCGAGTCTCAGCTCTTGGAACGATGAAATTCTCAACCGTATTGTGGCACTTACCCGCGATGAAGGCAAAATACTGCTTCTTTCGGATATGACCCGCGAAGATATTGAAGTCTTTAATGCGAGCCATCACTTTGCAGATGCGATTGAATCCCATTTTACAACGGGTGCCAATGGACTTAGCTTGCATTACTTAGTAGATAACTCCCCCTTGTTACCTGAATTCAACAAGAAACCACTTCTGGATCACATGGCTTCTGCAGTGATGCCTAGCGTTTCACTGAATGAACTCCCAGGGGCAAAAGTCATCGCGCGCTCAGTATCTCTTGTGAAGGGCGAAGTTAAGACCGGCGTAGATCTACAGATGCTCCCCTTCGGAAAAGGCAAGTTAGTTTTCAATCAGTTCAGTATTTTTGAGGGTTTGGAAACGAGTGCTTTAGCCGATAGTGTATTCACCAAACTGGTAAAAATGGTTCTCTAAAAATACCGCAAATATGTAAAATAAAAACAGCCTCTTAGTGGGGGCTGTTTTTTATTTCGGGCACGGCGAGAACTATGTAGCAGGACCTCTTTCATTCCGTTCAGTTGAGTGTGACGAAGGGGATTTGAGTAGGAATGTTGAGGCTGAAGTAGGTAAACAAGTTTGTAAATGGGTATAGATAAATTTGGGAATTACATACTTAAGATGTCAGACTAAGCAACATAAGCCTCTAAGACTTTTGAGACTCACCATTTTTCCCTATTTTTTAAATTTGCGCACTAGAATATATAAGTCCCATAAATTTCGTTGTAGAGCGAGTACAAAATATTGTATTTTTGAAATGTGATACCTTATTTATTCGTTTTGTTAAAAATTATTTTATTTTAAGGTTTCGTTCGTAATGTTGGGGAGTTTAGAGGGTTTATAGGCTTGTTGGGTGATAAAAAAGTCATTGTTAATTCTCAAGGCCAGTTAAATCTTTATGAAGGAAGTTTTGTCCTCAATTCACTACAGTTAAACAGTGGTGCCTTGGTAAGAATGCCTGAAACAGGAAACGTTGTCATTTACGTTATCCATGACTTTCAGTGGAGAGGTCATTTTACTACGATGAATTATCAAGATATTGCGAAGCGACTGAAGATTTATGTCCTTGGCACGGGAAATATGCACATTGAGACCAATTTTGCAGGTCAGTTGGTTGAAGTGGATCCGTTGTTCTGGAC
>DBTP01000162.1:2809-4043 GCA_002307115.1 Fibrobacter sp. UBA1313 | reverse complement strand
TAGTTGTTCTCATTGGTTTGGACATCGGGGTTGGAAGTTGCTAGTTGCTCTTGTCGTTGTGGGTGTTATCATTTGGCAAGGTTGGTTTTTTGTACGTCAATTTGATCCAACGCAAATCAGAACGCTTAAGAAAATTGAAATCAGCGGCAATCGTATGCTGACCTGGGAAGAAATTATCCAGACGGCACAATTGGAAGTCGGCTCGCCCATGTCTCAAATTCATGTGGATTCGATTCAATCGCGCTTGCTTAAATTGCCTTTGGTTCGTTCTGTAGAAGTGAAAGAAAGTTTCCCTTGGTCCGTTCGAATTCAGGTGCAAGAATCTTCTCCCCTGATGGTCTCTTTAGAGAAGGATGGGTGGAAAGTGTACTCGGAAAGAGCGATGGTACTTCCGATGGCGACTTCTGCCGCTTACCAGCTCCCCGTAGCAACAGCCTTGTCGCCTATGGAATTACAAAAAATTGCGAAATTCCTTTCAGCAATGAAAACGTTTGATGAACCTTTGTATCGTAATGTTTCGCAAGTAGCAATCAACCAAGGACAGAATGGCGTAGAAGTATTTTTTAGAAATGTGGAATACAAAACTTTATTCCCTGTAGAAGTACCGACAGCAGATTTATTTGTTCACTATCAGTTGCTAGTACAAGGATTGCCAAAAGAATTGGCAGATATTGAAATTTTGGACATGCGATTTATAGGCTTTGCCTATACGATACCCCTTGCAGAGAGGCATGACAATGGATGAAAAAAATCAAAATCAGATTGATAAAAGCCGCGTCGTAGTTGGCTTAGACATTGGAAGCTCTAAGATCGGAGTTTTCATCGGAATGGTAGAAGACGATTCTCAGGTTCGGGTGCTGGGGTATGGTGTTAACGAATTAAAGAAAGGTGCCATCAACGAATTAGAATCTACCGTGCATTCTTTGGAAACGGCGGTGAAGCAAGCCGAAACCATGACGGGAATCGATGTTAAGGACGTGTATGTAGGCATTGCGGGGAGTCATATCAAGTCCATCAATTGCATTGGTACGGTGCCTTTGACTCGTTCGGGTAACGAAGTGACTTTAGCGGATATGAATGCGGTTGTGGAACAGGCAAGTTCAATTCCTTTGACTGCAGATCGTGAAGTGATTCACGTGTTGCAGGGGGATTATTCGGTGGATGAACAGAAATGTATTAAGAATCCACTGGGCATGAGCGGCGTTCGCTTAAGTACAGAAATTCAGATGGTGAC
>DBTP01000162.1:0-2404 GCA_002307115.1 Fibrobacter sp. UBA1313 | reverse complement strand
ATTGGCGCAGGTTCCACCGATGTGGCTGTTTTTGTGGGCGACACGGTTCGCTACACGGTATCCTTGGATCTTGCGGGCAATACAGTCACCAATGATATTGCATACTGCTTTAAGACTCCTCTGGATCGTGCAGAAGAAATCAAGAAAAAATATGGAACATGTAACATTTCGAATCTGTTGGATGACGAAACGATTCCTGTCCCTGGTGTGGGTGGCCGTGGTGAAAAAGAAGTTCCTCGGAAACTTTTAGCACAAATTATTTATGAACGGATGAATGAAATTCTGACTTTGGTAGATAAAGATCTTCGCAAGGCAAAACTGGAAAAAGTCATCGGTGCGGGTGTTGTGATTACCGGTGGTGCTTCCGCTGTGGAAGGACTTGTGGAACTGGCTGAAAAAGCTTTTAATATGCCTGTGCGCCGCGGGGTGCCTAAACAATCTGTAGGTCTTGGGGAATCGCTCGCGATGCCTGCCTATTCTACAGGTGTGGGCCTCCTTTGCTACGCCGCTAAGGACAAAAGAAATACCAAACGGGAAACTGGAGCGAATAAAATTGTCGGCTCTGTCGGTAACGCTATTAGTCGTTTTTGGAATTTTATCAAAAACTACATCTAGGAATTAATCAATAACAGGGAGAACCAAATGAACAACATAAATGAAAACATAGAAAGGGAATCCTTTCCTCGTATCATTGCAAGCGAGGCTTCGCTCGGCAGTGCAAAAGTAAAAGTAGTCGGTGTTGGTGGTGCCGGTGGCAATGCGGTCAATCGCATGGTCAAGATGGGCATTCCCGGCGTTGAATTCCTCGCCATCAATACGGATGCCTTGGCTTTGGAAAACAGCCTTGCAGACGATAAGGTGGCGATCGGTCAGAAGATCACCAAAACTCTTGGCGCAGGTGCAAAACCGGACATTGGCCGTAAAGCGATTCTCGAAGATCGCGATCTTGTTGCCGAAAAACTGCAAGGAGCTGATTTGGTATTTATCGCCGCCGGGATGGGTGGTGGTACAGGAACTGGTGCCGCTCCTGTTGTTGCTGAAATCGCACGCAAACTGGGCATCTTGACGGTTGCTGTAGTTTCCATGCCTTTCAAATGGGAAGGCCCTGTACGCACGCGCAATGCAAAGAGCGGAGTTGCTGCTCTCCGTGAAGCGGTGGATACGATCATCGTTATCAATAACCAGAAAGTGCTCGAAGTGATTGATAAGTCCACGACGATGGAACAGGCTTTTGGCTCCGTTGACGAAGTTCTCGGCAATGCAGTAAAGAGTGTTTGTGATATTATGCTGCGTCATGGGAATATCCATGTGGATTTTAATGATGTGCGCTCCGTTATGGAAAATGGCGGAGATGCTCTGATGGGTACTGGCATTGCTGATGGTGATGACCGTGCGCTCCGTGCTGCGGAAGCGGCGATCAACTGCCCGCTTTTGGATGATGTCAACATCGCTGGCGCTTCGGGCGTCCTCGTCAATGTTTCTCATGGTGAAAATTTTACCATGCAGGAATATTCTACCGCGATGGCTTATTTGTATGAATCTGTGGGCGATACCAATGATCCTTCGATTATTGTCGGTGACATTACGATCCCAGAATTGGGTGACAAGGTAAGCATCACCGTGATCGCTACTGGATTCCCGCGTGAAACCAATGCTCAAGATGCTTACACTAGTGTCGCTCAAGATGTAAACGTAGGGATGCCTAGAGCAAAAACTGCAACGAATCGCGTGGTTGAAACCGCCATTCCGCGCCCGACGGCTAATTTCGCTTCTTTAGCTTCGGTGGCCCCAGCAGCACCTGTGGCGGCACCTGCTTATGCTCCGATGACAGAATCGCCTTATTTTGAATCTTATCAAGAACCGACTTTGGATGTTCGCTCTTTCTCCGGCTTTGAAGAAGAAGTGTATTCCTCGTCCGCATCACAGACGGTTGCGAAGGCTTCTTCTACAGCCACGATGGAAATGCCCGCAGTGACAGTCTCTGCGCCAGCGGTCACCGTTTCTGCTCCGCGTGTCTCTGCCGCTCCCATTCAGGAAACTCGTCAGATGTCTTCCTTTGGCGAACGCGAAGAAAATCCGTTGAAGGATTCTGGAATCGATTATTCCGTGCCCGCTTTCCTTCGCAACAACAAGATCCAAGGAGACATATTTTAAGTCTATAAATTCCACTTATTCCCAACCGATACCTCGGATTTACCCCTGAGGTATCACCACAACAAAGGAACTACTGCGGACTCCCTGCCGCGGTAGTTCTTTGCGTTTTAAAAGAAATTTCTGGTTATGATTAGTCCCGGATTTGTATCCAAAAAATCAGATTTCGCAAGTACAAAAAATGGCGATTTGTTCAATTTCATGAACGCGGAAATCAAACAAAGTACACACAAAATAAACTCCACGCGAACAT
>DBTP01000144.1 GCA_002307115.1 Fibrobacter sp. UBA1313 | reverse complement strand
GGCACAGGCCAGCTCCCGAAGTTTGAAGAAGATATGTACCGTTGCGACAAAGACGATGATCTGTTCCTGATTCCTACGGCAGAAGTCCCAGTCACCAATCTTTACAGTGATGAAATCATCCCGGAAAATGAACTTCCGAAACGCCTCTGTGCCTATTCCGCTTGCTTCCGTCGCGAAGCGGGTAGCTATGGCAAGGATACCCGCGGTCTGTTGCGATTACACCAGTTTAACAAAGTCGAAATGGTGTACTTTGCGCACCCGGACAAGAGCTACGAAGAACACGAAGAACTGACCCGCTTTGCCGAAGTTCTTTTAGAAAAGTTGGGACTTCCCTATCACCGTTTGGCCCTCTGCAAGGGGGACTTAGGGTTTGGCGCCGCCAAGTGTTACGACCTCGAAGTGTACGCCCCTGTGGAAAAGAAATGGCTTGAAGTGAGCTCCTGCTCTAACTTCGAAGATTTCCAAGCGCGTCGTGCCAATATCCGGACCAAGATTAATGGAAAGAACCAGTTTATCCATACACTCAATGGTTCTGGCCTTGCCACACCGCGCGTCATGGTCGGCATTTGCGACAACTATCAACAAAAAGATGGTTCTCTTATCATCCCCGAAGTCCTTCGCAAATACATGGGTGGCCTTGAAGTGATTGAGCCCACGAAATAATCTTCCCCGCACTCTCAAAAAGCCCGCCTCCAGCGGGCTTTTTTTATAGTATGCACAAGAACAACATCAAATTCCCTAGCATCAAAGAATCGGCAAACGACTCTGAGAACCAAGCCCTCTAATTTTTGCTAATTTTTGCGCATTATGAGCAAATTTTTTGAAACCCCCATTACTGAAGTCCCTTTATTTCACCAAGGCAAAGTCCGTGATATGTACGACCTTGGCGATTCGTTCCTGATGGTCGCGAGCGACCGTCTTTCCGCCTTTGATGTGGTGCTTCCCACACCGATTCCCGGAAAAGGCAAAATTTTGAACCAGCTTTCCGTGTTCTGGTTCAAGAAACTGGGCATTCCCAATCATCTCATCACCGCCGACGTAGAAGAATATCCCGCGGTGCTCCAAAAGCACAAAGACTACCTCCGTGGCCGCTCCATGATTGTACGCAAAGCGAAACGCATCGACATCGAATGCATCGCTCGTGGTTACATCGTGGGTTCGGGCTGGAAGGACTACCAAAAGACAGGAACGATCTGTGGCTTCCCTCTCCCAAAAAACTTGAAACTTTGTGGCAAATTGACTCCCCCACTTTTTACGCCGAGCGCTAAAATGGATGAAGGCCATGATGTCAACGTGAACTACGAAGACATGGTGAAAATCACTGGGGAGAAAATCGGCAGCAAGCTTCGCGACATGACCCTCGACATCTACAACCGCGCCCGTGACATCGCCGCAGAACGTGGCATCATCCTCGCCGACACCAAATTTGAATTCGGTGAAATAGACGATAAGATGGTGCTTATCGACGAAGTGCTGACCCCAGATAGTAGCCGTTACTGGCCCGCGGATAAATACGAGGAAGGCAAAAATCAGGAATCTTTCGACAAGCAGTACATCCGCGATTGGCTCGAAACTCTTGACTGGGATAAGACCTACCCCGGCCCCACCATACCAGAAGATGTGGTGAAGCGCACACGCGAGAAGTATATCGAAATATTCGTCAGACTCACCGGAAAAGAGCCTATTCTCTAAAAATCAAAAAAAAACACCATTGAGTGGTTAAGCCTCCCCTGCCAAACATTGAACACGGCAGAGGGGGCTTATCTTTTTCTTACAAAAAAAACTAAATTTACTACAAATTCATTGAATCAGGAGAAATTTATGAATCGTTCAATAAAGTTCTGGAGTATTGTAGCAGCAACATCAATTGCCCTCTTCACAGGTTGTACCTCTGAGGGAGATTCATCGTCTCCTGCCAGCTCGTTACCTCAGGAGGTGGACTACACAGTGACTGCTTGCGCCGATATTTCAGATGCAGAAGCCCAAGCCTCACTCGAAAAAGCGACGACCAATAGTGTAAGTATCCTCGAAGCGCTTGCAAGTAGCAATTTTGATAGCGCCAAAGTGGTGAGTGCCTCGACCAAAGCTCAATTTGCACAACTACTTGCCAAATACCCGTCCAATTGCGGAGCTCAACTCGGTTATGCCGTCACCATTATTGCTGATCTCGTGAATAACCAACAGATTAACGATCTTTACAACACAGCAACAGGCAATGATCCTACCTCTCTTTTGAACATCGATCCCGAATCTTATTCTAAGGTTCTAATGAAAACAAATGCGCTCGCGAAGAGTAGCAATCAAACCTTAGTCACAGAACAAGTACAATCAATCATCGCCACAGGAGTTCTTCCTGCTGTGGATTCTGCGATTATCCTTTTGAGGAATATCGTGAATACTAAAGATTTCGCGTTCACCTTCACAGTCAATGGTCGTGTCCTAGAATTGGATAATGGTGAAATCGCCCCAGTTCTCGGCGTTCTTCAGTATGTGAAGGCTTACCTCACCGCCATCGCGAGTATCAATATTGATGCGTCTCTTGACAATTCTTACAACTGGGCTCTCACCCTCGCAAATATGGACGCTTCTAGTTTTGACAGTCTCTCCACCGATGAGAAAGCGGCCATTGACCATGTCACAGGACTTTTGAGTGATAAGAGTCCGTTCACTACCGTTCGCAATGGATGGGAATCTCGTTGGACCGCGATTCCGAGCCTTCTCGATAGTGCTATTTCGGACGTGCAGATTGGTTTGGAATACGGCATTGAAGAATCCGAAGATCCTAACAATGCTCAGGAAAATGATGTGTATGTCGTGGGTACGGACGAAAATGCAGATGTCAGCCCAGCCAATTTGCAACTCGTGATTGATACATTAAATACCATTAAAACCTATTTGCGAGGCCCTGTCAAAATTGCCATCACCGATTCCATTTCCATTACGGTGAACATTTCGAAATACTTCACCATCACCGATGGCTTTCAGGACTTCCTCCCTTACTACAAGTTGACCGACTATTCCACCTGGCTCACGCCCCCTGCTGAGACTATGGTATGGGAAGAAGAGCTGAATTGGGAAGAAAATGGCTCGGCCGCTGTGTCTGAAATTTCAGCAAAAGCAGAACAAGTCTATAACGGAAAGACAGACTACGTCTGGGGTTCCTATTCTCTCTATATAGATATCCTTACAGAAGACGGAGACTACAGTTCTGTTTCCGTGCACCTTGATGGATGCCAGTATACCTTGGGTCAGAATAGCACCGTGTATACCCTTTCAGCAACATCTTGCGTAGACAGCACAGGGACAGCAATGTATCAGAATTTCAATGTCACCATTCCTGACATTCTCGTTTTCACTGATGCCAAGGGCAATGAAACCCTTCATGCTTATAAACTTACTTTGCCAAAGAATGAAAACGGCGACTCTTGGACTATTGCCGATATGAAAGGTCTCATCATTTTCCCAGACCCGACATTCCATGGTGTGTTCCCGGAAATCACCACTCAGGATGCCATTTGGGATTTAATCGAAGATCTTTATTCTCTGACAAAATCAGAAGAGACTACAGATGGATCTGCAAGTGAAACCAATTATTCCGACGATGAAATGGGTTACGATATCAAATAAAAATCCCTGTAAACAGAGATTCGAGTAATTTGTGATTCGTATTCAACGCCTCTTTTATGCCATCGCTATGCTTTCGGGCATGGCAGTTGCATGGAGTGACCAAGGGCTCGCCGACTGCAGCGGGCTCTTTTTGTTAGATCAAACGAACCAAACGTTCTCTGCCACACATTGCGCCGTTTCAGATTCAGTCACCCATCACAATCTGCAATTTTGGGGCGCCTACGGTTACACCCAATGGGACGCGACTTGGAAACAAGACGGATGGCTTTTGGAAGGAACACAAAAGGATCATTCTGGAAACGCCGGCCTCCGCGGTGATTGGAAATTTTTATCGTTAGCGGCAGATTTTTCAAAAGGGACTTCTGGAGAATGGATTTCCGCCACGTCCACATTAAAGCTCCCTGATTCTATTTTTTATGCCAACGCCTCGATGGGTAAGGGCACACTCAACTTATTCACCATTACATGGAATCCAGCGAATGCATCGGGACTCATAGATACCATTTCTGGAGATTGGGAAACAGAAGCGATCAAAAAAACTTTTTCCCTTGGTATGGTATTTCATCGCCACCAATTACAAGCAAATTTCAGTACTCTAAAAACGCACAGAGCGCCCCTGGGCTCCACTCATTACAGTATACGAGATTCCTCGTTACTTTACGGGATGGGACTAAAATATGATTATCATTTCAATACTGGATTTGCTTCGCTACAAATGCGACATCTGGATTTGGAATCCCACATTTTTGGTCTCCGTAATGAAGACGGTAATACCAAACGTTTTTTTTTCCTTCCCTTGGATTTGGAATACAATGAAATTTGGGGAACCTTAGTTTATACCCATTGGGAACTCCGTATCGGTTATGGGAAAGCCGCGATAAAAATTCCCCAGGAAACAAGACGTTTTTACGAAACCTTTTCGCCAAATCGCGTCCTCGACTATTCTATGACACAGGTTCTCTCGTTCAGTTTTTATCAAAGAAACTATCGAATCGCGGGAGACATTGATGGTTATTGGCTAGCTACCAGTCTTGGTTATTCTTGGGAAAAAGAAATCCACCGTTGGCATTGGAAACCCGCCCTCAGTAGCGATTTTTTCCGTGTGCAAGGAACTATGGATATCACCAAAACGAATGAATCCACAAATCTTTTCGGCGGATCCTCCTACAAAGAATATTATGAAGGCCGTTTGACGTTCGTGGGGGCCAATGCAAAAATGGCATCTCGTTTTGAAAGCCCTCATCGCCAATTTTTTGTGGATGTTTCCCTCGGGCAGATTATCCCCTTCTATTTCCATTCGGTATTTGAAGAAATCGATGCAGAAGCATCTACGGGAAATGACGACTCCGAAGCTTCTTCAAATACAAATTATACGCCTTTTCGCGATGGGTTCAGCGCAGGCCTCCAGCTTGGAATCCATTTTTAATCCTTAACGAAACACATGGCCCAATGCAAATCATCGCCTTGCTTAGGCGGGAAACCGATACACTCGGGTTTCACTTTAGAGCAACGAGAAGCAAATCGGCACCCGGGCACAAAGTCCTTGGGATTGGGGACATTGCCTGGAATAAATTGAAGCGAACTCATATTCAAGTGACGTTCAGGAATAGCCGCCAAAAGCCCGCGAGTATAAGGATGCAAGGGCGAATCGATCACCGCACTCGTTTCCCCCATTTCCACAATGCGACCAGCATACATCACAGCAACGCGTTTCGCATATTGCGCGACCAAACCCATATTGTGAGTAATCAACAGCACAGAGGTATGCGCATCACGCGCAAGATCTTTCAATACCGAAAGCACCTGCGCCTGCACAGTCACATCCAAAGCAGTCGTCGGTTCATCTGCAATCAAAAGCCGCGGCATGGGTAAAAGCGCCATCACAATACAAGCCCGCTGTAGCATTCCCCCAGAAAGTTCATGGGGGTACGCACGCATCACGCGATCCACATCTGCAAAACCTGCGAGTTTCAAAAAATGGACTGTTTTTTCAAGTGCGATATTTTTGGATTCATGACGCAACACTTCTAAAAGCTGTTTCCCTACAGGGAGCACAGGATTTAGCGCCTGCATCGGCTCTTGAAAAATACAAGAGATCGCAGAACCCCGGTATGTCCGAAGGGTTTCCAAGGGGAGTTTCAGCAAATCTACACCCTCAAAAAGAACAGACCCCGACACGATTTTCGCCCCGGGTACTGGCAGTAAACGCAAAATACTCATCGCCGTAACACTCTTACCACAACCGGATTCTCCGACTAAAGCAAAGAACTCACCCGCATCAACATCAAAAGAAACACGATCGGTGACTTGTGCTGCGTTACGCCCCCCAAAAGCAACGGAAAGATCTCGCACGGAAAGAACGCAATCGGAGACATTACTCATAGCGATCTCCCGATTTAGGGTCCATAGCATCCCGAACTCCCTCGCCCACAAACGTTGCTAATAATAGCGTCACAAACAAAGCAAAAACGGTACTTACCGAAATCCAAGGCGCATACAAATTATTCAACCCCTGCGCCATCAATTCCCCCCAACTCGGTGTGGGAGGTTGCAAACCAAAGCCCAAGAAGTCAAGAGACGTAAGACTTCCAATGCCGCCAATAAGCGTAAAGGGAAAAAGCGTCACCACAGGCGTCATCGCATTCGGAAGCATTTCACGAAAAAATAAATGACGGTGAGACATGCCTAGCATCTTTGCCGCACGCACATAAGGAACCGAACGTAATTTCAAAAATTCACCGCGCATATAATAGCTCAGTGAAATCCAATTAAAGACCGCCATGATCGCCATCAAAAGCACAAAACTGCGCCCATAAATACTCCCAATGAGAATCACCACATAAAGAAACGGCAACGAAGACCAGATTTCAATACCGCGCTGAAACGCCGTATCCCACCAACCGCCAAGATAACCCTGAATGCCCCCAATGACAATTCCTAAGAACGTCCCCAGCAACGTCAGCAACAAACTAAAGGACATGCAGATACGAAACCCGTGAATAAGGCGAGAAAGAATATCGCGACCATTCGCATCCGTCCCCAGCCAGTGATCCCCAGACGGAGGAAACGGTGGAGCCCCTTCCAGCGAAAGATCCGCTTTCAAAGGATCGTGCGGAATCGGAGGCATCAAGGCCCATACGTTCAATCCCTCTATTCTAGCGTCTTCGATCAACTTCGGATAATCAGGTTCTGTCTGATAAGTACCACCAAAATCCTTTTCCGAATAATGCGCAAAAGCCGGAAAATAGTAAGAGCCCTCCCACTTCAAAATCAAAGGTTCATCGTTCACAAGCCAGGGGCTCGTCAAAGAAGCCCCATAACAAAGGACCAGCGCGATCAACGAATACCACGCCCACTTTGTTTTTTGGAATCGCTTAAAGCGATTTTTAGTTTCTTGACTCAGAGCCATTGTGCCTCAATTAAACTTGATTCTCGGATCGACGATTGTATACAAAATATCGCTAAACAAACGCCCCAGCATTGCCATCAAACTCGAAAGAAAAATAATGCCAAGCACCACATTGTAATCCCTATTCACCATGGAATTGTAATACAAAAGGCCCATTCCATCAATATCAAAAACTTTTTCAATCAAAAGAGCCCCCGCAAACATCAACGTAAAAATCTCGGAAAGCCGCGTCACCACAGGAATCAGCGCATTACGAAGCGCGTGTTTCATCACTGCCTCGCGAAAAGAAAGCCCCTTCGAAAGGGCCGTCCGCATATAATCGCGCCCCAACTCTTCCAAAGCACTATTTTTCATCAACAAAGTCAAAAAAGCAAACTCACCAATCATGTAACACAACATCGGAAGCGTCCAATGGAGCAACAAATCAAAGCCTTTATCCACAAAAGAAAGTTCTTCAAAATTTTCCGACATGATACCTCCCAAAGGAAAAATATCCAAGAAAGAACCACCCGCAAGGAAAATAATCAACAGAATACCCAGAGCGTAGCCAGGCATCACATACCCAGAGAAAATAATCCCCGACGAAATTTTATCGAAAAAAGAACCATGGCGCACGGCCTTCAACAAACCAAGAGGAATACAAATCAAGTAAGAAAAGAAAAAAGACGTAAGTCCAAAGAAAAGCGAAATCGGAAAGCGGCTCACAATCACATCCCAGACGGGCGTACCATAGGTATATGAATTTCCAAAATCCAAGTGGCACACGTTTGAAAGCCAAATAAAATAACGTTGCCATGCGGGCTTATCAAAACCAAAGTATGCCTGAATCTGAGCAATCTGTTCTGGAGATAATGCATTCGAAGCATTCATCCCGCCCTTCATCGCCGCCGCCGACTGTGCCCTAGAAATCATTTCTTCCACAGGGCCGCCCGGAATCAACTGAATCAAAACAAAACACACCACCGTAATCCCGAGAAGCGTCGGGATCATCAACAGCAAGCGGCGGATAATATAAGATCTCATAAAAGTTTAATAAAGATAGGAAAATACAAGATGACTTCTTTTTTCCCCCGCTCAAATCAACCAAACGAAACAAGGACCCAAGCCCAACCAAAAAAACTCAGTCTCCACCTCTCCCCGCGCAAGTGCTGTGCGTTAAGCACCGCCGAGCCGCAAAGAAATGAACGTACAAGATGATTTCTTCATTTGAGTTTATCATAAAATCGAAAAAAAAACCAGCAGCGCAAGGCCACAGCCCTTGGAGTTTTACAAATATTACAGCGAATGGGAATGGGGGGGGGACGCCCCCCTCGCTCCAACCCGGCTCCCGCCGGTTTTCCGCTACCCCCCGTCATCCCAGGCTGTAACGCTCCGCCAAAAGCCTCAGATCATTCAAGGAAAAAAGGCCGCCACAACAACATTATTTTTTTTCGTTTACACACATTTTTTCATTATTTTTTTATTATTGTGCCATTCTTTTTTATTACCAGGAGGTCTTATATGATGAAAAGAACAATTTGTGGATTTATTGCTGCAGGCCTTTTATCTTCCTGTGCAGGCATCAATCTAGAACGCCCTCAAGTAGATCAAGTGAAAACCATTGCTGTAGTGGGGGTCACCGCCAACGTTGAATTCGGCGACATTGATGGAAAGGGAGAACAAAAAGAAGCCAAAGGAAATCCGTTATTAAATGCTGTAGGGAAAGCGCTCATCAATTCCGCTGTCCCAGAAGTCACCGCAGAACAAGTAGCGATTGTCACTTATGGGGCAAAAGCACTAAATAACACACTCAACACCCTGAATGGGTGGAAAGCAATGCCCCTAGATTCTGTCATTGAAAATCAGGACTACCAAAACCTATTCAAACCCAAATCAGAAAATGCCGTGGTTAATAAACTCGAAGGATTTCAACAAATTTTAGACAAAGCCGTGTGGGTCGTCCCCACAGGAATGCATCCCGTTCCCTATAGTACGGTAGTTCCTACCTCCACCCATTACGTTAATGGCGAAAAGATTGAAGCCGAAACATTGCGTCAACTAGCAAGCCTCTGCAAAACGCTTAACGTAGATGCAGTAGCCATCGCTCAATATTATTTAGATTATGACAGAACATGGCTCTCAGGAGTTTCTGGAACCGGCTTCTTCAGCGAGGCCAGAGGCTATTCCAAACCCATGGTAGGCGTCAATATCGCTCTCGTTAATGCCGAAGGAAAAGTCATTCTCAGCACCGATCGCGGATGGGCAGAATTCAAGGCCGATGATAGCGTACCGATGATGTATCATAATAAAGTGGATCTTAAAGACGGAAAAGGAAAAAGTGTCGATGGCTATAATAAAACCATCGACAAAGCCATGAGCAGTTTTAAGGAAAAAGCGAATAAAGCATTCGCTAAATAAAGCGGACAAAAACGATCCAAACACTCCATCGGTGTACAATTCGTACACCGATATTTTTATTTCCTTTTCCAACAAAATCGGAAAAGAAACAAACAATGCAAGGCCGAAAGAGCCAACTAACAAAAAATTCAAACCCC
>DBTP01000051.1:6432-23664 GCA_002307115.1 Fibrobacter sp. UBA1313 | reverse complement strand
TATTAGGGACAAGGTCGCTTATCTCCAAGTGCTTGAAAAAGCGAAAAAACTTGCAGAGGAAGGCGCGTTGGTCACTTTTGGTATTCAACCCACTGGCCCTGAAACCGGTTATGGCTACATCGAAGCCGATGGTGAAAATGTCAAGCGTTTTGTTGAAAAACCCAACAAAGCGAAGGCTGAAGAATATATTAAGAGTGGAAATTTTTATTGGAATAGTGGTATTTTTTGTTTCAAGGTCTCAACCTTCTTAGAAGAGCTTTTGACCTATGCCCCTGAAATTTACCAAGCGAGTCAAATTGCTTTATCAGGGGCTGTTATGGAAGGCCCTTTGGTACGTATTCAGCACAAGGAAATGATGGCGATTCCAGCAGATTCTGTGGACTATGCTGTTATGGAAAAATCCCGTCGTGTGAAGGTGGTGCCTAGTTCTATTGGCTGGTCTGACTTGGGCTCCTTTGACGCCTTGTATGGTGAATATCCGCATGATTCTAATGGCAACAATGTGAATGAAAAACATCTCGCTGTAGATACCAAAAACTCTTTGGTCATGGGTAATCAACGATTGATTGCTACCATTGATTTGGATGAAATGCTGATTGTCGATACTCCCGATGCTTTGTTGGTCGCTCCTTTGAAGAGCAGTCAAAAAGTGAAAAATGTGGTGGAGGCTCTCAAAACGCGCAATTCTGAATTGATGAACGTGCCACAGACAGTAAGTCGTCCTTGGGGGACTTATTCTGTGCTTGAATCTTCTGACCGCTACAAAATGAAACGCATTGTGGTGAAACCAGGGGAACGTCTTTCTTTGCAAAAACATTTGCATCGTTCTGAGCATTGGGTTGTAGTGAGTGGCACGGCGACGGTGACTGTTGGCGATAGCGTCTTTTTGGTGCGCCCCAATGAATCTACGTACATCGCTGTGGGCGAAATGCATCGTTTGCAGAACGAGGGCAAGTTACCACTAGTGATTGTGGAAGTTCAAGTAGGCGAATATACTGGCGAAGATGATATCGTTCGTGTTGAAGACGATTACCGTCGTTCATAAGTATTTGTTGAACTCTAAATAGAAACAAATCATTTTTTGCAAAAAATGAAAAAGGAGTCTTTTAAGACTCTTTTTTTTGTGCATCCGTTATCATAAGAAAGGCTCACTTGCGTGAGCCTTTGACAGAAAATTTTAAATCGTTGATTTATTCACCCATGTATTCGACAACGAATACGAGCGTTGCATCTGGTGGAATTGGGCCACCACCGCGGCCGCCATAACCGATTCCTGGAGGAATGACGAGAACACGCTTTTCGCCGGGAAGCATTCCTTCGACACCCAAATCCCAACCGCGAATGA
Organism: Fibrobacter sp. UBA1313; assembly: GCA_002307115.1. Lineage (GTDB taxonomy): Bacteria > Fibrobacterota > Fibrobacteria > Fibrobacterales > Fibrobacteraceae > UBA1313. The sequence goes on along the minus strand of DBTP01000051.1, from coordinate 22,319 downwards.
CGCGCCCGCCGCCGAGAGGAAATTCAAAAATTTGTTCACGATCTCTGGAGCTATCGAATTTGGTTCCGTCGGAGAGGAAGCCTGTGTAATGGACACGAACCTTGTCACCTATTTTTGCGGGCTCGCCTTCGCCTTGCTTGATGATTGCATACTGGAGACCTTCTTTACCCTCTTGAAGAGAAAGACTTGCAAGATTTGGGAAAAAGTCCATGGACTCGGCGAGAATTTCATCCGCTTCTACCGAAATAATTTCCATGCGGAAAATAAGTGTGGAGTTTGGCGGAATTGTTGAATATGCTTTGGATCCATAGCCCATGGCGGGGCTCACACGGAGCCAACGAATAGCTCCTGGCTTGAGGCCTTCCAATCCGGTTTCCCAGCCTTTGATTAATTTGTTTGCACCCAATACCACTTCAAGGGGTTTGCCGAGATCTTTAGAACTTGCAAATTTGCGACCTTGGGAAATCCAGCCCGAATAGTGGAGCTTGATCTTGGTGCCTGGCATGGCGGCGGTGCCTTCGCCTTGTTTTTCATCTACAAATGAAACTCCTGGATCGATCGTCTGCCACTTCATGGTTTGAAGATCTTTAGGGAAAGCATCGGGGAGGAGTGGTTCTTGTGCGGCGATAAGTTCCACTTCGAATAGAAGGTCTGATTTCGCAGGTATTGGGCCGATTGCGCGATCCCCATAAGCGAGTTCATAGGGGAGCGAAAGTTTACGGATTTCACCGACTTTCATGCCAACAAGCCCGCGGTCCCAGCCTACAATCACTTGGCCTGCACCTAAAGAAAATTCCAACGGCTCACTGCGGGCATAGGAGTCATCAAAAAGGGTGCTATCGGTAAGCCAGCCTTTGTAATGGACCTTAATCAGTTGTCCGGACTTAATGGGTGTCCCGACACCTTCCTTAATGGTCATGGTTTCGTAAGGAATTGCCATTAGGCAAGCGGGTAGAAGCAGGATTGGTAAAAATCTAAATTTGAACATAAGTTCTCCTCCCTTATAAATTAGAAAATGCTAGTTTTCTAGACATCTCGTTAGGAAGTACATTTATGGATCCATCAATCATTTTCATTCTCGTGGCCATTATCGTCTTGTCGATCATACTTGCAAGCATTGGCGCTTATGTGGTGATCCACAATGCTGATGAAAAGGAAAAGACTCCGGCAGTCATTGATGTATCTGGGCAATATGCCGTTCTGGTGAGGCCAGCTCGTGAATCCATCGAAAAGGTGAAACCGAGTCTGGATGAAGTTAAAGCTTGGCTGGTTGCTCAAAATATCAGTGAGGAAGAACGTATCCGCCTGTTAACTCAGTGGACAGAGACGACTGATGAATCGGTGCGGGTTGTAGACGAAGGGGACAAAAATGGGACGGTCACTTATCGTGTGGTTCTTGGTCCAAAAAGCAAGATTTTTTGTAGTTTCATGGGTGATGACAATTACATTACTCGTGAACAAATTCGAAATCATGCGGAAATCCTTCCGCCCTATGTGCTTGGATGCGACTGTAAGTTGGTTCCGAAGCTTCCTTGGGAAAATCCAGGGAAACAGGGGTGGAAAGCTTTGGTGCCGGAAAACGGTGTTTATCATGTTCCCGACTGGAGACATATTGCGTAAGTTACCTCTGCTTTGTTTTTTAGCTACGGCAAATGCTTTTGCTGCGGGTTCTGCTATTATCACTTTGGAAATGCCTGTAGGCGCCCGCCAATTGGGGATGGGTGAAGCTGGTGTGGCTCTTGCGGATGACGCCTCTGCTTTGTATTATAATCCTGCAGGCTTGGCTTTTGGACCTCTCGCCGATGAATGGAAACTTTCCTATCCGGTAGAAAGTAAAGACCAGCCGCGCTTCACAGAACTAGCCGCTCGTTCTCATGAGGGATTCTTTGAAAAAAGTGAAATTTGGGCAGGTACCACTTCTGGTATTATGCACTATGATGGTGAAAAGTGGAGTGATTATTATTCTGTGATTCTCGAAGGCAAAATGAAAATTCGCGATGCGGTTCGCGTTTTTGCGGGTACGGAATCAGGTCTTGATGAATACACTCGCATCGTGAAAAAATTCAATGATGTTCAAAACGAAGTGGATGAATCCTATGTGGTTGAGGTCAAAATTCCTTGGAATTTGATCGTAAAGGATACGATTACCGCTTTGCTCTATGAGAGCCGTACGGAAAAGCTTTGGGTCGGTACTGCTCATGGCCTGTATCGTTTTGATGGGAAAGGTTGGAAAAATTACAATTCTGAAATTGGTTCTCCAAGAATTACCGCACTGACAAATCAAGGTGCTACGCTCTGGATTGGTACAGACAATGGCTTGTTCTCTTACCGCAACGGAGTTGTGGAACAAAAAGGGAAAGTGCTTCCGAGTCAGAAGGTGGCTGCCCTTGCATGGAATGAGAAACGTGGTGAACTTTATGTCGCAATCACTGATGCGGGTATTGCACGTTTAGTGCCCAAGCAGGATCCGACTACCAAGGACCGCTGGAGCTTGTTCAACAGAGAAGATGGCATTATGGACTTGAATCCGCTCGCGTTGGTTGTCGATAGTTCAAGTCACGTATGGGTAGCGCACAAAGGCGGCCTCTCGCACTTTAATTTGCGTAAGTGGGAACAAGTGCAGTTTGAGAACAATACGGTGCACGATCTCGCTGTTTCTGAGAAGGGGGCTATTTGGATTGCAACAGACAAAGGGGTATGGCGTCACTTGCCCGATTACGCCACTGCGAGTGGTCGTAAAGCTGAATTGGAACGTAGCCCAGAAGACCGCGGTAAGGCGAGTACAGAAGATGAATGGGAACATTTCCATTCTGGGAATGGGCTTTCCAGTAATCGCGTCTGGGTGGTTTTACCACAAGGGAATGATGTTTGGTTTAGCACTGGTGCAGGGGTAGAACAATACAAAGATGCCGATTATCAGCTTTCATTTTTCTACGAAAAATTACTCCCCATTTTGAATGTTCCAGACTTGTATCATTTGTTCGCAGGGATGACGATTCCGCTCGCTGAATGGGGAACTCTCGGTTTTTTTGTGAACTTTATTTCTTTTGGTGAGACCGTTGTTTCTAGCGACTATTCAGCGGATGATGGCACGGCTTCGAACAGCTCTGAAATTGTCGGAGGGTTGAGTTATGGTACTAAACTCACTCAAAAAGTAGGCTTTGGTCTTTCTGTAAAGTTCTTCTATTCTGATTTAAGCTCTGGTGCCTCTACAGGCGGAGATGAAGCGACCACCTTTGGCTATGCATTTGATGTAAGTATACTGAAAAAAGATCTGTTGGTCGATGACTTGAGTATCGCTTTAGTCCTTGCGAATATTGGTCCTAGCATTTATTACACAGAAAAATCGAATCAGGATCCGCTCCCCTTAACATGGCGTTTAGGACTCGCTTACGAACTCATCAATTCAGTAGATCATCGTTTGATTTTTGCTGCGGACTACAACCGCGAAACCGTGTACGACAACGACAAGGGTGAACCAGAACCTTTTTACGTTGCCGCTTGGAAATCGATTCTTTATCCGGAACTCGGTGGAAGTGGTCTTGGAACCGCTAAAAATTCCTTGTTGCAAGGCGTATTTAATGTTGGCACGGAGTATACTTATTCAAATACAGTCGCTGTGCGCTTAGGTTACCTCTACGATAAAACGGGTAAGCGCCAGGAAGTGGATATTGGTATGGGAGTCATGCTTTCTGACGTATTACAATTTGACATTGCAACTATCAAAGATGTTGGTAATAATGATGGTGTCCGTGATGGACAAATGCGTTTTGGTATGATATTTAAATTCTAGCATCGCTAGAAGAGAGAAAAACAAGAAAACCACCCGTTTCTGGGTGGTTTTCTCAAGAGCGGGAAAAGAGGTTCGAACTCTCGACATTCAGCTTGGGAAGCTGACGCTCTACCAACTGAGCTACTCCCGCAGGGAGGGTACAAATCTAATAAAAACTTCAAAAAAAATCAGTAAAGACGATTCTATTTTCTTATCATTTGTCAATGCGATATTTCTTTTTCAGTATTTTGATTGTCTTTTCCGTGTTTTCCTTTGCCGATGCCCCCAAAGAAAAGTCTCTTTGGGACTCTTTTGTGGGCTTTTTCTCTCCAGATGAGAAACCTCAAGGAGAAGGCCCGTTGTATAAGGAATTGTCTGATTTGGATTCAGAGATTCAGAGAGAAAAGCTCGCTTGCGCTCGGGAGCGTCGGCCTCAGAAGAAAGCGTATCTGAAGTCTCATTTAGAGGACTTAGGAGTAAAGCGGAATATCCTTCTTGAGAAGATTAAGACACAAGAGAAGGGGAGTGTTTCCTCTTCTATTGTCGCGTCCTCAAGTCTTGCCGTTTCTTCGAGTTCTATTTTGACTGTGGTGTCTTCAAGTTCAACGACGATGGCAACTTCCTTGCCACAAAGCGCTGCTACTGTGGCACTTGCAAAACAGCCCCAGTTGGCCTATGTTTTCCGCGATACCATTTATGTTCATGATACCGTTTATGTGGAACGTTGTTTAGGCGATTCTCTGGTGGCTCCGGTCCCTTCTGAAAAAGAGCCCTAAAGTTGGACGCGTATTTACACCAGATAATAGGTGGGGCGTACCCGTAAAGAGATCTCATCGCCCGCGAGAGTTTCTTTGTCCATGTTGCGCCCTACAATGAGTGCGGCATCTATGCCTACATAGAGTGCTCCCCCGATGTCTGTGGCGAGTGTATCGCCAATCATTACCGTTCTTGTGTTTGGAGGGAGACTTTTTATTGCACGGAGAAAAAGTTCAGGGAAAGGCTTGCCGCAATAGGTGGCTTTGCAATTGGATTCTATTTTAAGACGATGGGCGTAAGCTCCAGAGACTGGCGCGCGGGGACCTTCAATGCGAGGTGCCCAAGCATCTGGGTTCAAGACAATTAAATGCCCCCCGGGGCGTTTTAAAATTTCTAAGGCTTTGGAATAAATGGTGGGATCCTCGACCGCAGCAGAGACAACGACTACATTTTCTTTGGGGTTTTCTTGCACAGAAATTCCCGCAGTAGTAAGAAATGCCGTTCCCGCAGGGTGACCAATATAGAAGGCTTCGGCGATTTTTAATTTTTGATTCACAGAGGTTAATAGTTCCCCAGAAGAAAAAATTTCCTCTCTCTCAAAATGGAAACCCATCGCATGGAGATCCTCCATGAGTTTGGGAATCGGCTGGGACGCGGCGTTAGTGATCAGTCTTACGATCTTTCCCTTTTCTCGTACACGCTGGAACATTTCTTGGGCATTGGGGTAGATATAATGCTTGTGGTTATACAACGTACCGAAAGCATCGAAAAAGAATGCATCATAACGTTCTAATAAAACATCCAATGAAATATTTTGAGAGATCGACTCTAATGATGGAAAGGAGGCCAGTTTAAAGTAATGCTTGTAAATGGATAATTCAAAGAGATCCATACAAACTAACGCCGAAATACGCCCCAAGAATAAAGGCCTTTGCCTGATTCTTGATCATTGCGGTAGATTACCAAACCATCGTAGCTAATGGCAACTAGGGTTTTAAAAATGAAAACGCCGGTGCCAACGATGCGGTGATCTACGGACATAAAGTTCCAACGCAAGAATAATCTTTTTGAATCAGAGAGGCAGTTGCCGTTGCCAGTAGAAAGTCCTGAAAAACGAGAATCAGTGCATGGAATTTCGCTGTGCGTACTCGCGACATAAGCTCCATGATTGGTAAAAATTTGGAGTTCCAGTGAGAAAAATAATTTTTCGGGTTCCACAACGATTTCGCTTAAATTGAGTCCTTCGACTTGACTTTTTCGGCGATCCCGTAAGGTTTCTTTGACTGCGTTTTCAAGTTCTTGTCCACCGATATCAATGGCAACTCCCATTTCGGAAGAACTTGGTGAATTACTTTCAAAGGGCATAAATAGAAGTTGGAAAATAGGCATTCTTTTTAGAGAATCATTGGCAAAAAATTCGGCGGAAGGATTGGTAAAAGTTGTGAATGGATAGGTCCCCGGCACCGAGTGAAATGGCGAATTTTCGGGAACCTTGTTTAATTCCATGTCCTTGGTGGCTAGTGCACGAAGGCGAATAGAATCCCGTGGTGATAAACGTTGCGACTTGTCCACCTCTGTTCCAAAAGTCAGTGTGGCTTGGGTGTTCGTTAGATCCCATTGAATAGTGGAATGTCGTAGTTCGCGAATGGCAGAATCTTTTGAAGACTTGAATTCAAAGATACTGGTGCCTTCTTGATTCTCTAAAACCCCTTCTGAAAACGTGACGATGAGGGTATCTGTGCCTTTTCCTTGGGTACTTTTGAGAGACGCTTCTTTGATTACTGGTGCCATGCCGTCTTTCATTTGTAGTTCGCTAGAATCATTTTTAACAATAGAATTTGACTCTGTTTTGTAATACAACATTACAGAGCCATAAGGTTTTTCAAACTTAATAGAATTTAATTCTGTGAGATTGGGTTGAATATTTGCCGACTGGGGTAAGTCATAGAAAAGGCGGCGGCTAGAAGTCGAATCAATATACAGCGCATTATGTTGAATGCAATAATTTTGAGACGTCGCTAAGGTATCGGGCCAAGTAAAGCAGACACTGTCTATGGTGTTTTCAAGATACTCTTGTGTGATGTTTCCCAAGAAGCAAAGTTCAAGACGGTCCATACGCCCGTCCATGTTTGTATCCCTGAAAAAATTTTTATTGGAGGAGGGCGGAATTGTGGGTGTGATAAACTCGGAAAAGGCTTCTGTGGTAAAGAAGACCGTCGCTAAGATTATAGCTATCCGAGCATTCATACAAACCTACTCTAGTTTCTAAGGATTCCGTAGTCGCGTCCTTCCACAGGAATTACAATACGCATTTCTGAAAACACAAGCATCTGCTTCTGAAGAATCGATTGAATATCTTCTCCAAGTTCTTCTTCTTCATCATTATTCAGGTTGTAGGCATAATAGCTTCCATCCTGAAATAAGGAAATGCAACAATCCCAGTCCACTTTTGATGTTTTCTTGTGATGAACGATTTTATCGTGCAGGTCGAGGATTTCATCATCCTCTTCTTCCTCTTCCTCATCACTACCGTCAGAACTTTCCAACATCAAAATGGGGCGCGGTGCCGCAATCGGCTCTGCGTGTCCATTTTCAAAGATAAAGTAATTGCGACTGATAAGCAAATGTTCTAAGGCCATTGTGGGAGGCACATCGGCAAATTCACCACGTAAACGCTGAATATTCCCTAAATCTTCCTCATAAGGATCCTGAAAATCATCAGGGAGAACGATTTGGTAGTAATCAAATTTCTTATCATGAGCGGTAAAACGATTGAGCCAATCTTGAGGTGGCTCCGGTCGTTGTGTCAAGAAATCTTCAAAGGCATCCAGAATTTTGTGGAAGGAAGAAACCCAATTTTCATTTCTTTGATCATTGATGAGAGTAAGAAGATTGTTGATCTTATCTTCTGTGGAAATGTCTACGACCTCTTTGTCTTGTTCTTGTTCCATTACCATTCTTCTCGTGTTTTGAGTGTAAGGCTCATCGCAATTTTTTTCTCGTAGTAAGCGGCTTCATTAATGAAAATGGGCCAAACTTTTCTAGTGCCTTTGTAAGGGAGGCTTTCTCCATCAAATGTACGGAATAAAGGATCTCCAGGGTTCAGTGCGCTATAGTCGCGATCTTGCCAGTAGGGATGAATCATCGCGTTGATCTCTCCTGCCTCATCTCGCGGATAGTCGATGTCTTTGTACTGGGTATAAACGTCCACAGATTTTTTTTTCTTTTGTTGCAAAAGGCCTCGGTTCCATTCCTGGGCGAGTTCCAGATAACGGATAACGATGCGCTCCGCTTGTTCAAAAAGATCGGCATGGATCGTGCCATGACTTTGAGGCCCCACTTCAAGGCAAATATCTGCTTTAGCGAGGGTTCCAAAATAAGGAGACATGCTCCGTTCTTCAGGCTGATAATAAATATGAGTATCTGGAAATTCGTGGACAAGCTCTGCGGAGGCTCTCATAGTAAAAGGATCGTGGGCGGAGATAATTAAACAAAAACCCATTTTTGCTTCTGTGTTGTGCACATCCAGAATGAGATCTGTTCTTGTCTTGGGGCCTTTGGGACCAAATTTTGCGTTCAGTTCTTTTGCACGACGCATTTCGTAATTTTCCGGATCACCCACAAAAGACAGAAGAGTCTCTGAAAAGCTTCGATTAAGGTCCTGGTCGGCGTATCGACGGCAGAGTCTGCTTGCGGCAATGTTAGTGTGTACCAGTTCAACGTGCGCAGTAGGACAGCGGTTGGTGTATAATTCTGGGTGTTTACTCCACTTTTCAAGAAGCTTGATGCCCGTCAGCTCGTTGCCGTGGGTGCCACCGGATACAATGATGGTTTGGATCGAACTCATACTCCTTATTATAGCTACAAAAACTATTTTTGGCTTATGGATTTGAATTTCAACCGCCGCCTTTCTGTTGCCCCCATGCTTGATTACACGGATCGCCATGAAAGATATTTCTTGCGATTGCTGAGCAGGCATACCCTACTCTATAGCGAAATGATCACCGCGAATGCGTTATTGCACGCCGATCCCCATCGATTTTTGCGCCATGATACATTTGAGCACCCTCTCGCGATTCAACTCGGAGGGAGTGACCCCAAAATGCTTGCCACCTGCGCGAAGATGGCAGAAGATACAGGCTTTTGTGAAGTGAATTTAAACTGCGGTTGTCCTTCGGACCGTGTGCAGAGCGGTGCTTTTGGCGCTTGCCTTATGAAAGAGAAACAGTGTGTGGGCGAGTGCGTTTCTGCGATGCAAGCCGTGGTGAAAATCCCGGTGACTGTGAAAACGCGCATCGGTATTGACCATGATGATTCGTGGGAATTCTTTTTTGATTTTGTGAAATATGTGGCGGATGCGGGTTGTGATACGTTTATCATCCATGCGCGCAAAGCTTGGCTCAAAGGTTTGAGCCCCAAAGAAAATCGGGAAAAACCACCGCTTAATTATGATTTTGTTTATCGCTTAAAAAAAGAAATGCCACACTTGAATATCTCTTTGAATGGTGGCGTGCGCACCATGGATCTTGTGGAATCATTGCTTACCCAAGTGGATGGTGTGATGGTAGGCCGAGAACCTTACGAGAACCCTTGGTTTCTTGCGGATGCGGATGTGCGGATTTTTGGAATGCCGAGTGTAGCTCCCCCGACCCGAAAAGCACTTTTGGAATGCTTTTTACCCTATATGGAACGCGAACTTGCGGCGGGGTGTCCTTTGAATATTATGACGCGTCATTTATTTGGGTTGTTCAATGGATTTGCAGGTGCCCGCCGGTATCGGCAAATTTTGAGTGATGAGGCACCCCGGACTGGGTCGGGTATTGAAACTGTAAAACGCGCCATGGACGCTGTTGAAGAACCCCTTTAATGCATTTGAAAAACCACAGATTCTGTAGAATTTTGGTACTATATCGGAAATAAACGAAAAGCGGGACCCCGAAGGATCCCGCTCTTTTGTTGGGTATGGAGGAACTTCTAATTAGCGTTCTTGCGGTGGAAGAGTCATTGGGCGCGGACCATTGTCACCCATGCGAGGTCCTTGTCCGTCTTGGTGAGGGCCATTACCATCCATGTGTGGTCCTTGTCCATCCCGGCGCGGACCACCCGGCTCCATTTCGCCTGGATCTTCATCACCATCAAATTTATTCATCCCTCTGGGGGCGTTTTGCATCTGTTTCATCATTTTTGAATCCAACTCTCGAAGTTTTTTGTTTTGTTCGGGAGTGAGTGTAGAGACAAAGAAACGGACATCGGTAATCTTGTTATCTAAGCGTTGCTCATTTAGAGCCAAAAGCTCGGTGCGAATTGATTTCAAATCGGCTTCAGAGATAGTCTCTGCATTTAAAGCATCGTGCAGACGAAATTCAGCATCTCTGATTTTTTGGGTAAGTGCTTTCCGCAAAGAATTGGAGGATTTCATGTGTTGTTCCATGGCGGCGGTCTGATCTTTGGAAAGCTCCAGCAGAGAATCCATCTTGTATTTGGATGGACCTTGCATCATGGGGCCACGATTATTTTGGGAATACTTATTAGAACCCATGCCATTCCGACTTGGGAAGGAATCCCGATCGCATTGGAATCTCTCCATTCCTTGTTCATAGGGAGGTCTGTTGTCGCTCTTAAACACTACCGCACTGATGAAAAATCCCACAGACGCGGCGAGAATGAGCCCACTGATGGTGAAAATTTTATTCATAGATATCCTATTCTCCTATTGAAAATAATTATCAATGGTGGTAGAAAATGTGCTGACAGCTTGTCCGGAACCGAGTTCCGAGTACCAGGAGAAGTACTCGGAATCAGCAATACTGCTGCTCGGTTGAGTGACATCTGTATTTGTTTGCATTCCAAGGAACAAAGCCCCTGCAACAAAAAAGACACTGGCGGCTACGGAGAGCGAAGAAAAAAAGCGAAAAGGAATAACTTTTCTTTCTTTTTTTCTCGCCTCAATGCGAACCATAACCTTAGCCCATGAATCCTCTCGGGGAACGAGGCGGTCGGCTTTGGAAAAATCAAATAAATCAAGCATAGCTTACCTCCTCTTGAAGGGCTTCACGAACTTGAGCTCTCGCTCGGGACAATCTCGCCTTGAGAGTGCCTTCAGGAACATTAAAAATACCAACCAACGATTTCAGATCAAGACCATCAGCATCTTTGAGCCATAACAAACTGCGTAATTCTGGGGTCAGTTTTGCCAAACCCCGTTCTAGAGCTTCCACTTCATAAATCGGAAGTTCCTCTGTTTTGTGACCAATAGAGTAACTTTCGATATCTTCGTGGTTTTCGCTCAGAATCTCCGCGCGGCGCTTGCTACTTCTTATTTTCATTAAGCAGGCGTTCGTGGTCATGCGATAAAGCCAGGTAGAAATACTGGATTCTCCGCGAAAATGCACAATCGCCTCGGGAACGGACACAAACACATCCATTAGGATGTCTTCGGCGGCGTCTCGGTCCAGAAGAATACGAAAGGCTAAATTCAGCAATTTGGCGCTATCTTCCTTCCACACGGCTTCAAGGACACCAAGATCTCCTTCACGGAGTTTTTTGATTACTGCATTTTCGTTCATCTGTACTTTGGATGCGTAGAGAAAAGCATCGGTTGCAAGGAAACTACAAAATTTTTATTTTATGCAAAGATATGGAAATACGCATAAATGAGCGAGATTTCATTTTCCTTTAACTAGCTTTAGATTATCACTATTTTGAGGTTTTTTCATGCAACTCCCTTTTTCTCAATCTTATATAGATCTTCAAGCGGCTTGTGACAACCGCATTCTTCTTTTGGATGGGGCGTTTGGGACGATGGTGCAACGTTTGCACCTTGCAGAATCGGATTTCCGTGGAGAAATCTTGAAAAACCACCCAGTGGATCTCAAGGGGAACAACGATGTGCTGTGTCTCACGGCTCCTGAGAAGGTGGCCTCCATTCACACCGCTTATTTGGATGCTGGCGCAGATATTATTGAGACCAATACTTTTAGTTCCACTTCGATTGGGCAGGCTGAATATCATCTCGCGGATTATGCTTACGAATTGAGTAAGGCGGGGGCGAGTGTGGCGAAGGGTGCCGTGAATGCCTGTTATGCAAAGGAAAAGCAGGCAGGTGTGGAGTCGCGTCGGCGTTTCGTGATGGGGTCCATGGGGCCAACGTCTAAAACGGCGAGTATGTCTCCGGATGTGGCAGACCCAGCGTTCCGTGCGGTGACTTTTCAGAATTTGGTAAAAGCCTATCATGAACAGGTTCGCGGCCTTTTGGATGGCGGCGCGGATATTTTGCTTGTGGAAACGGTGTTTGATACTTTGAATTGCAAAGCGGCAATTTTTGCGATCCAGGAAGAATGTGAGGCGCGTGGCGAATTGTTCCCGATTTGTGTGTCGGGGACCATCACCGATGCGAGTGGTCGTTTGCTTTCGGGGCAGACCGCGAAGGCTTTCTTATATAGTTTGTCTAGTTTTCCGATTTTTAGTATCGGTTTTAACTGTGCGCTCGGAGCGAAAGACATGCTTCCGCATTTAGAGGATATTCGTACGGCGCCTATGCGCGTGAGTGTACACCCGAATGCCGGGCTTCCGAATCAATTTGGGGGTTACGATGAAACGCCGGAGAAAATGGCCGAGTGGATTGCCACCTTTGCAGAGGAAGGCCTGGTGAATATCGTGGGTGGATGCTGCGGTACCAATCCGGATACCATTCGTGCGATGAACTTAGCGATTCAGGGAAAACGTCCGCGTATGATCCCTCCGCGGTCGCCTCACTGTTGGCTTTCAGGTCTGGAACCTTTGGAGGTCACGCCCGACAGTCGCTTTGTGAATATTGGGGAACGCATGAATATTGCGGGTTCTCTGAAGTTTGCACGTCTGATTCGTGAAGAAAAGTTCTCGGAAGCGGTGAGCATCGGTGTGCAACAGGCGGAAAGTGGCGCACAGGTGATAGATGTCAACCTGGACGATGGCATGATCGACTCTAAGGCCACCATGGTACACTTTTTGAATCTTCTGATGTCTGAACCTTCTGTGGCGCGGTGCCCGATGATGATCGATAGTTCCCGTTGGGAAGTTTTAGAAGCGGGCATGGAATGCGTGCAGGGCAAAGGCATTGTGAATTCCATCAGCCTCAAGGAAGGGGAACCGGCATTTCTTAAAAAGGCCGAGGCGATTCGCCGTCGCGGCTTTGCTCTGGTCTGTATGGCCTTTGATGAAAACGGACAGGCGAATACTTACGAACACCGCATTGAAGTGTGTACGCGCATGTACCACCTGCTGGTGGATAAGCTGGAGTTCCCGCCAGAGGAGATTCTTTTTGACCCAAATATCCTTACTATTGGAACGGGCATGGTGGAGCATGCAAACTACGCCAAGGATTACATTGAAACTTGTCGTTACATTCGAACACATTTGCCCCATGCGCATGTGGTGGGCGGTGTAAGCAATTTGAGTTTTGCCTTTAAGGGCAACAACGCCATCCGTGAAAGTATGCATTCCTGCTTTTTGTACCATGCGGGAAAAGCGGGCATGGATTTCGGTTTGGTGAATGCGGGAGTGCTTCCGGTTTATGAGGATATTCCTCTGGAAGAACGGGAGCTGATCGAGGATTTGATTTTCAATCGGAGTGAAGACGCCACCGATAAACTTCTCGCCTATGCGGAAAAAATCAAGGGCCGCAAAACCGAAGGCAAGGATCAGGCCGATTTGCTCGCATGGCGCGGGGGAAGCGTACAGGATCGTATTCGTCACGCGATGATAAAGGGCGTTGATGAATTTGTGGAAGCGGATGTGGAAGAACTGCGTCAGCAGATCGAAAATCCGGTGGAGGTGATTGAAGGCCCCCTCATGGACGGAATGAACGCAGTGGGCAAACTTTTTGGTGAAGGAAAAATGTTCTTGCCGCAGGTGGTGAAAAGTGCTCGCGTCATGAAGCGCGCGGTGGCGGTGCTTCTCCCTTACATCGAGGCGCAACAAAAACAGGGCGAGTCTTCCAAGGCGGGCAAAATTGTCATGGCGACGGTCAAAGGAGATGTTCACGATATCGGTAAAAATATTGTGAGTGTGGTGCTTGCCTGTAACAACTACGAAGTGATTGACCTTGGCGTTATGGTCCCCTGCGAAAAGATCGTAGAAGCGGTGAAAACACACAAACCGGATCTGGTGGGACTTTCGGGCCTGATTACGCCGAGTCTTGATGAGATGATCCTTGTGGCGAAAGCGTTCCGCCGCGAAGGTTTGAATACGCCGCTGATGATCGGTGGTGCGGCGGCTTCGAGTATCCACACGGCGGTGAAGATTGCCCCAGAGTTGGATGCGCCTGTGATTTATGCTTCTGACGCGGGCCAGAGTGTTTCTATGGTGGAACAATGGGTGAACCCTAAAAAGCGTGACGGGTTCCTTAGAGAACTGAAAACGCATCAGGAATTTTTGCGAAAGGATCACCAAAAAGCGATTGCCGCTACGGAAACGGTGAGCCTTACCGAAGCGCAATCTCGTGGAGAAGCTCTGTTTTAAGTGTTTTTTTTGCAAATTTTTTTGTGAAAAAACAGCACTCGTACGAATGAAAATGGGTTCATATTGATTGTCGTCGATTTGTCCAGAAATGAATTTTTAGAGGTGGGTCTTTATGAATGAAACTCCAAAATGGCTCCATTCGCCAACGCCCCGCTACCCCGGGGTAACCACGTTAAAAGCGATTCCTTTAGCGGAACTCGTTCCTTTCATCGATTGGTCCTTCTTTTTCCGCGCATGGGAAATGAAGGGGCGGTACCCGGAAATACTCCAGGGGACGGATACCAAGGCAGAAGAAGCGCGTAAGCTTTATGCGGATGGACAGGCGATGCTTCAAAAGATCATTGCCGAAAACCTTTTCGAGGCCCGTGCCGTCATCGGTTTTTTCCCAGTACAGCGAAAAGGGGATTCCCTAGACGTGCTGCCTCTTCCCTGTAATTGTGGCCTTCCACATTCTGAAAATCCCATTGCCAAACTCCATTTTTTGCGCCAACAAATTCCTTTGAGTGCAGAGGCTCCGTGTCGCTCTCTTGCGGACTATTTTAACCCGCATGAAAAGGATTGGATCGGGCTTTTTGCGTTGAGTGTGGGTTTTGGGGTCGATAGTTTTTGTGCACAATTCAGAAACGCTGGCGATTCCTATTCTGCGATTCTCGCCCAAAGTATTGCGGACCGTTTGACTGAAGCATTCGCGGAAAAGCTCCATGCGGAAGTCCGCCAAAAATATTGGGGATACGCTCCTGATTCTGCAACGAAATTTGGAATTCGCCCGGCGCCGGGGTACCCTGGGTGTCCTGACCATACGGAAAAAGGGACTTTGTGGCAATTGCTTCAGGTAGAGGAACGCATCGGCATTCGCCTCACAGAATCGTACATGATGTTGCCCGTGAGTTCCATTTGCGGGTATTATATGGCTCATCCCAAAAGCACTTACTTTAGTGTGGGCAAACTGGGGGAAGATCAGATTCGAGACTATGCGGTGCGCAAAGGCTGGGACGAGGCGACTGCCCATAAATGGCTTGTGCGATAGGCCTAAAAAGCAAAAAAAACCAAGTTATTCCAAGTTGGAGTAAAGAATTTATTTTGTTTTCTTGACTCTGGATCTCCTTGCGTCTATTTTAACACGAGTGAATCA
Organism: Fibrobacter sp. UBA1313; assembly: GCA_002307115.1. GTDB lineage: Bacteria > Fibrobacterota > Fibrobacteria > Fibrobacterales > Fibrobacteraceae > UBA1313. The sequence goes on along the minus strand of DBTP01000051.1, from coordinate 7,161 downwards.
AGGTTCGTTTGGCTTTCGGCAAAGGGCTATAGCCGTAGGTCCCGGTATCTTGTAAAATGGATGAATAAAAAACGCAGCGGATTTCCGTTGCGTTTTTTATTGAAAAAATAAGATTGAATATTACTGCATCGATTCCAGATGCGCCGCAAATTCTTCAGCGATAGCTTCAGTACTATTTGCCTTATTGTACTTTCTACGCCAGTTATAGTTACCCACCAAGTTGGTTTTTGGATAGAAAATCTGGATATTTACTCCTGTAAAAATCATGTGGAAGGACCCGCTGCTGAATTTCTTATGGAACGTGTATCGCAATGCGACTCCATTGGGATCAATACTTGGATCATCAATAGAGAATTTGGGTTCGATCTTGTAGCCTTTGCTGAGGAGATCGTCAATAATAAATTCACCCAATCCAAGATCCTCTTTTTCACTAATCAGATAGATCGGAGTCTTTTTGCTGATATGAGTGGATTTCTCTCCGAGAAATTCTCTGGGGTTTCCTCTGGATCCGCCACAGGAAATCAAAACAACTGCGGCTAAAAGAAGGGAGAGGGTGAGTATAACTTTTTTCATTATTGCTCCAAGGAGTGTGACTAAACCTTGTGCTTAATTTTAGAAAATGTAACTGAGCTTCATGTCTATCGCCCAAGGTTTCTTTTTTAATTGGGACCCAACAATATGGAGAATACAGAATTCTATTTGATATTTATCCTGGATGGTGCGGCTGAT
>DBTP01000051.1:5044-6176 GCA_002307115.1 Fibrobacter sp. UBA1313 | reverse complement strand
GATGTCAATGGTGTATTCGTTGCTTCCATGAAAGGTATAGGGGGCCGGGAGTTTATCGGTAAATAATTCGGGCTCTACAAGGGTCCCAGAATAACTCAGTGCAAAATTAAAGACATAGACGCTGGTGAAAAAGCCCGCCCCTAAGTAGAAATGAAAAAAATCATCATTTGTTGTGAATGTGGTGTCTCCCGCTTCATTGTCAAAATCATCATAGACATCCCAATTCGAAAGGCTTCGCTCTTTTTCCCAATGAGCAGTGCCTGCATAGTTCGATTCTCCATACCCCACCCCCACATGAGCATTAAGACCAAATTCAAAGTGTTTAGTGTTGATCCCTCCGATTGCAAAAACATAAGGATACGGCATAAGCCCTCCTCCTCCCCCTACCATGAGGTGGTTTTTAAATTTTTGTAACCTTTTATATTGAAGACCAAAAGTAAATAAGGTCAGATCATACTCGAGATTCGCAATTGTTGAATCGTTTTGTTCTATGCTATTCAGGGGTATGGATTGATTCTTTCCGAAAGAGATATCGGCACTGACCTCGTTGTTATTAAAGGTGGTTAGCTACCCCATCAATGATCGGTTCGCGTGACCTCAAAAGAGCCTCCTGAAAGGCTCAGATTTCTTGTGTAGGTATATCTGCTACAACCCATAATCAGGAGAAAACTCGTCAATAATCCCCACCAGCTTATTTGTTTTGCATATCTCAACATAATGAATTAATTGTCTCGGCAGTTTGCACTGCGAGCAAAGCACTTTGAATAGCCTCTCTATTATTTTGTGGCGTTTTTAGGGTGGCAAAAAGTGCCTCGTATTCTCTTTCGAGGGCATCATTGGGAAATGAATTATTTTGTGCCAAATCTACTTTCAAAACAGTATTGGGGCCAATAGCTGCAATAGTTCGTTCTGTGTGGGTTGCATTACGATTCGCATAAAGGGAGGCGGTAACGCCATTTGCAAAAGAAAGTTCCGCAGAGACAGAATCAAACTCGACACGGGCCTTCATGACTTTCACGGTGGGGGCAATGGTGCTCCCTAGCGTGTAAAAGATCAAATCCAAATCGTGCACCAAAATGTCAAAGGTGACGTTTACATCGTGGGCGCGCTCTGAGAACAAATTTTCTCGGTG
>DBTP01000051.1:0-4703 GCA_002307115.1 Fibrobacter sp. UBA1313 | reverse complement strand
GCTGGATGATATTTTTCACTGTGGCCCACAAAAAGCGGGAGATCGTAGGTACGGGCTTTTGTGACAAGTATTTTTGCTTCTTCACTACAGGTGGCGAGAGGTTTTTCCACAAAAACAGACCACCCTTGATCCAAAAAAAATTGAGTGTAAGCAAAATGCGTTGTTGCAGGACTTGCGATTATAGCAAGGCCCGGAGATATATTGTGGCCTTCGGCTTCCCAAAATTCTCGAAGTTCGGTTTCACTGTCAAGTACGGCATTAAAAACGAGATTGTGATTTTGTAACCTCGCTAAGTGTCGCTTTCCCATGACCCCGTTCCCTATCAAAATGGCTGATGGGGGAATCTCATATTTCTCCATGGCCTATATATTACTAAAAAAGGTTGCAAAAAACACAAAAAGCTGCCGGAAATCCGACAGCTTTTTTTAAGTAAAATATGAAATTAGAAAATGAACCAGGTAAGGTATACGCGAGTGGCGAGACCAAATGTTGTTGCTGAATTTTTAGTTAGCCCATCATTCTGGGTGTAGCTTACATATTTAATATCAAAACCCGGTTGTGCGGCAATTTCAAAGCCCTTAACGGGTGATGCTTTGATGCCCCCGAAAATCTGGAAATCAAGCTCCATATAATCATTGTCGGTGCTACCATTGTAGACCAGCGCTAAACCTGCGTAAGTCGGGAGAATAGGGGTTGCAAAGCCATAGGAAACGCCAGCACCAACACCATAGGAAGTGACATCGGTAGGAGTGGACACACCCGCAGTTTCTGAGGTTGTAGAGGAAATTGCATAGTTCAAAAGAATATAGAGGGAAACATCGGCGGTCACGTTAAGGGTGGCACGCCAATAGCCGAAGTTTTCGCCTAATAGGTCAGTGCCAAATCCCAAGAAGTAAGCCGGATCTTCCGCCGCTTTTTTCTTGACTTTTTTAACTTTTTTGGGGGCTGGAGCAACAACTTCTTCTTCGTCTGCGTTCTCTGTATCTTCTACTTCTTCTTCTTGTGTGTCCTCTACTGCGGTCGCATCTTCATCTTCCGCCACTTCCTCTTCCTCTGCTGGGGCAGACACCACTACCTTGTGTTTGGGCGCTGCCCAACCAAAACCGACAAATGCCAAAGCGACAAAGACTGCAATAAACTTCTGCTTCATGAAAACTCCTTAAGGGGAAATGAATGAGCGAAATATACCCAATTTGAAAAAAAAAGGAACGTTACAATAAAAGTATAGGCCTCCTTTCGCACGTTAGGTGAGCAAAATCAAGGAAATCAGTAACGTAAAGAATTGTAAAAGAGGTAACTTCGTGAGGTCCCCGTTGGGGAATAGTGAGTTGGAGGACGTCAAGTCTCGTTGTTCAAGAAAAACTTTACAATGTTGATCCGTTGCACCACCGATGAACCAATAATTTCCAGAAAATAATCCTAGTTCAATACGACAAAGGGGACCCATTTTCGGTAAAATGCGGTTCGAAATGCTTTGGAGCAAAGAAGCGGTTCATGATCCCCCAGCACAATGAAACGCACCTCGGGATGCTTTTTTGCAAGGCTAATAATTAAACTCTGCGTTTGTTGCAAAGAATTATAATAGGTTGAGGAATTTTTCATCGGGAAATGGGTCGCAAGAGTCGTCCAAGCGATAATTTTGTGAGTTGAATCGGCTGAATTTAGAGTCACCTCGCTCAACAGGGAATCAATTTTTGCTGCAACATTTTTATCGCAAATACCCGGTTGCGCATAGGGGCACGAATCCCCGTTCAAATCTTTTCCAAAAAATATTTTTTGAAACCCCATGGCGGGAATGTAACGGAAACGTTCATGTAGCGAATCAGAACCACCAAAAAGATAAATGGATTCAAACTCATGAACACGGAGGGCATTCATCGCATTTCCAAAACTGGCGCGCTCTGCAAAGGCTGTCCTAGAGCTATCGTTTTTTTGAAGCCCAGAATAAACGTGAGGAAGGGAATTAAAAAAGGCAAACTCACTTTGCATACGCTTGACGTCCATGGGAACACCCCACGATTCCAAAAGAATAATCACATCGGTGCGGGCCGCATCCAGATGCTTCAGCGATACCGCCTGACTTTTATTGTCAGGAAATGCAGTTTGGGTTTCTTTGGATAATTCGTTCCGCGTATCTTTGAACTGATTTTTGGAATAAGTTTCCATTTGTTCGAGGGCGGGAAATTCCAGTATAGGGATGGTGGAATTGATGGCGTACATGACGTTATGCATAATGACAAGGCCGAGAATAAAAAGAATGGCTGCGGCGGCACCAACGGGTTTGGCGCGCGACACGACGAATATACAGCTTCCGATTTGCAAAAGAAAAGCAAGGATGAGTACGAAGATTCCTTTCCATGATTCTCTGAAAGACTCCACCCAATAGGCGAAATCAAAAGATTCTTGGTACAAGTTTTCCCAATCCCATCCGATAGATAGAATTCCCCCCAAAAAACAAAAACATAGGAGAGCCAAACGAAGTTTTCCCTGATGGTAGCGGAAAGCCACGAACACAATGGACAAAACGAGAATATCGAAACTCATAAAGCCACGGTAGGCGATGCCGCTCCAATATTGGAGCGCAAGATAGGGGAGGACGGTTGCCGCAATGCTTGCAACAATGTAGAGCCCAAAATTTTTAAGGATACCCATAGGGTATAAAATAGCTATAATGAGAGGGTATGAGACAGAAACTATCGCAACTTCTAAAATCAAACGCTGTGCTTGCGATAGCATTAAATTTGGCATTCTTGGCACTCGCACTTTGTTTTTGTGAAACCAAGTTTGAAGAATCCGATGATTTTTATTTGGCATCCATGCTCTCCGGGGCTTATGGTAATGCCCCTAATGCGAAAATTCATTTTGTTAATTTTATTTTCGGCTTTTTAATAAAACCACTCTACTTGATGTTTCCCACGGTGAGTTGGTTTTTGGTGATTCAAATAGGCCTCTTTTTTTGTGCCTTGACGGGCGTCACTTATGTTCTATTGCAAAGGTTAGGGCGATCTTTTGGTTTTGCGGTGAGTTTGTTTTTCGTGGCCTTTTTTAGCGATGACTTGTACATCGTTTTTCAGTGGACTAAAAGTGCTGTATTTTTAACGATCTCGGGTTTCTTTATTTTGCTGTGGGCCTCTAAAGAAAAACGACACTGGGCATTTTTGGTAGGTGGAGGATTGTTGATGCTCTGCGGATCTTGGATTCGCTTTGAAGCCTTTCAACAAGCGTTTCCATTCATGGCTCTCATTTATGTGTCTGATTTTTGGGTTTACAAGAAATACACAGGAATCCGAGAATTACTGAAAGGCGAACGTCGCTTGTGGATAACAGCGGTCGTTATAGCTATCGCCGTACTGGGATGCGGAAAAATTCACCAACAGGCAATGTCAGAAGAGGGATACTCCTACTATTCTCAGTACAACGGGACTCGCGCGGCGATCATGGATTATTCTCGGAGTAACGCCACTGATTTTTTCGATGATATAGAAGAGGCTGGCTTTAGTAAAGAAGACTATAAGCTATTTAAAAATTGGATTTTTTATGACCCTGATGTTTATTCACTTCAAAATATCCAGATATTACAACGTGCGGCTCAAGTAAATACCTACTCCAAAATGCAAAGAATAAAATTTATTCTCGCCAGTAATCGCCCGGCTATGGTAAGTGGATACCCTATATTTTGGGCTTTTATTGTCTTATTGTTGGGGGTCGCAGTCACCCATCGGCGGGCACTTTGGCCTACGCTTATGGCGTTTCTATTAGCGCTAAGTCTCTACGCATACCTGATGCTTTTGGGGCGCGTTTTATATCGGCTGGAATTTGGAATCTGGCTTGGAAGTGCGTGCGTGGCTCTTTGGTATCTAAAACCTCTTATCCGATTTCGTTGGCACAAAACATATACGATACTCTTAATATTTGTACTCGTGGCCTTCAAATTTTCGATTTATATACCAGCAGATTTCTTCGCGCAAAGGACTAGAGAATGTACAGAACAAGATAAGTCAGATATAAATTCAGAACTTTTTTATTCCCGCGAATACAACCTCGCGCGTTACGAAAGTCGTCCACACAAATATGGTTGTTACAGCGAGCTCAAGAAAGAACTCGAAAGCCATCCTGAAAATTTATATATGCTCTCACATTTGGATATGATTCGTCCGCAGTTTTGTTGGTTTTCGCCTTTCAAGGCCGTGCCTGTAGGTTACTTCAAAAATCAAATATTCCTCGGATTTTGGACGGTCTACTGGCCAGATATAGAACAGAGTTTGAGAGAGCGCGGTATTCAAAATCCCATGAAAGAACTGGTTAAAGACAACGTCTATGTTGTGGGACAAACCGCCGTTGAAGACGGCAAAATAAAAGAATTTTTGATGCGGCACTATTACGATAGTGTGAGTGTGGACTTGGTGAAAATTGTGGATGGGGTGAGGATTTACAAGTTTTGGGCCGAGTAATCAAAAAAGGCTCCCTCTCAAAGAGGCAACCTTTTTATATAAATAAACTTTCTTTTTTTTAGCGGTTGAGGCTAGACGAGAGCGTCCAAGTCCGCGATCCCAAACGGAGCACATAACTGCCCGCTTTAAGATTCACCGCGTAGACCCCATCACGATTTACCTGAAGGCTCTGCACATGCTCACCCCTGAGACTGAATATTTCGAGGTTGCCTCGCAATCCCGTTAAAGATAAGCCGCCCTGCACTGGGCGCA
>DBTP01000076.1 GCA_002307115.1 Fibrobacter sp. UBA1313 | reverse complement strand
GGGAGGATGTCTCGTTCACTGAGGGGACAGGCACCTTCGCGAATGCCAACGTGGGCACTGACAAAACCGTCACCGCCAAGGGTTATGCTATCAGCGGCACGAGTGCCACCAACTATGTTCTTGCGGCCCAACCGAGCGGCCTCAAAGCGGACATTACCACTTACCCCATCACCGTCACCGCCCGCGATACTTCCAAAGTCTACGGAGCGAGTGACCCCGTATTCCCTTACAGTGCCACAGCATTGCTGGGTAAGGACAAATGGAGCGGAGCCCTGTCGCGTAAAACAGGCACCCAAGTAGGCACTTATGACATCCTCATCGGCACGCTGGATGCTGGCGACAATTATGAGGTGACTTTCAACGGTGCCGTCTTTGAAATTTTCTCCACAACGGTGAACACGCTTCCGGTGCTTGCTCAGTCAGGTTCCGTGCGCTTTGTCCCAGAGGGTCTCATGGTGCAAGGCATTCGCGGACGTTTGGATGTGTTCAACCTGAACGGAACTCGTGTGGCTACCCTGAATGTAACTACTGATGGCGTGTACGCTTTTATCCACAATCCTGGCATCTATGTGCTGAAAAGCGCCCAGGGGAGCTGGAAGGTTGTGCAAAAATAGGGTCCAATAGAGCTTTATCTCCTTCAAAAGGCTCCGCAATGGCGGGGCCTTTTTAGTCATTGGAGTTCCTATCCGAACCATGTAAGGTGAAACCATAAATCGCCGGAATTATTATGACTTCTTACAAAATTATCAGAATTATAATCGATTGTCATTTTTCTGACATTTAAATAAGCGATTTAAATCACACAGGGGATCTATGTCATTGATAAGAATCTTATATTCTTCTTGACAATAAAATGGAGTGTACATGGTTACCTGTCGCAAATGCAACTCAGAGAGTAATGAAAATGACAGTATTTGCACCAAGTGTGGTGCCGCCCTCTATGACTTCGACGATAATGATTTTGATTACAAAATCGAAGAAAAATCTCACTTCATCATTAATCCTAAATCTTTTTTCTACTTATTTGTATTTGTCTCTATAATGGTTTTTGCCATGATTATTTGTATTGGCATTGCGCTTTGGTTGTGAAACTTTGTATACTCAAAAAATATTTTTCCCCCGGATAATTCGGAGTAAAATCGCGATAATCGCAATAATAAGCAGGATATGGATGAATCCACCCAGCGTATAAGAGGATAACAATCCGATGGCCCATAAAACGAGTAGCACGATCGCTATTGTGTAAAGCATTTTAATATTCCTTTTGGTTTGAAAAATAATGAAGTTCTCGAAATCGGGCTATCTTCACTTCAATGGTTGGTGAGCATACAAACATCTAAAACAGGTGTTTTTAGACCGGTGGGCAATAATGGCTTTTACTGCTACAGTGGAGAGTGTGCCAAATTTGATCAACAACCGATTGAAGCACAAGCGACGGTTTCTGCTTGCATTGCGGCCTATAATGCAACCGAAAAATCTTTTTGGATCACTGAAGCGCGACGGGCTTTTGAATGGTTCCTTGGCAGGAACGATGTGGGTATTATGGTGTACGATTCGAGTACTGGGGGCTGCCACGATGGCTTACACACCAATAGAATAAACCAAAATGAAGGCTCTGAATCCACCTTGGCCTTTTTACTCGCTTTAACGGAAATGCAAAATCAGGGAATACATTCATGTTGCACAAAAAACTAGCACTCCTTCGCAGGGATATTCTTCTGAAACCGGACTGTACTCGTGTTCTATTGTTGCCGTTTTACCCTTCCCGGAAAGAAACGGCACAAAAGATTATGGATAACGTACTTTCCCTCTCTGAAAAAGAAGTGGATCATTTAGTCAAAAAATTTCATACTGATTTTATGCGTCGGCATAAAGAAATTGAAAGTTCGACGCTACGTAGGTATGAACAAGTGGCTGTGGCTTTAAATCCTATCAATACTGTATCCCACCAGCAAAAAATTCTTATTGGTTCCTATTTTTTAATGGAATATGCGTTTGCTTCTGCAGCTCTTTTTAACCCTTCCATTGTGCCTCATCCCGATCAGACCGGAGTTCCTCCAGATTCCCTCCGGTTCATTTTGAGTCTCCGTGCCACCGGAGAAGGGCACATTTCCTCTATCGCTTTCCTGACAGGGGTGATTGATGAGTGGAACGCAATCACGGTGGACAAGCAAAGTCCGTTTGTGATGCCCGCAGAAAGGGTGACCACTGACGCCCTCTCGCTTTCGAATTATGAGGTTCATTTTGATCCAAAAATGGATCTCTCGGAACGCGTCCTTTTTCCAGGGAGCCCCAGCCAAAGCAATGGTATCGAAGACGCGCGTTTTGTGCGCTTTGTGGATGATAATGGAGAAGTTATTTATTATGCCACTTTTAATGCGTACAACGGAACGATTGCTGTCCCGGAACTCATTGAAACTAAAGACTTCAACAATATCAAATTTTCTTCGCTTCAGGGGCTTGCCATCCGTAATAAAGGGATGTCCCTATTCCCGAGAAAGATTAATGGCAAATATGCAATGCTTTCCCGACCAGATGATGAGAATATTTTCATTATGTTCTCGGATGATATTCACAATTGGAGCGAATCTTCCCCTCTTTTATCCCCTGCTTACCCTTGGGAATACATGAAAATAGGGACCTGTGGATCTCCAATAGAAACCAAATATGGTTGGCTGGTCATTAGTCACGGAGTAGGTCCCGTCCGCAAATACAGTATCGGTGCATTTCTCTTAGATTTAGTGGACCCCACGCGTGTCATTGCCCGCATGGCGCAGCCCTTGATAACGCCTCTAGAACGTGAACGGAATGGTTATGTGCCCAACGTGGTCTATTCTTGCGGAGCCCTTGTTCACCATAATGAGCTCATTCTCCCCTACGGAACCAGCGACTCTGCGACCCGTTTTGCTTCGGTGAATTTGGATGAATTGGTGAGCTTTATGGATTGATAAGAATAGACGTTATCAGGGAAATTACTTCCGATGGCTGTCGGTATGTTATCCAATTTGGTTACAATTCACAATTGACAAATCATCGTGTATTTGTTCTTTCCTATATTTTTCAAAGGTTTAGTTACTTCAGTATTTCAGAGGTTCTTTTTATGAAAGGCATCATTTTAGCTGGTGGATCAGGGACGAGGCTTTATCCCTTGACAATGGTCACGAGTAAGCAACTTTTGCCCGTGTATGATAAGCCTATGGTCTATTACCCTCTTTCTACTTTGATGCTTGCGGGTATTCGGGATATTTTGATTATTTCGACACCCACGGATTTGCCGAATTTTGAACGACTTTTGGGTGATGGCTCTTGTATGGGTCTTCGTTTGAGCTATAAGGTGCAGCCTTCCCCGGATGGCCTTGCACAGGCATTTATTTTGGGCGAAGAATTTATTGGTGATGATTGTTGTGCCATGGTCCTTGGTGATAATATCTTTTATGGGAATGGATTTTCTTCTCTTTTGAAAGAGGCCGTGCGTAATGCGGAGGATCACCATCGGGCCAGTATTTTCGGGTACTTTGTGGAAGACCCGGAACGTTTTGGTGTTGTTGACTTTGATAAAAAAGGTCAAGTCGTTTCGGTGGAAGAAAAGCCGAAGGAACCCAAATCCAATTATGCGGTCACGGGTCTTTATTTTTACGATAATCGCGTAGTTCAATTAGCGAAGCATATGAGCCCTTCTGCGCGGGGTGAGCTTGAGATTACCGACTTGAACAGGCTCTTTTTGGAAAGCGGTACCTTGGATGTTAAGTTACTGGGGCGTGGCTTTGCTTGGCTTGATACGGGCACCATGGATAGTCTTTTGGAAGCCGCCGATTTTGTAGCGATGATTGAAAAACGCCAAGGAATTAAGATCTCTGCAGTTGAAGAAATTGCCTATGTGAATGGCTGGATTACCAAGGATAAACTTATGGAATCTGCGGCTCGTTATGGCAAGTCCACTTATGGTGCGCACCTTAAAAAAGTTGCGGAAGGGAAAATCAGGTATTGAGATGAGTATGACAATTATTGTTACTGGTGGTGCTGGTTTTATTGGCGGCAATTTTGTCCATTACCTGCTTAAAAAGTATCCGGATTATCGCATTGTATGCGTAGATTGCCTTACCTATGCGGGCAACATCGAAACTCTTGCCCCCGTGATGCAACATCCAAACTTTCGCTTTGCTAAAGTGGACATCACGGATCGCGAAAATATTTTCAAACTGTTCGAAGAAGAACACCCGAATATTGTGGTGAACTTTGCTGCTGAAAGCCATGTGGATCGTTCCATTGAGAATCCAGGTGTGTTTTTGAATACGAATATTATGGGCACTCAAACGCTGTTGGATGCTTGTCGCAAGTATGGTATTGAACGTTACCACCAAGTTTCCACAGATGAAGTTTATGGAGATTTGCCTTTGGATCGGCCTGATTTGTTCTTTATGGAAACAACGTCGCTCCACACTTCTAGCCCTTATTCTGCAAGTAAGGCGGGTGCCGACTTGTTGGTGCAAGCCTATAACCGCACCTTTAAAGTGCCTACGACTATTTCTCGGTGTTCCAATAATTATGGTCCCTATCACTTCCCAGAAAAGTTGATTCCGCTGATGATCGCGAATGCCCTGAATGATAAACCGCTCCCGGTATACGGAGAGGGAATTAATGTGCGCGACTGGCTTTATGTTGAAGATCACTGCGTTGCGATTGACTTGATTATTCACAAGGGTCGTGTGGGGGAAGTTTACAATGTGGGCGGTCATAACGAAATGCGCAATATTGATATTGTGAAACTGATTCTGAAACACTTAGGCAAACCAGAAAGCTTGATCACTTATGTGAAGGATCGTGCGGGCCATGATATGCGCTATGCGATTGACCCCACTAAAATTCACAATGAACTGGGGTGGCTCCCAGCAACGAAATTTGTGGATGGGATTCAAAAGACGATCCAGTGGTATTTGGATAACAGAGGGTGGTGGGAGCATATTGTGAATGGTGAATATCAGAATTATTACACCAAAATGTATGGGAAAAAGTAATGGGAAAATTCAATTTTATTAAAACGCCGATGGAAGGTGTAGTGGTCGTGGAACCTTCCGTTTTTGGCGATCAGCGCGGCTATTTTATGGAAACTTTTAGTGAAAAGGAATTCGCCTTGGCGGGTCTCCCCACGAATTTTGTGCAGGATAATGAATCGCGTTCACGTCAAGGGGTGCTCCGTGGTCTTCATTTTCAAAAGAATAATCCGCAAGGCAAATTGGTTCGTGTGATTGAGGGCGAAGTATTTGATGTCGCTGTGGATTTGCGCAAATCGAGTTCTTCGTTTGGAAAGTGGCATGGTGTTGTATTGAGTGCCGAGAACAAAAAACAGTTTTATGTGCCGGAAGGCTTTGCCCACGGTTTTGCGGTGCTCTCTGAAAAGGCGACATTTGTGTACAAGTGTACTCGGCTTTATGATCCCACCGATGAGGGCGGATTAATGTGGAATGATCCCGCGATTGGGATCGTTTGGCCACTTCCAGAACGGGTAGAAGTTCTTTTAAGCGAGAAAGACCGAAAAAATCCAAGTCTAAAGGATTTGGGTTGGTCGTTTTAGCTTGCGGTGCCTAGACATTAAGTCCCCATATTTTTAATTTGTCCCCGATGAAAAATATTTTAGTGCTTTGTACCGGAAACATTTGCCGTAGCCCCACAGGAGAATATTTGCTCCGAAAAGCCTTGGGTGAAGGATATACGGTAATGAGTGCTGGTTTAAATGCGGTAGTGGATTCTGGACCGGAGGCGATGGCTGTGAAGGTTGCTTTGGAACACGGTTTAGATATTTCTCTTCATAAGGCCCGCCAAGTGAATATGGATATGCTCAAATGGGCTGATTTAGTTTTGGTGATGGAAGCGGGTCAAAAAGGGGAACTCCTTCGTAAGTACCCATGGTTAGAGGACAAAGTATTTCGTTATGGCGCGGTTGCGGATGTGGATATTCCAGATCCTTATCGTAGGCCGGAGAGTGCTTTTATTATGGCTTGGAAGTTTATTTCAAAATTTACCCCGTACTGGGTAAGCAAAATTCAGCAGTCTTAAGTAATTAAGGTAACATACTATATGGCTTCGAAAAATCAGGATGAGACAAACGAGTTGGCAGAGCTTGCCAGTGACTTGTGGAAAAATCGAACTGCGGTAGGTCTTTTTCTTTTGTTGTCTGGGATCATCGGTATTTTTGCCGCCTATTGGATTCGCCCTGTTTATGAAGTAAATGCGTTATTACAGGTGGAGACTAAAGGTAAAAGTGCCAGCGCTATGATGGGTGATCTGGGGAGTCTTTTTGCGGCAGCAAGTCCTTCAGAAACAGAAATTGAGTTGGTGAAGAGTCGCCGTGTGATGGGGGCTGCTGTGGAAACAAGTCGCTTGCAGAATGTGGCCGTGCCACTCGGCTTTTGGGATCGGCTTTTGCATCGCGAAGGCCGTTTGGATCTTTTGGACTTTCGCATTCCTTTGGAAAAAATCCCCGCAGATTTTCGTTCCGAGCCTTGGACTTTGGTAGCTGAAGACAGTGTGAATTTTAAGCTACTGGATTATGCCGACAATTTTGTTCTCAGGGGCCGTGCTGGGGAAACAGCGGTAGCTCCTTACGCTGGGGATTCTGTGCGCATTGGGGTGCTTCGGATGATTGCTTGTAAGGGACAATCATTTGCTGTGACACGTCGTTTGCGTCTGGATGCTATTGCCGCTTTCGAATCTGCGTTTTCGGTAGCGGAGCGTGGCAAAAAAACAGGTATTCTTGAATTTACTTATCAAGATATTTACCCAGATCGGGCGATGAATGTTGTGAACCAGGTCGCCAGCGCTTATCTTCGCCAGAATGTGGAACAACGTAGTGCCGAAGCGGAAAAGACGCTCGCCTTTTTGGAACAGCAGATACCGGATGTAAAACTGAAATTGGACAGTGCTGAGGCGGAATTAAATGCATATCGCTCTCAGGTGGGTTCCGTAGACATTAATACGGAAACTCGCATTGTGCTTGAAGGTGAAATGCGTTTGCAACAGCAGATTCTTTCTTTGGAACAACGACGCGAGGAGGCGGTACGCTTGTTCCATGAAGAGCATCCCTCCGTGAAAACGCTGGATGAGCAGATCAATAATCTACGAAAAGAACTTGCGGGGTCTTCTCATGAAGCGAAAAAGTTACCTTCAACTCAGCAGGAAATTCTGCGTCTCGCTAGTGAAGTGGAATTGGATAAACTCCTATACACAAATATGCTCAATAGTATTCAGCAGTTGCGCTTAGTCGCTGCGGGTGAAGTGGGGTCTGTGCGTATTGTTGATTATGCAGAACAGGTTACTAAGCCCGTGAAACCTAAGAAAAATTTGGTTTTGATGGTGGCTTTATTTTTAGGCTTCTGTGCTTCTATTGTTTATGTATCCATTAAGAAAAAATTCCATAGTGGAATCAAGGATTCTCGTGTGATCGAGCGTGAGCTGGGTGTTAGCGTGTACGCAAAAATTCCGAAGGGAGCGGCTTCCGGTACTTTAGGCACATTGCCTTTGGCAGTGGCCTTCCCTGAAGACGTGGCCGTAGAATCCATGCGCACGTTGCGTACTTCGCTAGAATTTGTGATGCCAGAGACAGGTGCTACTGTGATTGTGTTGAGTGGTTTGATTCCTGCTGTCGGTAAAAGTTTTGTCTCTGTGAATTTGGCTGCTCTGTTTGCGGGTACAGAGAAACGCGTGCTTTTGATAGATGCTGATTTGCGGAAAGGACGGTTGCATAAAGAATTTGGTATTCGCAGAGATCAGGGACTTTCTGAAGTTTTGGTGGGTAAATGCAAATTAGAGGAATGCTTACATGTCACGAATGTGCCTAGTTTGAGCTTGTTGGTGGCAGGCAAGATCCCGGCGAGTCCTTCGGAATTGCTGGGTTCTCATCGCTATGTGCAATTATTAGAGAAGCTTAAAACAATGTTCGATGTGATTATCGTGGATACGCCTCCGGTAATGCTGGTAACTGATGCCATGCTGGTTTGTCGCCATTCTGACCAGGCGATTCTGGTGGTGGAATATAACAGGCATTCCATCGATGCGATACGTGAAGGTCTAGCGTTGTTTACAAAGGGTGCCAATGAATCTGTCCACAAGTCCATTGTCATCAACAAGTATGTGCATAGTAAGGTTGATGGTTATGGTTACAAATACGGAAAGTATTAATAAAGGGCACTCATGAAAAAGTGTTTTAGTGTATTGTGTTTTGCCGCGGTGTCTTGCTCGGTTTCTCTTCTGGTAGGCTGCTTTGCGGGTCCTCAGATGCGGATGTATGAACCTCAGGATTCCTCGAAATATGCGGGGGCGGCGGTTTTCCTGCATGAATTGGAAGACAGTATTCCCGTCACTTCCGATAGAATTATGGATTCTACGAATGCTTATGGAGGGCTGGCTCCACTGATTTCCAATGATTCTGAGGCGTTTGTTTACAGGATTGGCCCTTTGGATGAGGTTCAGGTGGTGGTGTGGGAACATCCTGAGTTGACGTCCCCCTTGGGGCAGTACCAATCGGCTGGACAAATGGTTTCGACTTCTGGGACGTTCTTTTATCCCTATGTGGGTGAGCTTCAGGCTGCAGGTCTTACTGCTCAGGAACTTAGGACTGAAATTACGGCGCGACTTTCCGACAAGATTCTCACGAATCCGCAGGTGGATGTCAAAATTACCAGTTATCGCAGTCGCACCATTTTTGTTTCCGGGGAAGTAAAAAATTCGGGCTTTGTGGCTTTTAATGAAATTCCATTGACTCTTCCTGAGGCTTTGAACCGTGTGGGAGGCCTTTCGGAGAAAGCGGATGCTTCCAACATAATGCTTCGCCGTGCGGGGGTCGTTTATACCATTGATTATTTAAGTGCTTTCAAGTCTAATTTGCCTTTGGAGCGTATACTATTAAAGCCAGGGGATCAATTATGGGTGCCTTCTGTGGATGATCAGAGTGTGTACGTTTTAGGAGAAGTGGGAACTCAGGCGGCATTCCCTTTGAAAATGGGGCGGTTAAGTCTCATGGAAGCCGTGACGCGCGCGGGTGGTGTACAAGCGGTGACTGCCTCTGCACGCTCACTGTATGTGATTCGCAATACGTCTTCGAATCGTATAGATGTTTTTCATTTGGATGCTAAAAATGCGATGGCTTTGGCGATGGCTGATAGGTTCGCATTAAAACCTCGTGATATTGTTTATGTTGATGCTTCCGGTCTTGCCACTTGGAACCGTATTATCAGTCAGATTTTACCGACGGTACAGACGGTTTATTATGGTGTTATGATAGGAAAGGATATAAATGATCTCGACAAATAATAATTACGGTAGGTCTATATGATTAATTTAATTCTTTGTGGTGGTTGTGGGTCTCGTTTGTGGCCAATTAGCCGCACGTTGATGCCCAAACAATTCGCACGTTTGTTCGATGGAGCTTCTCTCTTTCAACGCACGGTAGAGACTAATTCTATCGCTTGTGAATCTCAGTTCGTAATTAGTAATGCGGAACAATATTTTTTGGCAAAGGATCAGCTTCCGCAAAGTACTGCCGCTAATGCGTCGCGCTTTTTATTGGAACCTGTGGGCCGTAATACGGCCCCTGCTGTGGCTCTTGCTTGTTTGAGTTTGGATCCTAACGAAATCGTTCTTGTTTCCCCCTCTGATCATATTATTAGGGACAAGGTCGCTTATCTC
>DBTP01000172.1:17268-17483 GCA_002307115.1 Fibrobacter sp. UBA1313 | reverse complement strand
TCAAAACCTTCTTTAATGCCACGCAAAATAGAAATGGCTTCCTCTTCGCTCGGCTCAAAAACCGTCACCGGTTGAAAACGACGTTCCAACGCAGGATCTTTTTCAAAATTTTTTCGGTATTCCTGAGTAGTGGTAGCACCGATACAATGGAGCTCACCGCGGGCTAGTTTCGGTTTGAGCATATTCCCCAAATCCATGCTACCTTCCGTTTTACC
>DBTP01000172.1:0-16896 GCA_002307115.1 Fibrobacter sp. UBA1313 | reverse complement strand
TACTTGGCCCCCGCCATCATGGAAGCCAAATCCAGGGAGAATACCTTTTTTCCCTTCAGGGCATCCGGCACATCACCACGATGAATACGTATGGCAAGGCCTTCCACAATAGCTGTTTTTCCCACGCCTGGTTCGCCCACAAGTACCGGGTTATTTTTGGTTTTGCGTGCTAAAATTAAGATGACGCGGCGAATTTCATCTTCACGCCCGATCACGGGATCCAACTTTCCCTCTTCCGCAAGTGAAACCAGCTCCCGACCATAAAGCTTGAGTGGGGACTGCTCTTCCGCAGCGGCTGCCGCACTCATGGGATCACCGAGCCACGTTTCCACGACTTCGGCAGAACCCAAGGCATCTTCAAAAATTTTCACCACACGGCGCTCTGCCGCGAATTTCATCATCGCAAGGAGTAAATCCCCAGGGGTTGCCGCTCTAGATGTCTGACGCCCCGCCTGAACCGCCGCCCGCAATACACGCGATAAGTCATCATCCGGCCTTGAGGCATCTGGGTTCACCTCTATGAGTTTCGGAACGGAATTTAAAAAGGGTTCTAGTTTTCCCTGAATCTCTTTTAGTTTCGCTTTTTTCGCCCGATACAAATTTTTCAATCGAGCGTCAGGAGCCTCCAAAAGTCCATACGCCAAGTGAATCACTCCCAAATAAGAATGAGACTTGCGATCCATCAAATCCTGAGCTTTAGCAAGCACCTTTTCACTTTCACTCGTAAATTCAGACATAATACCTCCACCCACTAAGGGCTTTTTCGTTTCGACCCAAGAAAAGCAAAGACTATGCCACACTCAATAGTGCCTTTTTTATCTAATTTCGAACACTATTTTCAAATGAAGCAAATAATGTTTAATTTTGAAACGTCCTATTTCCATACCATCAATGCTCCCACGCCGTAGATTTCCTACGCAGGCCAGCCCCATTCACAAATTAACTCATTATAAAAGAATATACAAAAACCCCGCTGAATTCTCAGCGGGGTTTGAAAGTATTCTATAAATTGAACTTAACCAATAAAGAACATATCTGCATAGCTCGGGAACGGCCACTGATCTGCTGGCACAATTTCTTCGAGAGCATCGGCCTGAACACGGACTTCAGCCATAGTCTTGATCTTTTCCTTGGTGCTTTCTTTCTTCACTGCGTCTTCCAGTGCGTCAATGGAAACAATCAAAGCTTCCACGGCATCAGAAGCTTTCTTCGCAAGCTTTTCTACACCAGCATGTTTGAATTCAGCCATAGACTCCACTGAATCCGCAAGTTCTGCCGCATAGGCAATCGCTGTAGGGAGAATAAAAGTCTTCGCCATAGAAAGAGCACACTCTGCTTCCAACGCAATCACCAAGAAATAATTTTCCTTGTCGATCGCATAACGGCTCTTGAGTTCAATTTCACTCAAAACGTTGTACTTTTTGAACAACTCAATGACCGCAGGATCACGGTAGGTCTCAATAGCTTCCAAAGTGGTTACAAGATTCGGAAGTCCGCGCTTTTCAGCTTCTTTCTTCCAAGTTTCAGCATAACCATTGCCATCGAACAAGATGCGTTTGTGAGCCTTGATTTCTTTTTGTAGCAGAGCCTGGAGAGCCACATGGAAATCCGTTCCCTTGGCAATTTCAGAGTCCAAAACAGAGAGCATCTCATCCAAAGCAGAAGCGACAATTAAGTTCAACGCCGTATTGGCATTGGAGCAACTCTGGTCAGAGCCCACTGCGCGGAATTCAAACTTATTGCCAGTAAAGGCCATAGGACTCGTGCGGTTACGATCCGTAGCATCTTTCGGGAGCTTAGGCAAAGAAGAAACACCGATTTCCAGAACGCCCCCCACTTTAGAGGACTTGGCACCGCCATTTTCCAACTGATTGATAATGTCAGTCAGTTGTTCCCCAAGGAAGATAGAGATGATGGACGGAGGAGCTTCGTTTGCACCCAAGCGGTGGTCATTGCCAGCGGAAGCGACAGAAGCACGGAGCAACGGACTGTAGGTGTCCACAGCCTTGATAATAGAGACAAGCACCAAAAGGAACTTGGCATTCTCATGGGGAGTTTTCCCTGGAGTGAGCCAGTTTTTACCATCAGGGCCTGTAATGGACCAGTTGTTATGCTTGCCCGAACCATTCACACCTGCAAATGGTTTTTCGTGCATAAGACAAACAAGACCATACTTCTCCGCCACGTTCTGGAGAACTTCCATGGTAACCATATTGTGATCGGAAGC
Organism: Fibrobacter sp. UBA1313; assembly: GCA_002307115.1. Classification (GTDB taxonomy): domain Bacteria; phylum Fibrobacterota; class Fibrobacteria; order Fibrobacterales; family Fibrobacteraceae; genus UBA1313. The sequence goes on along the minus strand of DBTP01000172.1, from coordinate 14,669 downwards.
CAAGTTCTGTTCTTCAAAGACTGGAGCAAGTTCAAACTGAGCTGGGCTCACTTCGTTGTGACGAGTCTTTGCAGGAATTCCTAACAACCAAAGTTCACGATCTACTTCAGCCATGAAAGAAAGAACCCGGTTCCTAATCTTTCCGAAATAATGATCTTCCATTTGCTGATGACGTGCTGGACGAACACCGAACAACGTGCGACCTGTTTGAATCAAGTCAGGACGTTCTTTATAGAGATCGGCATCAATCAAAAAGTATTCTTGTTCTGGGCCCAATGTGGCGTACGGACGAGTCGTAGCTGGCACACTGAAAAGCGTAGCAACACGATTGATCTGTTTAACAAGAGCGGTCTGAGCGCGGAGCAATGGAGTTTTCTTATCAAGCGCTTCACCATGGTAACCGCAAAATACGGTAGGAATGCAAAGAACAGCGACACCGTCTATGCTCTTTTTAATAAAGGCTGGGCTTGTTGGATCCCAAGCGGTATAGCCGCGAGCTTCAAATGTGGCGCGCAATCCACCGGAAGGGAAACTGGAAGCATCGGGTTCACCCTGAGTGAGTTCTTTGCCCGAAAAAGAGGCAACGACGCCACCTTCATAATCAGGATTCAGGAAAGAATCATGTTTTTCAGCGGTGGTTCCGGTGAGAGGCTGGAACCAATGAGTAAAATGGGTGGCACCATGATCAAGGGCCCAATTTTTCATCCCTTCAGCAACATCATTAGCGATGGAAGGGTCAAGGGCAGATCCGTTCTGCATCGTAGCAAGCAAACTCTGATAAATTTTGCTCGAAAGATACTTGCTCATCGTTTTTGAGCTGAACACGAGACTGCCGAATTCTTCTTGAATACTCACTTTGTACTCCTTATGGTTTTTAGTTTGTCCTAATGCAAAAGCCGTGCCAAATGAATCTAGCTAAAAAAAGCAAATTTAAGCCATTAAGATTTCAAATACTACTTTTTTGTAAACATAAATTCAAATGCATTACATTTATGTAATAATATAATTGATTCCATTTATACAAAATCAGCAATTTAAGGAGGTATTTAACGCATAGAAATGGGAATAAAAATCAAGAAAATACCGCCATAAATACTTGTATACAAAGGTAACCAAAAAGCATCAAAAAATTACCAATTATTACATGAATATTCAGCGTTCTTCTTGTATCTTAGCGTCGGTATCCGTTCGGATTTAAAGTTAAGGAAAAAATATGAGATTAAAAGTTTTGGCAATGCTGGCTCTCGCCGCAGTCTTTTCCTACGCAGGGCCCGTCAATTATTATGGCAAACTGACGGCAAAAGACGGCTCCCTTTATGGGGCCAAGACGGGTACCACTAAAGTACAACTCAAGGGAATGAGTCTATTCTGGGATACTTGGGATGTCGGCTACAATTTCTATAAGCATAGTGTTGTCGATTCCTTAGTCAGTAACTGGAAAATTGAAGTGATCCGCATGGCCCACGGCACAGGAGACAATCAGAACGGCAACTGGCAAACTTATGATGATGCGGTCATCCAAGCTGCCATTGATAATAACATTTACGTCATTATTGACTATCACTCTCACACAGCCAATGACGAAGTCAGTGAAGCGACCTCTTTCTTCACTTATATGGCAAATAAATGGGGTGGCTACCCCAATGTCATTTTTGAAGTTTTTAACGAACCTGGCACCGCAGGCATGTGGAGTACCGTCAAAAGTTATGCCAACACCATTATCCCTATCATTCGTAATTACAGTTCCAATTTGATCATTGTCGGTAACAGTGAATACTCTGCACACCCAGAAGAAGCCATCAGTAACGAAGTGACCGATTCTAAGGACAATGTGGCATATACCTTCCATTTTTATGCAGGTTCCCACCCTCTTGATGATGGTGACTACAATGGCTATGTTACGTTCCGCAACCGTATCCGCAATGCCATTCAGGCAGGGCTCACCGTATTCGTTACCGAATGGGGAACCACCAATGCTAATGGCGATGGCAATGTAAACACCTCCAATTCCGATACTTGGCTTGCATTCCTAGACACCTATAAAATTTCGTGGTGCAACTGGTCCGTGAGCAATAAAAGCGAAGCTTCTGCGGCCTTTTCTGCTCAATCAGCCTACACGAATCCGGCGAACTGGTCCTACAGTGGCTACTCTACCTCCGGTCAGTATGTGTACACCAAACTCCAGACTCATGCCACCTCGGCCGCTTGGAGAACCGCGTCCTCCAGTTCCTCAACCGCTAGTTCTTCTTCAGTCACCTCTTCGAGTTCCACGGCCAGCACGACCACTGATTATATTGATGACTTTGAGGATGGCAATAAGTACGCCTATACGGGGGGCGTTTGGTATGCCTACACGGACAAAGCGGATTCAGGTTCATCCAAAATCACCAATACACTGGACAATGAAAATAGCTATGTCGTAGTTCAGACTGCGGGGACAGGCAACTCAACGAGCTATATGGCAGGAATGAATGGGATTACCCTTTCTCAAGGCAAGAATAAGTACGACCCCTATGTGGCTCTGGGCATTAATCTGAAGGAAGATAAAACTGATTATGATCTCTCTAAGTGTAGCACCATTTCCTATAAGTATAAAGGCGCGGCACACAATTTTAAAGCTCAGGTATCCACGATCACCAACTACAACTACCACACAACGACGTTTGTTGCAAAGAGTAGCTGGTACACGGCAACCATCAATTGGGCAGACCTTTCCCAAGCAGACTGGGGTGACACCGATACCCATATTGATATTACTGCCAACAAGAAAAAAATCAACAAATTTGCCTGGGAAGTGAAGGAAGTTGCAGGCACCCAGCCCGCTTACAATTACCTCTGGATTGACGATGTGAAATGCGATGGTATTGCGATTACACCAGTGGTCATTTCTTCTAGTAGCAGTACGGCAAAATCAAGTTCGTCCATCGCCTCTTCTAGCAGTGTTGTGGTTTCCAGTTCTTCCGTGAGCAGTTCCTCGAGTAGTATTGCTATATCGAGTTCCTCTGCAAAATCGTCTTCGAGTAGCGCAGTGTTGTCTAGTTCCTCCACTATTTCCTCAAGCAGTGCAGCCGTTTCTAGTTCTTCCGTGAGCAGTTCCTCGAGTAGTCTTGCTATATCGAGTTCCTCTGCAAAATCATCTTCGAGTAGCGCAGTGTTGTCTAGTTCCTCCACTATTTCCTCAAGCAGTACAGCCGTTTCTAGTTCTTCCATGAGCAGTTCCTCGAGTAGTCTTGCTATATCGAGTTCATCGACTTTGATTGCGTCTTCGAGTAGTGAGGTTATTGTTTCGAGTTCCTCTTCAACCCCTATAGACCTTTCGGGAGAGTGGACTTCTACCAACACGAATCTTTCTGATAATACATCTACTGGCGTTACCTTTGGTCAATCTAACGATTACAATAGCGATCGTATTATCACCAAAACACTGACGTCACTTACCGCCGGGACCACTTACATTGTAACCTTTAGTGTCCTACTAAATCAGAGTGGAAGTATTACCCTCGCCACAACTGTTGATGGCCTTTGCAATGAAAGTACCGCTTTGACAACGACAGACCAGACGGTTACTTGCACATTCACTGCAACTTCTAGCACAGCGATTTTGACACTCACCGTTCCAGGGGGCAACTGGCAGACAGTGTATGTCACTCATTTGACGGTAACCCCAGAAGGCACAACCGTTCTTGCTGACAAGACGCAAGTCCATACGTTGAATCTTGTACAGACACACAGAGGCATTGCGTTCACACTCACGAATGCGACGAGAGTTCAGGTACAGGTGTTTGATATGCTTGGCCATGTGGTGGATCGTAGCACAATGAACCTTGGTGTAGGAATTCAGGAGGCGACCTTTGAAAAACTAAACCAAGGCAATTACATTGTCCGTGTAAAAGCAGGTAGTAGTAGCGAATCCGTCCGTTTACAAGTGCGTTAATCTTTTTTTTGAGAGAGAAAAACCCTCCTGATATTCGGGGGGGCTTTTTTATTTTTGAAAATTCGTTTACAAAAATGGATGCAATGTAAGCATACAGTTTTCACAGATATGCCAATCCGCTTTTGAAAGATGTCCTTCGGTGGCAGAAACGCGCCAAGCATCGTAAGCAGTCCCCAAACCGAGAGACTGGAGCATATCAGGGATTAAACCCGCGGAATAGGGATTAAAACCTTTTTGAACCGCTTGCGCTATCGATTTCGCGAGAACGACTTTATGGTCCCCTAAATGACCACATATATCACAATTGACCACAGTATTCCTCCTGGATATTTTTCTGTCCTTTTGCGGAATACCCCCACAGCCAATTACAGTATACAAAAAAACAAAGAGTCCGTGGCTAATTAAAAGCCTTAATTTGAAACAGAAACGTCAGAGACTGCCAATGCTGGCACTTTGATGGAAGAATAGTGATCATTGTATTCACTCCCCACAGCCATTAAATTCTGCAAAAGATCGAAGAAGTTTGTGCTCAAAGTGAGACCCTCCACAGGGTGGATCACAACTCCATTCTCACACCAGAAACCTTGAGCCCCAATGCTTAACTCACCACTCACAGCACTACAACCGGAACCCCCTTCGAGCTTTACAATGTAGAGACATTTGGGAAAAAGCTTGAGAAGATCTTGGGTATTTTGTTTTCCGGGAGCCACAATTAAGTTGGAAAATGAAGTGCCGACTTTGCCCGAATAACGTCGAGAGGCCGCGCCATTGCTTTGTTTATTTTCACGAGCCGCCGTTTCCAAATTGTAGAGGAAATCTTTAAGCACACCTTCTTTTACCAGTGATACCTGCTGAGTAGCAACCCCTTCCCCATCAAAAGCGGAAGCCCCAGGAAGATCATCGCGAAAGGGGTCATTCACTAGAGTAAAACAATGAGGAGCAATCGTTTTGCCAAGGCAACCTTCTAAACGAGATTGACCTTTCTGTACTTGTTCCGCAAAGAAAGAAGAGGCATACATAGAGACGATGCTACCTGCAACTCGTTCCGAAAAGATCACAGGAATGTGTCCACTGACAATGGAAGAGGCACCCAAGAGTTCACGAGCATATTCCACCGCTTTTTGGGCAATTTCCTTCGCCTGAATAGCATTCCAATCCAATCCGCCCTTGTTGTACACACCCATTTTTTTTACATCATTGCGAATAGCCACGGCACCAATACCCGCAGAAATGGCATTACTTTTTTCTTCATAATGAACGCCCTTACTGTTTGCGACAATCATTGAACTTTCGCTGCGTTCTGCACCGAGGTAAGGCACGTTTTCAATTTCTTTAGAGGCGGCAAAGACTTCTTTTTCGATGTCTAGACAAAGAGAGGTCATCTCTGAGAGTTCAATTTTAACAAGATCTGAATTGTAGGAAGATTTCAATTTGCGAAGTACTTGCGGACAAGGAAGATCAATTCGCAATTCTTTGGTAAACTCACAGTGAGAAATAGCATCACGAAGCGTTTGCGCGATGGCCTCTTTGGTGAGGCGCTCTGTGTGGGCATAACCGGGATGATTATCTTTGAAAACACGAATGCCGATGCCGACAGATTCTGCAAGTTCTGTATTTTGCACCTTACCCTGAAAAACAGAGATGCCTTCCGAGCGAGAATGCCCCGCCACAATATCAAAAGCATCTGTTGCTTTGCTTGCGGAGTCACTTAAAAAAGAAACGGCTTCGTTGATATTCATAAAATCTATATCCTTACTTTTTTAAACGCTTGAGCTGCTTTCTCGATAACTTCCGAAAGAATCGCATCCGTGTGCATGGTCGAAAGAAAACAGGATTCATATTGAGAGGGCGGAAAATAAACACCAGAATCTAACAATGCATGGAAAAACGTGGCAAATTGATCCGCATGAGAAGCAAGCGCGGAATCAGTATCCGTTACCGGATTTTCTGAAAAGAATACAGTGAACATAGAGCCCATCTGATTCACCTGCACGGGCACACCCGCCGCCAACGCCCCTTGCAAAAGGCCTTCCCGAAGAAAAGTCGCTGTTTTTTCCAAGGCATCCCAAGGTTTAATTTTATCTAAAAGTTGCAAATGAGCGATGCCCGCAGCAACGGCAAGCGGATTCCCTGAAAGCGTTCCCGCTTGGTATACGCCACCCAAAGGACTCACGACCGACATAATTTCTTTTGTCCCCGCATAGGCGGCAAGAGGCATTCCCCCACCCACAATTTTACCTAAAGTAATCATATCGGGTTGCACGCCAAAACGTTCCGCACAACCACCCCGAGCCTCTCGGAATCCGGTCATCACTTCATCAAAAATGAGCACCGCATCATACTTGGTACAAAGCGCACGTAAGCCCTCTAAAAAGCCATCTCTCGGGGGCACAACACCCATGTTACCAGCGACAGGTTCCACAATGACTGCGGCAATTTCATCCCCATAATGTTCAAAAAGTTCTTCCACTGCTTCAAGGTGGTTGTAATCGGCGATAAGCGTGTCCTGCGCCACTCCTGGGGTGACTCCCAAAGAACTCGGCGTGCCATGCGTTAAAGCCCCGGAACCCGCCTGAATAAGGAAAGAATCGCCGTGTCCGTGATAGCAGCCTCGGAATTTGACAATCTTATTGCGTCCGGTGTAACCGCGGGCGATGCGGATAGAGGTCATCGTGGCTTCCGTACCCGAATTGACAAGACGCACCATGTCCATGCCGGGAATCATCTTCAGAATCAGACGCGCGAGTTCCACTTCGGCCCTAGTGCATGCCCCAAAACTCATGCCCCGCGTCAATTGATCGTGTAACGCCTCCAGGACTTCTTCAGGATTGTGACCCAGAATCCAGGGTCCCCAGGACAAGACAAAATCAACGTAGGACTTTCCGGCTTCATCGTAGAGGTAAGCACCCCCACTGCTTTTCATGAAAACAGGAATACCGCCTACGCCGCCAAAAGCACGCACGGGAGAATTCACACCCCCAGGAATACATTCACACGCTAATTGCCACAGAGATTTTTCGCTCATAAAGACTTCCGATATTTTGATTCCAACATCGTCCAAAATGCTTTAGGGCTCCCTGTAACGGATTCCAAACGCTCGGCCAAATCAGGAGTAATGGGTTCATCCCCAGCGATCAATCGGGCGAGAAAATCTTCGGAGACCTCTATGCGGCGGGCAAAATCAGCTGGGGGCATATTCAAAAAATGAATGCTTTCAGCAATGGTCGTCCCTGGAGGAGTCGCTTGCCGAGGTGATTTCGAAAGTGTCATGTTACTTCATCTCTATTTGTTTCCAGCCATCAGCACCAAAACGGAAATCCCGTTCTACAAATTCCCAAATGACTAGTTTTTTATTTTTCAGTATGCTGCTTTTTCGCGCAAGTTTTTCACGCACAAGCGTACTCGCCCCGCCATCGCTTACGATGGAAGCCACAGTGGTATTCATTTCTTTGGCAAAATGCGCAATCCAACCCGCATTCATCGGAGCATCCGTTTGATAAATACGCGAGAAACTATCGCCGAGAATAAGGATCTGCGCTTTGCGGTAATCGTCCTTGAAGGGTGCCCCGAGCGTATCCCGCACCACAGCAGCCCTTACCTTTTGTGTCCCAAAAACATTCAGTCCACTCATGGTCGCAACATCACCGGTACGCGCCACTTCTACCACAGAATCCACATATTCGTGAACTGGGAAATTCGTTGCAAAATCATAACGGCGCACACGTGCTGCAATAGTTTTTGCCGCGAGTTCCGCACCGCGCGGCGTCCAATGGGTATCTCTATTCAAATAGAGATAATCCCCTTGCTTATCCTGCTTTTTTGCCTTCGCAAAAACAGAAAATAAATTGACACAATCTACACCTGACTTTTGAAGCGTATCCAAAAACTGAATGGAATGCGAAAAATCTTTTCCTGTAAGTGGCGCCATAGATTTTTCGACTTGTTCAGGATAAATGGATGGTTTTCCTGGAACCACAACGACTAAAAGAGCAATTCCCTTCTCTTGAAGTTGGCGTTTAAAATCTAAGATGGCTTTGAGCGGATTGTCCAGTGCACGAGCGCGCGGGTCCAGGGGCGCGGGCCGCGTTAAAAATTCCACATCCTGACGATAGAATAACCATTCATTTTCCCCCAATACCACTTTTTCACCCGGATTTTTGAAAACGTTCCAGACAAAGGTTTGATAAGGGGGCCGCAACGCTTTAACCATGGCGTTTTCTTCTTCTAAACGATGCTCGTACGCGCGTAAATAGCGACTCGTCCAGAATCCATTTTTTCGATACATTTGCACGATGCGGAATACGGAAAACGAGGAATATTCTTCATACAAAATCTTTACCAAAGAATCCGCTTTTTTAAGAGTCGTTTCATTTTCTCCCAACGCGCCCAGCGTAGAATCCAAACGAGAAAAGACCCGCATCTCGTTGCTCATCGTATCCAAAGAGGTATAAGAATTCACTTGCAGGACAGCACCCTTAAAAGAAGTAAGAAGGTCATAAGTTTTTTCGAGGGTTTCCTCATCATAAACACCTTGTTTACGAACAGAATTCCACTCATTTTGAAGCGAATCCGCATAATGTGCAATTGATTTTTCACGCACAAAAGGCTGCACAACAACATCGGTCAATAAATCTATCGGTTGGAAACGATCCCCAGAACGGATACAATGCACCCCTTCCCAGGTTGCAGGCAATAGCAGCATTAAAAGAAAAATGACGGTAAAAACAATGAGAACTCGACGCATACGACAAAAATAGAAAAAGAAAGGCCGCACCATGTGCGGCCTTTAATACCCCCACCGCGAGTCGAACGCAGGTTTCACCCTTAGGAGGGGCGCGCTCTATCCAACTGAGCTATGAGGGCATTTTTCATTGATTCTACTTCAGGCTTCAAATTTAGTTTTTTCAATAGGAAAAGGCATATTCGACAATAAAATAATGCAGATTCCACACGACCATCGGCACACATTCAATGCGGCCCAAATATAATATTTATAAGGAAATTTTGTAATTGCAAGTGTTCGAACCAGGGGTTCATTTTTCGTTCGCATCCATTATTAAGCCAAGTATTTGAATGAGGGGCAACCAAGTGTTCAATGAATCAAATATTTATAGAGAGTGTGTTGCTCGACTCCCACACCCCATCAAACAAATTTTTAACAAAAAAAATTCTATTTCAGAGCAATAGTGTCAATAATGATTAAATTTCTTAGTTGAGCTAAAATGGGCCTAAATATTCAAACGGGTAAGAGCAAAATTACAGCGGTATTAATAAGCGACAAATTTTGGATTCAGAATTTTCCTTCATTGGCCTAACGTTAAGTTGTATGTTTAATTTTGGATATTAAAGTTGAGTTAGAGAAGGGCAACCCGAAACGGCTGAAGAGCATAAAGCTCGTGGCTAACAGTGGTGCCCTTCTCTCTTTTGCCAATAATTCAGGACGATGGACTGAATGGCGAAAGCCTCGCTTTTGAAACTACCACAAAGGAACAATAATGGCAACATGGGTCGGCATCGACATCTCCAAAGACACAGCGGATATCGGCTGGTTTGAGGAATCAAACAAAAGGCATCTCAAGGTCTCCAACGATCCGGATGGATTTCAGAAAGTCCTCGATTCCGTACCCATCGATTCAAAATTCGTCATGGAGGCGACCGGCACCTATTATTTGAATTTCGCTTTGTTCTTAGCAGAAAAAGGTATACATGTTTCAGTGGAAAACCCCATCCGCATCAAGAACCATATACGCACCGATTTGCAGAGAAGTAAAGACGATAAATCCGACTCCTTCGCAATCGCGAAGTTTGGGGCGGAAAAGAATCCGCGCCCATGGGTTCCTGTAACCGAAAAAGCCATCAAACTCCAGCAAATGGCAGGGCTCATCGACCTCTATGGAAAACAGATCATTCAGCAGTCCAACCAAATTCATGCGTATTCCCAAGTCAAATATGTATCCACTGCCGTCATCAAATCGCTACAGAAATCCATAAAATTCATACAAGCCGAAAAAGCAAGAATTGAAAAAAAGTTCATTGCCCTTGTAAAGAAGTCGTTCCGCCGTGAACTGGAAATCATAGAGTCCATTCCAGGTATTGGCGAAAATACGGCGGCAAGATTGATTGCTTCAGTGGGTGACTTTAAAAGATTCTCCAATAGCCGACAACTCATTGCCTATTTTGGACTCTCACCCACTAAAAAGCAGTCTGGATCAAGCCTAAACAAGCGAGGGCCCATTTCAAGAATGGGTGGGGGCAAAATGCGGAGTTTTCTTTATTTCTGTGGCATCTCGGCAGCAAAATACAATGACGACTGCAAGGCCATGTGGACACGAATGAAAGCCGCCGGAAAACCGGGCAAAGTAATCATCATCGCTATCGCCAATAAACTTGTGAGGCAAGCCTTCGCTATGGTCCAGCACAATTCCATCTACATAAAAAATTATGGTAATAGCCACTGACACTTTTTATAGTAGGTTATTCGAAATAATCCCAGAAATCATCTACAGGAACTGTCCCTTCAGGAGCAGAAGTCAAATCATAAGCGTCTATGTCTGCATCATAAGCGTCCTTCGCAACATCGGAAAGGCTAAAGATGAGATTACTCCCAGAAAAACGGTAGTGAATCTCTACACTCTCTACGTCATCATCTATATCCCAATCATCACTCGCTATATTTTCTGTAATAGTGATGGTCATCTGCATCTGCTCTTCATCTGTGCTCCAAGTCCCCCTCTGCACGACATATAAATCATATTCTGGATATGCAAATCGCATTTCCACCGTATTATCTGCATTAAAATCAAACACAGAAATTACCGTATCTTCATCGCTGATCCAGGTACCCACAATCAAGGCAGAGCTTCCTTCACCGCTTGAATTTAATGTGCCCTCAGTACCACAAGCCATGAACAGAAACGTTGTACACAGGATCAGGAATAAGCCCCTTCTGGATAATTTTTTCATAATTGCAACCCTTTTTTCTTTTTGTGTCCATAAAAATAATAAAAACTACCCAATAACAAATTGATCATGCAAAACAAAAGAGAACATGCTACTGGTTATTTTATTCTTCCCAGAGGAGCACCGGATAACAAACGTTACTGTCGGCATCCCAGGCCCAACCTTCGCCGAGAAGATCTGCGAAATCGGCGTTCTGCATGGCATCACTTGATTTTCCCGTAGCAAAGCCGCCGCTGTTATTGAGCCCGAAAGATTCGCCCGCATTGCTTTCGAGATAATAATAATCCGCCATAGTGGTATTGTAGTTATAACCGATGACGAGCCCTGCGAGAGAATCCCCCGCCACGCGACCCGTGCTGTAGGCACTCGAAGTAACGCCTTCCTGATTGTAACCGATGATACCACCCACATTTTTGGTCCCCTCAATATCTCCGCGGTTGTAAAGAGAGGTGAGCGTAGCAGAAATGGTTTTCCCGAAAAGACCGCCCGTGTAATCCGAGCCGATCACAGTAGCTTTGTTGTAGGCGGCGGAAGTGGTGCCTTTACATTGAAAGCCCGTCAACCCGCCTGTGTATTGAGTTCCGCTGATAGCGGCGTTATTTCCTGCCTCTGTCACTGTACCACAAATAGGCCAAATAGAAGAAGAGTAACAATAATCATATCCACAAATGCCGAACACGCCACCCGTATATTCCTTGCCCGCCACAATTCCAAAATTCAAGAGACCCTTAGCTGTAATATTGCCATTAGTTCCACTCCCTACAATACCACCCGTATATTTCGTTCCTTCCACAGAACCGTAGTTAGAAGCGGTATCAATTGTGGTCCTAAACGCCCCGCCGGCAACGCCACCCACCGCCGTACCCCCGGTAATCACGCCACGATTCGTCACATTAGTCAGAATAGAATTATTACCCCCTTCCGAACTTCCCACGATACCGCCAGTACAATCGCCAACGCCTGTCACCGCCGCCTCGTTGGTCGCATGTTCTACAGTACCAGAATTATACCCTACAATCCCTGCCGTATATTGACCACCCTGAATCCACGAATTCGCAAGCGTAACATTCGCAATGGTGCCAGCGCTGTTGCCAAAAAGGCCGTTGTGCGTGCTGGTGGTGTTTATAAAAAGGCCGCTGACAGCGTGATTTTGACCATTAAAATGACCTGAAAAGGCCGCTTTGCTGTTGCCAATAGGAGTCCACTTGATAAGTGCTGTCGAGTCTGTCACCAAGGCACCAGAGGCATTGATCAGCGTTTTATCGTGCAAAAGAATATCTGCCGTGAGCGCATAGTATTTGCTCACATAATCCGAATCGTTCGCCCCCACAAGAAATGAAAAACGGGCGAGCTGTTCGGGAGTCGCAATAAGGTAAGGGCTGAGTTTGGTGCCCGCGCCGCCGGCAAAAGTCTTGGCGGTGGTGCCATTCCAGGCGGTGCCGGTAATCGCAGAGGAGGAGGTAATGCTGGAAGAGGAAGAACCGGAAGATGAGCTACTCAAAATATCGTGAGAAGACGAGGATGATTTTCCCTTTGATGAAGAAGAAGGTACAGCAGAAGAGGTTCCCGCCGAGGAGGAACTCTCCCCATCATCTTCAGAAGCCACCGTGTTGGAGCATGCCCAGAAAAAGGGAACCATTAAGAGAAAAGCGATGTATTTCATAAAACGACCCTCACTATTTCCCGAAAATAGTCTTTTTTCGGAGCAATAGTCTTGATATCCTCTTTTTAGGGGTACTCCCCAGAACAAAAGCGATGGAAGCAGCTATAGCGGAAAAAAGACAAAGGGCGTGCCCGGCCCCACCTCAACAGAATTCCTCGAAATCGCATTAACACAATCCTATAAGGGCCGGTCGGGTGCTACTCGCCCTTGCGGGGCTCCCCGGGCCTTGTTCCCAAGTCCCGGCACATCCGTGTCACGCCCCCTCACGCAAAAAAAATCAACAGAACCCAACACAAAAAAAGAAACCGTATGGCAGGGCGACGAACTCCTGCATGAGACACTTTTTCCACTAACGCCTCTCGACATTCTGTAAATAGCAAACGAAATCCATTAACGTGGGGACTACTATTTTATCTTCAGTTCATCCCGCAGATACAGGGAACCTTTGCTAAGGCCGGGCACGCCCAAATTCCTCACCACCACACAATTTTTACAGAAGTTCTATTTTCCGTGTTCTAGGCGCGATAGGTAAATCCCCTCCCGTCCACTCATTTTTTGATTTTACTTATAATTTCTTTTCTATGACCGGAAGCCTTTTCCCACTGGGAACACCAGACTTCGTAGAGCGGAACTTCAACCCTGCCAAAGCGAGCTTTGCCGTTGTACTCAACTTTTGCAACAGTCATCTTTCAAAGTGGCAAAGAGCGTTCAAATCGAATACAACCAAGCAAGCTCGGTGGTGCAACGCTCCCTTACATGGTATTCACCACTTTTGTGTTCTCGCACTTGTTGGATGCAACTCAACAAAGTGCATGCCCGCAGCACTCGTTTTAACCATCAATCATTCCTGCTCCCACTCATTTCACAAAAAAATCTATGAAGGATCAGAGTCCCTAAGTGCTGAAGCACAAGTGTTCGTGTTTCTGACTAAACCTCGTTCGATTTCATTCCCGTAAACTAATTTTCAGAGGAACCCTTTTACTCATGCTCTCAAACGCTTCATCCACAAAAAAAATGGGGAATCTTGTTCCCCATTTTGCCGTAAATTCCCCGTGTTATTTTCCGTATTTAGCGCTTGCCCTTTGGACATTAGGATCTGACTGCGCTTGCTTAATTTTACGTTTAATGCCGTCTTCAATGTGTTTCTTTAGTTTCGCAGCGAGGTTATCTCCAAAACGATCTTCTAAAGAATCGGTAAAGGTTGCCGCTTTGACTGGAGCCGAGGATTTCACAGGTCTGAAAGGACGGTTTTTCTTGGTTGAAAACTTATTTTCTGTTTTTTTTACGCTTTTATCTTTTCTTTCATTTTCGGACATAGGAACCTCAGGAGATGTGTAAAATTACGGCCCAAATTTAGAAATATTCAAAAGAAAACTCAACGCTCAGAACTTACTTAGTGCTTATTCTCGCGCTCAAAAACTTGAAAAGCATAAGGAAAATCGTTCTTCTCATCACTTTCACCGCACTCTTCATTGAGTTTCACCCAACCCTCCCCCAGCGGAGGCATCTTCACATCGCCTTCAATAGAGGCAAGTACCCGCGTCAAATAAAGCTTTTTACAAAAAGGGAGCGCCATGCGGTAAATTTCAGCACCCCCAATAATGAAGAGTTCCGTTTCTCCGGCTTTTTCGGCTACCGCGATCGCATCCTCCAAAGAATGACAAACACTGCATCCCGGAGCTTCAAAATTTGGATCCCGTGTGAGTACAATATTGGTGCGTCCCGGCAATGGGCGATTAATATCCTGATAGTTTTTGCGGCCAAGTAAAATGTGATGGCCTAAGGTGATGGCTTTGAAATGTTTAAGGTCCGCAGATAAGTGCCACGGTAAGTGACCATCGCGCCCAATGACGTTGTTCTCAGAAATAGCGACTATGGCGGAAATGAGCATATCTATACCGCAATCGGAGCTTTAATCGCAGGATAAGGATCATAATTTTGCAATTCAAAATCCGAAAGTTGGAAGGCAAAAAGATCCTTGATGTCGGGATTGATTTTCATCGTGGGCAAAGAGCGCGGCGTGCGACTCAGCTGTTCCCGCGCCTGATCCAGGTGATTGCAATACAAGTGTAAATCACCAAAAGTGTGCACAAATTCGCCCGCTTCCAAACC
>DBTP01000155.1 GCA_002307115.1 Fibrobacter sp. UBA1313 | reverse complement strand
TTAGCGAGGGAACCAATAAACTGATATCATCACCCGAAAAGTCAAAAGCGGGCGAATTAAAAAAGCAAAGCACTTCGTGACCGCGAAGTGCTGATTTTTATAAAAGCAGAATTTTATTATGGATAAATTGTCAATAAAGATTTATTTACATCTCTATTTTCATTTTTTCTGCGAAATAGCTTTACTCCAGTGGGTTTTTCATCGTTTGTCACGATAAGGAATTGTTATGCGTAAAAGATTTTTGTCCCTAATGGTCCTTTCTGGAGCGATGCTCGCTGGGCTTGCTAATGCAGCACCACTAGCCGATGGGGCTTCAAAATTTCTTGGTAACATTACAACAGACTATAACGTGCGTGACGATTTCGGTACCTACTGGAATCAGATTACCGCTGAAAATGAATGCAAATGGCAATCCATCGAGGGCACGACGCAAGGGGTCCGTGATTTTACAGGTTGCAATAGGGCTTACGATTGGGCAAAGAATAATGGTGGACATTTCAAATTCCACACCCTTGTCTGGGGTGGCCAGTATCCGAACTGGCTTAAAAGCTTAAACGCTGACGATACAAAAAAAGCCATCACTAATTGGATGGATGCTGTAGCAAAACAGTATCCAGATCTGGAAATGATCGATGTGGTGAATGAGGCCATCCGTGGGTACAAAGATGACGGCAGTGTCACTTACCACTCCGGTTATACAGACACAAAAATCGTAGAGGCCTTGGGCGGTGACAACAACAACAGTTACCAATTTGTGATAACCGCCTTTCAAATGGCGCGAGAACGCTGGCCTAAGGCTATTCTCATCTACAATGATTACAACACCTTCACATGGCAGATTGACGATGGCATCACCCTTGTCAATAAAATCAAGGCCGCAGGCTCCAATTTAATAGACGCCTACGGACAGCAAGCGCACGATTTGACTACTAATAGCGGTACCGCGTGCATGAATTTTAACGACTTCAAAGCGGCTCTCAAAAAGATCCACGATCAAACAGGCCTTCCTTTGTTTATCTCAGAATACGATATCGGGATCTATGATGACCAAGTCCAGAAACAGTGCTATTCAGAACAGATTCCAGAATTCATGGATGCAGAATATGTCGCAGGCATTACCTTGTGGGGCTACATCTATGGCAAGACTTGGATCACACCGGACGGCCAATCCGGCATCATCAACAAAGACGGAAGTGACCGCCCGGCGATGACTTGGCTTAAAGAATATATGGCATCTCACAAGGGCGTGAACACGACAGGCCTTATTGGCTCCACGGCCACCATAGACACAGTACCGCAAGCTCCATACAAGGATACCATTGCCATTCCGGGCACTGTTGAAGCAGAAAACTACGATGTGGGCGGGCAGAATAAATCTTACTACGATGACGAAGCCACTAATCAAGGTGCCGTTTATCGCGAAGACCGTGTAGATATTACGGCTCTCACCAGTGGATATGCCGTCGGCTACACAAACGCCGGAGAATGGCTCGAATACACCGTGAAGGTTGCAAAAGAAGGTGTTTACACGTATGAAGCCCTCGTTGCATCCGGTTCAGACGGATCTTCATTCCGCTTATTCATTGATGACCAAGCCATTACGGATACAATCAAAATCGCTAATGGTGGCGATTGGGACACTTATAGCGCAGTTACCGGAAAAACAACCGCACTCACAGCAGGTTCTCATGTATTAAAGATTGCCATTACAGGAAGCTACGCAAATATTGACAATATCAAGTTCACGGAAGGCACCGTAAAAATTGCCGATATCAAGGCGAATCTCGCTCAAGGTTCTCAAGGTTTCAAAGTGTATAACATAAAAGGGACCTACGTTGGCGCATTTCAAGCAAGCAACATTTCTGGGCTCAAGACTCAGATGCAAACGTCTAACTTGAACAGTGGCGTCTACCTTGTGCGGAACAAGAATATGAGCAAGTTCATTGAAGTAAAGAAATAATTACCTTTCAAAGAGTTAAATGCTCCGACCATTATAAAAAGCCCTTCCTTGCGCACGCAGTGAAGGGCTTTTTATTTCACCCCTCATTGACAAAAAAGTCTTTTATGAGAATAAATTAAATTCTTGAGGTATTTTATGAAGCAGCTATTCAATCTTTCATTTTTAGCATTTTCTTTGATGCTATTCAGCACTCAAATATTTGCCGCTCCGGATCCGAATTTTCACGTTTACATCGCATTCGGGCAATCGAATATGCAAGGGAATGCCGCCGTTACTGATGAAAACAAAAAGACAAACGACCGGTTCAAAATACTCGCCCCTATGACTTGCGATAATATGGGCCGCACCCTAGGAGAATGGGCCGTAGCCGTTCCTCCAATGTTCCATTGCTATACAGGCCTCTCCCCTGCCGATTACTTCGGCAAAACAATGGCGGATAGCCTTCCGGGAGTTACCATCGGAATTATTCCCGTGGCCGTTGCAGGCACAGCGATTCGCCTTTTTGACGAAGATCAGTACAAGGGTTATCTTGATTCTGCAGCATCGTGGCTGCAAGATTATGCCGGCGATTATGGAGGAAACCCCTACGGAAGAATTATCGAGCTCGCTAAAAAAGCTCAAGAAGTGGGCGTTATCAAAGGAATTCTTCTCCATCAAGGCGAAACCGATGCCTATAGCGACACTTGGGGAGCATCTGTCAAGAAAATTTACAACAAGATGCTGAGCGATCTCGGCCTTGCCGCGGATTCCGTGCCGCTCCTTGCGGGCGAAGTATTGAGCCCGGGACAATGCTCTGGTGCAAATACGCAGATAGATGCCCTGCCAAATAAGATTTCTACCGCACATGTCGTAAGCTCTAGCGGCCTCGTAAGCGGCGGAGATAGCTTACATTTTAGCAACGAAAGCTACCAGGAATTCGGCAAGCGCTACGCAAAAGTGATGCTTCCCTTACTTAAATCAAAAATTGTAATTGTAGATCAAACTCCTTACCAAGATACACTCACCATTCCGGGCACTGTTGAAGCAGAAAACTACGACGTGGGCGGTCAGAATGTTTCTTACTCAGACAACGAAACGGCAAACCAGGGCAATGTGTATCGCACAGATGGCGTGGACATAGTAGCTATTTCGAGTGGCTACGCAGTAGGCTACACGAACGCCGGAGAATGGCTGGAATACACCGTGAAGGTTGCAAAAGAAGGTGTTTACACATATGAAGCCATCGTTGCATCCGGTTCAGACGCGTCCTCATTCCGCCTATTCATTGATGGCCAAGCTATTACGGATACAGTCAAGGTCGCTAATGGCGGTGATTGGGACACCTACAGCGCCGTTACTGGAAAAACAACTGCGCTTACCGCAGGCTCTCATATCTTAAAGATTGCCATCACCGGAAATTACACAAATATTGACAACATTAAATTCACCGAAGGCTCCACGCACATCACTGAAGCGGAAGCAAAACTCGTACAAGGCCCACAGACATTCAAACTCTACAACATCACAGGAACATACTTGGGCGCATTCCACGCAAGCGATATCTCCACGCTCAAAATGGAACTCGGAAAATCTAAGCTAAACAGCGGCGTTTACCTTGTGAAAAATAAGAACATCAGCAAATTCATTGAAGTGAAAAAGTAGATATCCCGGCCATGGCCGGAGTCTTCTGATTTGACTATAAAAGCGTTCAAAACTTCAGCCAAAATTTTCATCTCTCAATAACTGAAGTCCTCCCTTGTAAATGCAGGGGAGGACTTTTTTATTTCACTTTTTTCAATATCACTACGGTCCAAAATAATTTATGCGTATCACGGACTGAACAGCAAAAAAAATGCCGGTTATCCGACTAGGCAAAGTGGGGGTACGACGCTTAAGCGACCAAGAAGGAACCAGCAGATAAAAGGCCGTCCTATTTTTTAGCAAATACTATAAGCATATCCGCTGGGAAGTATTCAACAGCACCATACAAAAGCACTCTGGAGACAGTGCGGCAAAAGAAATCTGTTGCCACAGCCAGTTCATCACAATGTTTTTCGCGTCAGACTCACTTCGGGAAATCACTTAGGAAATGGCGATGCAGGGAGCAATCTCAACCACATATAGTGATTAATCAGGTCATAGAGCTCACCAGCCAAAAAGGAGAAGCCTGTAGGCATTGCCGGCACAGGGTTTACGATGTCTTGAATTTAAGCCAAAGAAGGAAACTCGTTGCATTTCAAAAACAAACAGTGTTGCGAAGTTTTACAAGGAACCTAAAGTCAAAATGAGCGGTAAGTTCTGCAAAATATGACCATTGAGAGTTAATACCGCAAAATAGCGACCTCTGGGTAAAATTGATAGGTCCACTGTAGTAGAATGCTCACCCAGAGATTGGTTACCAAAGGCAAAACTTTGTACCCTGTGACCTTGTAAATCAAATAAAAACAGATTCACTACCCCAGCGCTAGGAATGACGTAACGCACTTCAGCAATTTGGTTTGATAGATGAATATGTATATCGGAAGCGAGAAGAACATCCA
Organism: Fibrobacter sp. UBA1313; assembly: GCA_002307115.1. Classification (GTDB taxonomy): domain Bacteria; phylum Fibrobacterota; class Fibrobacteria; order Fibrobacterales; family Fibrobacteraceae; genus UBA1313. The sequence goes on along the minus strand of DBTP01000155.1, from coordinate 10,595 downwards.
TGGACGAACCCACTCTCGGCTCTTCGGGTTTAAGTGAAATAATTGCAGAGGCATGACTCCCCCACAACGTGTCCAAAGCAGAGATATATCCCACCTGATAATAAAGAGTAAAAGTATCGCCTATGGTAAGCGTATCTCTATTGAGTGTACTCAACAAAATCTCACTTGTAGAATCAAAACGAACAGTCAATTTTGCATCCGTGATTTCTGGCACATAATCATTCTTTAAAAGTCCCGCAACCAAACTATCTGAAGATGGAATTGATATCGTAAAATTCAGTGAATCATTCAAGGCAAAAGCAGCATTCTGCATTCCCCTCAAATAAGGATAAGTCGAATCAGAAACCATATTCCAGTCAGTATCAAAATTCCAGTTGGCATAACTGGACTGTTGCAACATTTCCGTGGTCGTAAGACCCTTAGCGAGGTAGGTCGTATCGCTCGGGTAGAGATCAATATTCCAGTAAGAACTTGTAATTGTACTATTCTTGTTGTACCCGATAAAACCATTTATATCCATTATACCAACAACACGACCAAGACTATAAGAGTTCAAAATACTTGGAGCACCATATTGATCTCCAGACTGAGATCCAACAAAACTACCAACGTTCTCCTCACCGAAAACATCTCCCGTCGAATACGAATTAATAATAGTTCTCACATTAATGGAAACAAAACCACCCATAGTAAAGGTTCCCTTTACGGAACCTGTAGTATAACAATTATTAACAATTCCAGAATTATATCCAACAAAACCACCCAAGCGAAACCCCTTTGAAATGTTTCCTCTGGCATAGGAATTCTCTACAAAACCTGAATTATCCCCGACCAAACCACCGACATACTCCTCACCACTGACATTTCCTGTTGCATAAGTATTGAAAATTGAGTCATTGTTAATACCAATTAATCCGCCCACCTTCCAACCCGTTCCGGTAACCAAACCTATTGCATGGGAAAATTTTACTGATCCATCGTTTTCACCAACCAGACCACCAACATAAGATCCTCCAGTCACAGAACCTTCAGCATAAGAGTTTGTGACACTGGAATCACTGACCCCAATTAATCCGCCCACATACATTGATGAACCCACAACGGAACCAACTGCATAGGAGGAGTCCACCGCGCCAGTATTTTTACCAATGAGTCCCCCCACATTTGTGCCTCCCGTGACAATCCCAGAAGCGTACGTATTTGTGACTGTAGAAGTATTTGAGCCAAGTAACCCACCAATAAAAGAACTTCCTGTCACAGACGCTGTCGAATAAGAGGAATCTATGGGTCCACGATTATCACCGACAAGACCTCCCGAATAAGCGGGTCCATCGACACTTCCCGTCGCAAAAGAATTGCTCAGTATGCCTGTGTTAAGCCCCATTAACCCTCCCGCGTAAGAGTCAGTCGCCTCAACAGAGGCATTTGCAAAACTCTTTGAAACATGTCCACTATTTTCCCCAACAAGGCCACCTATATAAGCGGAACCTGTAATATTACCTGCAAAAGAGGAATTGAAAATAGACCCTTTATTTATTCCGACAAGCCCCCCACTAGAAGCGTTTCCAGTCACAGAGTCGGCCGCATAAGAATTAGAAATAGTACCCAAATTCAATCCTGCGATCGAGCCCACAGTGCTCCCCTTCAATACTAAATTACGGATACCTAAACTATCCACCACACCAATAGTATCTATAGTCCAAAAGAGTCCCGCATAGATTGAGGAAATATTATTGATTAACAAATTCTTAATTTCACATCCACCACCATCAAAAGTGCCAGAAAAACGAATTGAAGAATCTATGCCAATAGGCAAAAACCCAGAGCAAACGCCCTTGGCATTGCAGTTTTCGCGAGCCGATGCAGAAGCATCTATATCCGCGACAACCCGGAAGTGAGAAGATAAAACATAAGGGCCAAATCCCACCACTTTTAAATCCTCATAGTCTTCAATGAGGAATGGGTCTTTTGCTGTACCCGTACCAGATAGAATGAGTTTGGAACTATCGACTAGCACGGGATACACAATTTGCTGAGACCAAGAAAAATAGGGGTAAGTAGAATCGGCAACAATATTCCAAATTGTTGCAAAATCCCAATTGACAAAATTAGCAGCTTTAGTCATTCCATGGGAAGTATAACCAACACCTCCCGCACTAGAATCGACTCCCGAAACTTCATAATCCCAATAGGAACTAATAATACTACCCGCATTATAAATTCCAATTAAACCACCAAGCAAGCTATCCCCTTCAATGACGCCTGTTGAATAAGATGCATTCATAATTCCAGATTCAAAATAACCTACTAAACCACCGGTCTTTTCACCACCAAATACATTCGCTGAGGAATAAGAATTCGTTATTTCACCACTATTTTGACCTACGCCCCCTCCCACAGCTTCTTGACCCATCACAGAACCATTCACGAAACTTTTCTCAATAAGGCCATTATTCTTTCCCGCAAATCCACCAACACAAGCATTTCCATAAATATTTGCATTGATCAGGCCTAATTCTCGAATAATAGCACCCGAATCCACATTTCCAAAAAGACCCACATAATCACTTGAAGGTCTATAAATTTTTAAATTGGAAATCGTGTGTTGTCCACCATCAAAAACTCCAGAAAAACTAGTGTGTTTATTACCAATAGGCAAAAAACCTGAACACGCGCCACTCGAATCACAATTTTCCTTTGCTGAACTTGATGCATTGATATCAGCCATAAGACGATAAGATGCACCCAGGAAATAAATACCAGAACCAATCATTTTAAGATTTGAATAATTAAAGATCAAATAAGGATCATTTACTGTCCCAGATCCCAATAAAAAAATAGAAGCTGTATCCTCTGAATTTGGTGGGTTCACAATATTTGTATCCGCAAATAAATACGGATAAGTTTTATTGTCAACAATGTGCCATATACTGTCAAAGTCCCAGTTATCAAAGCTCTTTTGTCTCATCATTTCAGCAGTCGAAAGTCCCATAGCATAGGAGTCCTTAATTTGCAAAGAGGTCTGCATATCCCAATAAGAAGAATCAACAGAAGTTGAAGTCAATCCTATCAAACCACCTACGATAGACCCTCCCTCGACACGACCAGCAGCATATACTTTTTTAACTGTACCAATATTATACCCGATAAGGCCACCTACAATGGAATCCCCTATTACCGTTGCCGTTGAATACGAATTAACAATACCCAACCGAGGTGTAGAGTAATCATCACAAACACGATTACTATTATTCACACTTCCAATCAAACCACCCACATCCATACCGCCATTCACAAGTCCCTTAGAAAAAGACAAATGAACGGTTCCACATAAAGCATGACCTATTAATCCACCCACAGAAGACCTGCCACTGACATTACTTATGGAATAAGAACGAATGATATTAGAACTTGAATTAACTCCCACAAGTCCGCCGACAAGTGTTACGCCTGTGACCGTACTTTTGGAGAAAGAATCATACATAGTTGCGATTCCTGAAAATAAGCCGACCAACCCACCTACTTCTGATGTTCCTTCAACAATTCCTTGAGCAGATGCGTATAGCAAAGCTCCAGAATCCACAAATCCAATAAGGCCGCCGACATGGCGGTATCCCTTGACAGTACATTCCGCACTCACATCTGTGATATAAACATACTCAATATAACCGAGCAGTCCACCTACATTTTTATTGCCCTTAATAGAACCAGATATATTAACATCAATCACATCTCCAGCATCAATAGCCCCTGCAAGACCACCAACATAATCTAATCCAGTGATGTCTACATTCACTAATGAGAGACTATCAATTTGCGTTTTTAGTATGTAACCAAATAAACCGACATAAGTTTCTTCAGGGCGATAAATAGTTAGACCCGTTATAGAATGCCCTCCTCCATAAAAAACACCTTTAAAGTTATAATGATCTTTTCCTATCGGGGTAAAGCCAGCACAAACACCAGCAGCACAATTTTCAGCAGCAGATGCAGAGGCATCAATATCGGCAGTCAAAAGATAGGCCCCTTCTAGAGTATAATTTTCTTTCCCCACCATCTTAAGATCTTCATAATCCTCAACAAGCCATGGATCTGCTTTTGTACCTGAACCGCTAAGGGTCCCATTTGCAGCAAAAACGTCTGCCCCCATCCACAACATCAATAAAAAGCCCAAAAGCTTCCTCATAAAACCTCTATCTGCTAGTAAAAACTCCATTTTGAATGATAAAAATAAATTCAATGTTTCTTGTATTAAAATTTTAAAAATCGGGTACTTTTATGCTTTAAAGTGACGATTTTTGATCTACTCTTATACAAATTTAGCCAAAATAAATTCACTGCCCCAGCGCTCGGAATTATGTACCGACCCCTCACCCGATAATACCTTACAGTTGCATCGAAATAAGAGTTCCCACGACCAAAAAGGAAAGCATCAAATTCATGAAGAAAAAGGTCCGGCGCAAAACCACAAGAAACGTTTCTTGTGTACGAGAAACAGTCCAACCCTTCCATTCTTTCCAGCCCAAAACACAACTCAAAGCTCCGGTAACAACGAGCATCAAGGCACCCATAAAATAGCCATTATTCCACACCAAAAAGGAGACTAAGCAACCTAACAGCATTGCAACCACACCCGTAACTATTTCAATCATGTAGATCATTTGCTGGGTAGAGGGTTTCATAAAAAGTCCTTTGAGCGATGGGCCCACTAAAGCGAGAATAAGCCGACAAAAGCAAACCGAGGTATGGGATCTACCAACGGACCATTCAGGGGCCAACTGAAGTCAAAGTGATTTACAAGACGCGTGACTGATTTCGTCATCACAAAACGAACACCAAAACCCACAGCATACGTCAAATCGTCAGGTTCAAATTCGTGGATCGCAGTGGCAGTTTCACCAGCACGAGCAAAGATTGCAAAGACAGGCACCACTGTCCCCAATTCAAATTTGGGAAAAAAGCGTTCCTCCGCTTCCATAAAGAAACGGGCCTGTCCTGTAAAAAGGGAACTCGGGAAACCGTAGAAATGTTCATTTTCCAAGCCCCCTAGCGAGAGTTGCTGTCCATACGCCGCCCGTTTATAACTATCCATGGAACCCGCGAGAACGGAGGAAAAAGAATTATTGGTTTTCCAAAGATATTCACCAGTCACCGATTCGTAAATATTATTGCGACTATCACCACCCCAGTAAAAATAGGAAAGACCTTGCCAAGTCAAATGATGCGTTCTAGAACCAACAGCTAAATAAATTTTATAATCTAAACGCCAATCGTTATTCTTGGCACCTAATGTTTCAAAATTGCGAGTGGCACCCACTCTCAGCGAGTAGCCCTTATCCACATCTTCGGTCCATTTGGCACTTCTAAAATTGATCAAGCGATCATAACGAATGCGAGAAACTGTGATATAACCACCCATTCGAGAATCCGAAAATGTCGGGAGCCATTCCTCTCTAGCCGCGACAGAATCTAATGCATAATACTCCCCCTCATAGCGGAAAATATATCTACCAATTTCAGGGGAATCAAATCCCGTATGGTGATAATCATAAGTGGCTCCAAGATATACTTTAAACTCAGAACCCCCAAAAGAGCGACCTAAACGAAAACTCGCGGAGTCTTCGCGCATGCCAAAAACTTTCATTATAGGATTCGAATGTTCCCCGTTGTATTCAGGAATAGAACTCCTATCATCCTCTGCTTTAAGCACATATTTATGAACACTTGGGGGTAACGCGCCACTCCAATAAAACACTTCATCCTGCTTGCTACGGAGTCCTTCAATGGTATAGGCCCACTGATTTTGAGTTCGCGTTAAGTAAGGGAGATTCAATGCAAAATTTTGAGAAAATCCATCGGTATTCTTACTGAATTCCGCTCGCAAACTGTTGTGGCGGAATAAAAAATTGCTATTCTGATAAGCTAAAGAAAACCTATCACGAAATTCATTGTGCCCGTAATAAAAGCCTGCGGTCTGTCCAAATCCCAAAAAATTATTTTCTTGTAAGCCTATGCCATAATAAAGTTCATTCCCTGGTTTTTCTAATGAGACGGGGATGGTTAAAGTCCAGTTATCACTGGTATTCACGTGAATAATATTCTTTCCATTCCCATCCACTTCACGGGTGATATGGGCATCAGAAATATAGGATTGTTCGCGCAAATAACGTTCTGACTCAATGAGTTCATACAAATTCATCGTATCACCCACATCAAAGAGCAAGAGCTTTCTGACAACCGATTCACGAGTTTCTGGATGAATGCTATTCCCGACCCTATAGATGAGGCTGTCGGCAAAATTGTATGCTTTGGAATCATCAAAAGCATCGCCACGATGACATACGATGGAATCCACGCGAAATGACGCGAGAGAATCGGGAGAAATAGCAAAGGCCGAAGAACCCGCCACCCATAAGAAAAAAATCACTTTGGCAAATACATGCATCACAGGCGTGAAATATACTACATTTCGCGGGGGTAGCGGATGACCGCTTGCACGCAAGTGTCAGAGGAAAGTCCGGGCACCGCAGGGCAGGATGCTGGATAACGTCCAGGCGCAGTAATGCGACGGAAGAAAGTGCCGCAGAAAATATACCGCCTTGAGCAATCAGGGTAAGGGTGAAATGGCGAGGTAAGAGCTCACCGCATTTCTGGTGACAGGAATGGCAAGGTAAACCCCATCCGGTGCAAGACCAAGCAGGACTCCGCCCTTTCGAGGGCCTGATGCGGCTCGCGTCAGCTGGTTTCCGGGTAGGTTGCTTGAGACTGTCAGTAATGGCAGCCCTAGACAGATGGTCATCGCTGGATTCGTCCAGTACAAAACCCGGCTTATAGCTACCCCATTATGAAGGCCTTCCGCAAGGGAGGCCTTCTCCTTTTAAATCGTTATGAGATTAGTCTGCGATTAAAGCGACAATCAGCGCGATGAGTCCGCCAAACATCAGTACAGAGAAAATGAAAAAAGCAATCATCACCCATTTCATGTACTTCGCTATGTTCACGAAAATTGAGTGCTGATCAATCGCCATTTGCTGAAATAGGTTCAACAGTGCCGCAAGCATCAATCCGAAATCGTCGAGCCAACCCATCACAGGAACCGTATCTGGACAAAAATCCACAGGGGAAATTCCATAAAGTATGGCAATGATCAAAAAAGCAAAAGCAAAATATTTTTTCAATGGAGAAACAAAAGGTTTCTCTGTGTGACTTTGAAATTCGTTCATAGGGGGAATATAGTTACGAACGACTGAACTTGCGAAGTCCCCGCCACACACAAAGTGCAACAAACACAAGCACCCCCATAAAAAAGATGATGGGGATGCATGTCGACGCGAAGTAATACCCACTTCCCCACTGCGCTACCAATAGCAACGGGAAAATGATAAAGAGCGAGGTCTGCGTCGCTGCACGCACCGTTTTCGCGGAAAGTGAAATGAGGAGAGAAAATCCGGTGACCCAAAGGCTGAAAGCCACACTCGCCAGAGCGGCCTTCCAAAAAATATCGAAGGTAACCTGCGGGAAAATCAACGTGTAAGCGACTTGCGCCAAAAGAGCGAAAAGAATCGGGAAGGGTAAAATGGCCCCGAGTTTTCCCCAGAAGAGCGTTGACGAGGGCACCGGCAACAGGCAGAGAAGTTCCAAAGAATTGCGCTCCCGCTCGCCCGCGAAGCTATCCGCAGCAAGAGGAGAACCCATGGGGGCCATCAAGATGCCTGTAAGCAAAAGCATCCGGCCCGTGAGTTCCGCATCCAAAGGCGACGAGAGAAGAACCGCCTCAGAAATGAACAACAGGAGCGGAGGCAAAAAGAATGGAATCCAGAAACGCGGCTCCCTTACAAACAAACGAAGTTCGTGGCGCACGATATGCAGAATCATAGGGGGTGCTCTCCTCCGCTAAATACATCATGGTAAAGATGCGCCAAGGTATTTTTGCGAATCGAAAGAGACACCACCTTTAAGGAAGCTAACGTGAGAGCGGAAAGCACTTGTGGATTGGTGACTTCGGGAGAAATGGATTCAAAACGGAAACCCGTTTCAGAAAAATACGGAAGGATGTCACTGGGCAAAACTGATTTTACTTGTGAAGCACTCCACTCCCCCGCAAGTGTCACCTCCACTGTCACGCTTTCTTTCGCAAGATTCAGAAGCGCTTCTGATCGGAGAATTTTTCCTTTGGAGATCATTGCAAAATCCGTCGCGATGGAATCCATTTCCGAAAGGATATGCGAACAAATGATTGCGGTACCGCCTTCCTCGCGGCGCCAATCCGAAAGGCGTTTCCACACGCATTCGCGGGCGAGGGGGTCCAGGTTCGCAACGGGTTCGTCAAGAATCAAAAGGGAGGGGTGATGGAGAAAAGCGCGGGCCACTTGCACTTTTTGTTTGTTGCCTAAGGAGAGCGTTCCCATGCGCGTTTTAGAATTCGGGAGTTCCAGTTCGCGAGAGAGGTTAGCGATGCGTTCCCCCACATTTTTAACGTCATAAAAGGCGGCAAAAAAAGTGAGATATTCTTCGATGGAGAGTTTGGGATAAATGCCTGGATTCTCAAGAAGCACTCCGTAGCGACGGGAATCCAAAATGCCCCGCACATCGCAAAGCGAAGGGGCCATGTGAATCGCGCCCTCTTGGGAATGAAGTCGCCCACAAAGTAAACGCAGCAAAGTGGTTTTACCTGCGCCATTCGGCCCCAAAAGCGCAAAAAAAGAAGACTCTGGAACCGTCAAAGAAACGGCATCCAGAGCCTTGAAAGAAGATCCGGGATAAGTGAAACTCACCCCGGAAAAAGAAATCGCTATCGGCGAAAAACTCACCGGACGATTCCTTATTTATACAACGGGTGCTTGCGGCAAAGAGCGACGATTTCTTCGCGGATCTTCGCAAGAACAGCATCGTCATTGCGGGCAATAATAGTGCGGTCGATGATGTCCGCCACAGTCACAGAATCCGCTTCATTGAAACCGCGAGTCGTGATGGCTGCAGTACCGAGGCGGAGTCCCGAAGGATCCATCGGCTTCCGCGTATCAAACGGAATGGTAGAACGACTGGAAGAAATGCCCACCTTTTCGAGAGCCACTTCCGCTTCTTTACCGCTCACCCCCTTGGATGTCATATCGACGACCATGAGGTGATTGTCCGTACCGTCAGAAATAATCTTGTAACCGCGCTTCATCAATTCACCGGCCATTGCCTGAGCGTTCTTGATGACATTCCCTGCATAGACATGAAATTCCGGCTGGAGAGCTTCTAAGAAAGCAACCGCTTTACCTGCATTGATATGGTCATGCGGGCCACCCTGCATCCCGGGGAACAAGCCTTTGTCAATGGCCTTCGCAAAAGCCTGTTTGCACATAATCACAGCCCCGCGAGGACCGCGGAGGGTTTTGTGTGTAGTCGTGGTAACAATGTCAAAATAGGGCACCGGGCTGTCAATGACTTTACCTGCGATGAGACCCGCAACATGAGATATATCCGCCATGGTGATGGCCCCGACTTCATCGGCGATTTCTTTGAAACGCTTCCAGTCGAGGTTGCGGCTGTAGGCAGAGAAACCAGCAAGAATCATTTTCGGCTTTTCACGGAGGGCGATTTCACGCACCTTGTCCATATCGATACGGCCCGTGGCCTGTTCCACTTCGTACTGAACGAAGTTGTACATCATACCGGAGAAATTCACGGGATGCCCGTGAGAAAGATGTCCACCGTGATCCAGCTTGAGACCGAGCACTTTATCGCCCGGTTTGAGCACCGCCAGATAAACAGCGATATTTGCCGGAGAACCGGAAAGGGGTTGAATGTTTGCATGTTCGCAACCAAAGAGTTCTTTACAACGATCAATCGCGAGCTGTTCAACTTCGTCAATGACTTCATTACCACCGTAGTAACGTTTGCCGACATAGCCTTCGCTATACTTATTGGTCAACACCGAACCCGCAGCCTCCATAACGGCCTTGGAGGTGTAGTTTTCAGAAGCGATTAATTCAATGCCAAATTCTTGGCGATCCGCTTCTTTTTCTATGAGTGAGGCAATTTTAGCATCTACTTGTTGCAACGATTTCATGTGACAGGACTCCTTAAGTGGGTTCGTCAAAGATAAAAAAAACGACTTTTTTCGAAAGGGCTCCTCTAAAAATTGGTTTGCGATCACAAAATTGAGCGAGGCCGAGCCAGAGTAGGCGCGAAAAGTAGCCAATAATGGTGTTATTCGCCACTTTGAGCAACGAACTATGGCGAAGTGCCACAGCCAATTTTGCAGAAAATGAATTTTTAGAAGTGCCCTAAAGGTCGTTTTTGATAAGAATATGCTACAAAGCGGTTTTAATTACTGCTAGGAGTCGTTACTGAGGTCCACTCCGCTTCTTGATTTTCCATGCAAGATCCGCATTGGCTTCCTCTAGCGTATATGTATAACTCGGTGTAAATCCTTTGGCATCCCCAGGAAGCTCCTCGCCCCCTTCGACAGCAAACCAGTTATTTTGCATTTTAATGAATCCGGTGGTGCTGTCTACAGGGACTCCGGTAGAATCATAAAGGCGGTAGAGTGTTACCGGGTTCGGGATGTTGAAAATGTTATTTTCCACAAGGCACCGTGCAGAATC
>DBTP01000212.1:22996-25002 GCA_002307115.1 Fibrobacter sp. UBA1313 | reverse complement strand
TTCAAAACGAAGGAATATGGTTTGCGAAGGAAGCATGGGAATTTCTCCACCCTTAGCTTGCGTAATAACACTTTCGTGGAGGGCTTCCGCGATGATCGGCTGGGCTCGTTCTAAAAGAGCGTCGCTGTGATACAAACGGGAAGTATGACTCGTAACAGAAATTTCAGGGAGCATCCCCGTCGCGGAAGGGAGATATAATTCCCATGGAATTTTAGCGAGCTCTTTTTCATATTTTCCAAAATTTTCGGCAGAAAAACTAGCAATGCGCATCAATACACGCGTCGCTGTTCTGGAGAACGCATTTATTTTCCAAGCATCTGTGAGCTTCCCTTGCATTTCCACCGCCCCATAATCTAAACTCATTTCTCCAGTGATCCCCAAAAGAGAAAGTTCCTGAGCGGTAACGTCCTCAAATCCCGGGTGGCAAATGACACGAAAATTATGAGTGGGCCCAAGGACATGTTGCCGCACTCGACGGGCGAGCGCTGGATTCACCAATTCCAGAGAATCTAAATTCATGTAGCAAAGATAACTTTCCAAAGTGGACACTAGAGGAATTGTTTTGTGTGTGGAACTTTTTGGAGGAGAGAATATAGATTTCATACTCAATAGAACCTATTCTCTGCATTCCTCCACTGAGAAGATTATGTTTGAACTCAACGTTTTTTATAGACTCGCTTGCGCACTTGCCTTGGGTTTCCTCGTTGGTATTCAACGGGAGCACTCCTTCCATGAATCCACGGATCATCACCCTGCTGGAGTGCGCACATTTGCCATCACAGGTATTGCCGGTGCTATTGCGGGCTTAATCTCCGACTTGATGAATTCTCCAGCACCCTTCGTGGCGATTTTATTGGTCATTGGATTGCTTTTGGGAATTTCCCATTACACAGCATTCAAAGAAGCTACAGTAGAGAATCAACCGGGGCTCACCACAAGCATCGCCATGCTCATGATGTACCTTTTGGGTGCCCTTTGCTGGTACAACCACATTATGGAAGCGACAGCCATTACCGTGTCTTTGCTCTGGCTTTTGACGGTAAAAAAGCAACTTCATGACTTTGCGAAGAAAATTTCCGGTGATGATCTGATTGCGACTATTAAATTTGCACTTATTTCTGCGGTAATTCTCCCGATTCTTCCGCACCAAACGTACGGTCCCCCGGGTTTGGAAGTATTAAGCCCGTATAAAATTTGGCTTTTTGTAGTATTTATTTCGGGTATTAGCTTTGTAGGTTATGTACTGGTTAAAATTATTGGCCCCGGGAAAGGCATTGGTCTTACTGGTTTTCTTGGAGGCCTCGCCTCAAGTACCGCTTTAACTTGGAGCCTCACTCAACGTAGCAAAGACAATCCGGAATATAGTAGCAATCTTTCTATGGGTATTATTATCGCGTGGTCTGTCATGTACATCCGCGTTTATGTTATTTGTATCATTATAAGTCCCACTTTTTTGAAGCCTTTATTTTTCCCATTACTGATTCCTCCGATTCCGGGACTCCTTTATGCTTTCTACACAAACCGCAAAGAAGCAAAACTTCACCCAAAACAGACAACGGGATATACCAATCCCTTTGAATTAATGCCTGCCATTAAATTTGGGGTTATTTTCGCAGCAGTCCTCTTTATCGCTAACGCGGTCAAACTTTATTTAGGCGATGATGCGCTTCTCATTTCTAGCTTTGTAGCGGGTTTTGCAGATATGGATGCCATTGCGCTTTCTGCCCTGGAAATGGCAGGGAAGGGGACTGTCATTATGCCACAGGCGTGTATGGCCATTATTCTTGCAGGCATTGGAAATACGGTCTGTAAAGCATCCCTCGTTATTATTTTCGGGGCTCCTGCCATGCGTAAATCCATTATTCCCGCGTTTCTCTTGATCATTGCTACTGCGGTAACGTTGCTTTTGTTTTTATTCTAAATCCGCTTGAGTGAACTTTTAAAATCATCTATTCATCACAAAACCTCATGATTCATTCATGAGGTTTTGTTTATTCATGGCTTTT
>DBTP01000212.1:401-22631 GCA_002307115.1 Fibrobacter sp. UBA1313 | reverse complement strand
AGAGGCAATTTGTTTGTGGTGTCACGTTGTTCCATCCTCACCCTTGCGGGGCTGCAAGTCAGCTCTGTGAAACCTGATGTTCGCCAGAGGGAACTGGCTTCTGGCGGCAAAAATGAATTTTTAGAGTTGCCCTAAAGTCTCAGTTTGTAAAATAGGGAAGGATATAAAAAAAGACCCTTTCCATTGTGAGAAAGGGTCTTTTGTAAATCTACATCAATCTATTAATTTATTCAAAAGGAACCAATTCAACACGACGATTGGTTTCACGACCAGCCGAAGTATTATTGTCCGCAATCGGACGTTCTGAACCATAGCCAATAGCGCGAACGCGGTTTGGCTCAATACCCTTCTTGATAAAATAATTAACGACTGATTCTGAACGTTTTTGAGAAAGATTGAGATTGTATTCTTCCTTACCCTTGTTATCTGTATGGCCCTGCACCTCTAACTTCGCTACGGGAATCTGGCGGAGAAGAGCCACAATATCATCCAATGTAGAGTAACTCGCATTGGTCAAACTGGCGGAATTTTTCTTGAAGTTAATGCCCTTTTTCAATTGGGTCAGATCTTGCTTCTTATCAACAGGACACCCATCAGGCTTAATCTTCACACCGGGAAGAGTCGAAGGGCACTTATCATCAGCATCACTTACGCCATCCTTATCGCTATCCAATACGCAACCTGTGGAATCCACAGACATTTTCGGCTGAGTACTTGGACATTTATCAAGAACGTCCGCAACGCCATCTTTATCTGAATCAAGAATACAACCTGTGGAGTCCACAGTCATACCCACAGGAGTATTTGGGCACTTATCTAAGAGATTCGCAACACCATCCTTATCAGTATCCATTGTGCAACCGGTACTATCAACAGAAAAACCGATTGGAGTATTTGGACACTTGTCGAGGTAGTCAAAAACACCATCCTTGTCTGTGTCTTTAGGGCAACCAATGGTATCCACAATAGTTCCAAGAGCTGTATTCGGGCACTTATCCAAACGGTCCGCGACACCATCCTTATCAGCATCCGTTGGGCAACCTACAGAATCCACCATTACTTTTTCCGGTGTATTTAGGCACTTATCCTTGTAATCCAAAACGCCATCCTTATCAAGATCCACTGGACAACCGACAGAATCAATCACAGCACCCATTGGTGTGTTGGGACACTTATCAACATGGTCAAAAATGCCATCCTTATCTGTATCCATCGGGCAACCAATAGAATCCACAATAGCACCTACTGGAGATCTCGGACACTTATCTAAAAGATCTGCCACGCCATCCTTGTCAGCATCCGTTGGGCAACCCGTTACATCCACAGGGGAACCTTTACGAGTATTCGGGCACTTGTCTTTATTATCAGCAACCCCGTCTTTATCCGAATCCATGGGGCAACCGAACTTGTTTACAGCAACCTTAGCCTCCGTATTGGGGCACTTATCAAGAATATCTACCACTCCATCTCGGTCCGTATCTCTGTTGCAACCAGTGGAATCCACTTCAATCCCTTTTTCAGTATTAGCACACTTATCCTTAAAGTCTGGAATGCCATCCTTATCTTCATCCGTCGGACAACCCACCGAATCCGTGCTCGCACCAAACGGTGTATGTGCACACAGATCTTTCTTGTTATAGACACCATCACCATCGTCATCCGAATCTTTCAAAAAGGCACTGCTCCAATTAAGAAGTGCGGAAATTCCATAATGAGAGGTTCCCGGCACAGAATAAGTAATCGTTTTTCCATCTTTAGTCCGTGTCACAGGCATTGTTTTCTCGCCTTCATAATCATTATGAAGGAACGAATTAACACTTATATCAGCACCCAAAGCGAAGTCAAAGCCAGCGGGCAAATGTACGCGAACACCTGGAGTCAAAAGCATTGGATCTGCAAAGGGTTCACGGGGGATAGCTGTTTTTTCAATGCGCGTTTCACCTGAAAATTCAACAAAGAAATCGGCACCGGTACTTGCCAAAACGTTAAGACCTGTACCCCAAACTGCTGAATTAGCCCCTTCGCCGATAACCCCCACATAACCTAAGTGTGAATTCCAGCGCACTGGAATATCAATGCGAGTCAGATCCAAAGTTAAAATAAGAGTTCCACCAAAAGCCCAATCATTGGCAGTATAAGCACTGGAACTACCCCAGCTGTTAATATACCATTGATGTCTCGGTTTCATACCCACATTATCAGATCCAGTGGGAGCATAAGCTTCTGCAAGGAGAGCCATATTGAATACGCTTACCGTATCAAAGGGAGCGCGCAATTTTGTCCACATTTGCACATCACCAATGCCCGCACCCTGCAAATGAGAGGCATCAGAAGCTGGATTCACACCGTCATAATTCAAAGGAAGAACAACTCCCAAATCCCAGACATCGGTAAGGCCTATCCCCAAATGAGCATTTCCAGCAACCATGGGGACAATTTTATCCATAAGAACGGCATCCCCGTTCTCATCATAATACATGCCACCACTAGCCATACCTTCATTGTCTGTAGTCACTTCAGCGCCAACACCCACAGAGACTACCCACTGGCCTAAAGTTCTTGCGCTCTGTTGATGGAGACCATCCGTACCACCGCTCAAACCCGTCTGAGCCATTGCTAAACTAGAAACCAGTCCAATATATGCTAGAATTTTTTTGTTTTTCATGCATCCTTCCCTATTAATTGTTAAAAGAATCCACTGATAGAATGACAAAATACCGAAAAAAAAGATCTCGAAATTTTGCCTCTCTCCCAAGCATTCATTCAGGAGGATTCAACGACTTGTAAGAAAATAATAGTTTTTTTTGTTTGCAAAGACATGTGTACTAAAAATTTCTATAGTTCTATATGTTATTGTCCAAGTTGGGATGGATTTTATTGACGTGGGTTTCTTTTTCTAGGGAGTTTTTACCTTGCGATTTTTAGCTCTTTCTTGTGTTCTTTTCCCAGTGATAATGTCTTTTTCTGGTTGTTTTTGGGCACCTGGAATGGTTTTCGATCAATCTTCAAATGAAGACGGAAGCGTCGATACCCTAGCTGCTTTCCAAGGGGCTCGAGTTCATCTCCAAAGTATTACGCCCAAAACTCTCGCCGCAATTGCCAACAATAAAGTACAAACGGCACTCGTTCCTCAAAAACTTTTGGAATATAAGCCTTCCGCTTACAAGTTGGGTTCTTTTGATATCGTTCAAGTGACGGTTTGGGAACATCCAGAACTTACCATGCCACTTGGTTCCTACAGAAGTGATGATGCTGTCGGGCAACTGATCGGTGGAGACGGGGCTATGTTCTACCCTTATGCAGGTCAAATTCCTGTCGCTGGCAAAACGGTTGCTGAATTGCGTCTCACCATTTTGGAATCTCTGTCAAAAGTTCTCAATAATCCCCAAATTGACGTTCGTTTGATTAAAAGTCAAAGTCAAAAAGCATACGTTCAAGGATCAGTCCAGAAAGCAGGCGTCGTTCCCATTTCAGATGTTCCTATCAGTCTTCTAGATGCCATTAATCAGTGCGGTGGAGTGAATGAATTGGGCGATATGAGTCGAGTGGAACTTACGCGGGATGGAGAAACGACTCCAATTAATCTTCTAGCCACTTACCCTCCTCAGGCGGGCCCATCAGACATCATCCTTAAAGATAACGATGTTATTCGTGTAGCAGGCCAAGATGAAGCTAAAATATATGTGATGGGAGAAGTCACCAAGCAACAGGCGTTGCCACTAATCAAAGGAAAAATGACGCTCTCACAAGCCCTCGCCGAAGTCGGTGGACTACAAGTAAACACAGCGAAGAGTCAAGGGATTTACGTCATCCGAATGGATGTGACTCCAGATACGATCAATGTTTATCATCTCAATTCCCAAAATCCACTGGCATTGGTATTTGGAGATCAATTCCAGCTTAAACCGAACGATATAATCTTTGTGGATGCAACAGGTCTTGCTCGTTGGAACCGTGTTGTCAGTCAAATTCTACCCACAGCACAACTATTGTACTATTCCACTTTATCTGTAACCTCGACAAGAAATGCTAAAGACGCGATTAGTAATTGGTAAAATTCTATGATAAATGAAGTTTGTTCTGCCCCTATTCCTCCAACATCACAAATACCAGTAAATGCAGTCGCTGAAGATGAAATTGACTTACTTGAAGTTTTTTCCATCCTCAAAGCGCATTGGAAAATTCTTGCTGCATTCGTTGTTGTAGGTTCAGTAGTGGGCATTTTATTTGTGAGTTGGCTACGCCCTGTATTTCAAAGTGATGTTCTTTTACAGATTGATGTGGAAGGGAGCAAAGCGGGTATGGCGATGGGAGACATGGGAGCCCTTTTGGACGCTCCAAGTCCTGCTGATGCAGAAATTGAACTTATTAAAAGCCGCATGGTGCTCGGAGCCGTTGTCCAAGAAGAACATTTATGTTACTCAGCCACCCCCATGAGTAACACGGATCGCCTCCTGCATAAAGAAGGCCGCATGGACTTAAGGTTGTTCTCTGTTCCAGAAGTGGTACGGGCTGAGAAATGGACCGCTCGTACTACTGGAGAGCAAACTTATGAACTAATATCTCCAGATGAAAAGGTTCTTTTAAAAGGCAAGGTGGGAGACACTTATCATGTACCCTACTTGAATGATACAATTCACTTTTCGGTAGCCTTTTTAATGGCAAAGGAAGGACAAAGGTTCGCACTTAGCGAAGTAGACCCTCTGATTGCTTTCCGCAATTTAAGCGAGCAAATTTCTGTGTCAGAAAAAGGAAAAAAAACAGGCATTCTTCAAATGACTTATGCCAACCGTTACTCTGATCTTGCCGCTTCCATTTTGAATACAATTGCGAATGCTTATGTCCGTCAGAATGTGGCCATGTTGAGTGCTGAAGCAGAAAAAACATTGCTTTTCTTAGAAGGACAGCTTCCTGCATTAAGAATGAAATTAGACAGTTCAGAAAAAGCGTTGACTGAATATAGACATTCAGTGGGCACTGTTGATTTGACAGGGGAAGCGCGAGTAGTTCTAGAAAAACAGGTCGATTTACAACAACAGCTTCTGACCCTTGCTAGGCAAAAGCAAGAAATGACGCGTTTGTTTAAGGAAGATCACCCTTCGGTAATGGCGATTTCTGAACAGGAAGCTACATTACGCAAAGAAATGGGGAAAGTCGCCACTTCGGCAAAAGAACTGCCATTGACGCAACAAGAAGTAATAAAGCTTCAAGAAGATGTAAACATAAATAATGCACTTTATTCCTCAATGCTCAACAATATCCAGGAACTTCGCGTGGTTCGTGCAGGTGAAATTGGCAATGTACGCATTGTAGACTATGCAAGCCATGAAATTTTCCCCATAAAACCAAGGCGTAAATTAATTCTTGCGGGAATTCTTTTAGGATCGTTACTTTTAGGTGCTGGCTTTATTTTCTTATTGCGCATGACCATGCGTGGTGTGCGTAGCAGTTCAGAGATAGAAAGAGATACAGGAGTGAGTGTCTACGCGAAAATTCCTGAATCTGAATACGATACTGGAAGCAGAAGAAAGCGTAGTAATGTACAAACGTTAATGGAAGCAGATCCTGACGATTTTGCCTGTGAGGCGCTCAGAACACTCCGCACGGCACTCGATTTTTCATTTCTGGAGCGTGGACAAAAGGTTCTTGTGATCACAGGGTTACTCCCCAATGTTGGCAAATCTTTTGTCTCTGAAAATTTGTCGGTTCTTTTTGCAGGAATGAAAAAGAACGTTCTCCTTATCGATGCGGATTTGCGCAGAGGCCGAATTTCCCATCGAAATAAAAAAGGGCTGACCGATGTACTTCATGGCCATACGTCCATCGATGAAGCCATCGAAAAAAAGAACAACGGGGGGATCTCTGTTTTAGGTGCAGGTTCAATTCCCACAAACCCAAGCGAACTTCTCGCTAGCGATATGTTTGCAAATATCGTTGCAAAAGTTCGTGAAAACTATGACTTGATCGTGATTGATACGCCCCCTATTCTCTTGGTGACTGATGCGCAACTCGTTTGCAAGTATGGAGATTTTGCACTCATGATTCTTCGCTATGGGGCCCACAATATGGAAGCTATTAAAGAAGGAATGCAACTTATAGAACGTTCAGGAATACAACACAAAGCCATTGTACTGAACCGTTGTCAATATGAAGGCGGCCGCTATGGATATGGGTATGGATACGGTTACAAATATCATAGTAAATATGGTTACAAACCTTCAGTAAACACTTAATCATCCCTCGAATAAGTGGATTATAAGAAGGGCATTTTAAAATGCCCTTTTTTCGTCGAATTTGAGACTTTTTTTTGAATAAAAAAACTAAAAAACTATTGGCATTTAAAAGTTTATGAGTATATTTGCGAACATGGGAACACAAGGATCGAACCAGTCGGAACGCCCTTTTTGGGACAGAAAAAACCAAAAAGCCTACCGTGCCTATCGAATCATAATTTGGGTAATAATTGTGAGTTCGTTAGTATCAGGGGCGGTCATCTGGTTCAAGATGAATGATTTCCTTCGATGAGAGGTGTTGTATGAATAAAGTAATGTACTGCGGGCGTCGCCCGAAGAGCGATGGTTTTGAACCAGCACTTCCCCTGTCCACTGAAGAGGAAGAGGCCGAAGAAGCCGTTGAGGAAGAAGAAGTCGACGAAGAAGTTGATTTCGATAATTTAACATTTAAGCGTGACCAAATCTGGTCCGACTACGCTGAAGATCTGGACTACGATCAGTGATTAATTCCCTGAAATGGGGATTTGTTCTTTTCGCCATCGTCTATATAGGGCTACTCATTTCGTGTGCATCCTCTAGGAAATACGAGGGAGAACCTTATACTCCGATGGCGGAGGAATCTTTTGCTTCAAAGGCACTTGCAGACTGGGTTTCAAAAGACCTCGCCGTTCGCCCCTCTTGGGAACAATATCAATTTGCGTTACAGGCTATGGAGGAGGAAGATTGGTTGTTAGCACAGCACCATTTAGATGCTGCACTAAAAGGGCTTGTTGCCGAAAATCACGATTCTCTCTATTCAGTAGAAGCTCGCCCTCAGGATTCGCTTTACCGTAAGGAAATGCCTAGAAAAATAATTTTTGCTTTAGATGAAGTTTATCCGCACCTATCAATGTTGGGCGTGGATGCGTCCACATACGTTCGCTATGATTTTGCCGTCGAAGGCCTCGAAGGCTTAGATGAACCCCCTCTGGATAGTTTAGAACGAGAGGAAATCGAAAGTTTTCTAGATACTCTTGATCTTTCGCAATTCACTTTGTCCATAGAACTTAATGAACGAGTAATGAAAGAAATTCATTATATGACAAAAGTCGCAAGAGCTTTTACCGAAACCTCTCTCTCTCGAAAAACCGCTTTTGATACCATGATTTATGCTAAACTGAAGGAGCGTAATATGCCTCCCGACCTGATTTACCTTTCTTTGGTAGAATCTGGTTTCAAAACAAAAGCATACAGCCGTGCGAAAGCCTCTGGTTTATGGCAATTTATCCCCGCTACCGGGAAGCGCTACGGTCTCGATGTCGATTTTTGGGTAGACATGAGACGAAATCCAGAGCTCGCTACAAATGCTGCGTTAGATTATTTATCTGATTTGCATCGCTATTTTGGCGATTGGTTATTGGCGATGGCCGCTTATAACTGTGGAGAAGGCCGCGTTCGTCGCCTCATCCGTGAGGCTCAGGCAGATACCACTCGAGATTCCACAAAAGCACTTTCCTATTGGGATCTTGCATTGCCAAAAGAGACAATGCACTATGTACCGCGAATCTTAGCGGCTATGATAGTGGGTCATTATCCGCAACATTACGGTATGGCAATTATGCCAGAACAACGTCCTCAATTCGATACCGTGTCCGTAGGGGAGTGTCTGCCCTTGGACAAAGCGGCAGAAGCGGTAGGTATAAGTGAGGACGAAATGAGAGATTTAAATATTGAACTTAATAAATGGTGTACGCCCCCTCGAAAGGATACTTATGTTCTCCGCATTCCCCCTGGAACGCGGGAAACATTTCTTTTGGCCTATGAAAACATGGATAAAAGTAAATTCGCGCGTTGGCAAAATCACAAGGTGAAACGTGGAGAAAATCTAGGCGTCATTGCGAGACAATATGGTCTTTCTATAGCAGCAATACAATCAGCAAATAACCTTAAAAATACTCGTATTCACAAAGGCCAAATACTACTGATTCCAATGCCATCCTCAAGTACAAATAAATCAGTCAACAACCGAGATTTGGGAATAAAAACGTACAAGGTGAAGTCAGGGGATAATCTAGCATCTATTGGGCGTAAATATGGAGTTTCTGTAGCTAATTTGAAAAGATGGAATAACCTAGATAGCACGGGTAACATTTTTATAGACCAAGCAGTTTATATTTCGAAACCACTTACTTATGAACTTGCAAAACTTAGCGGCGATAGCATCGATTCTAAAGAATCAGAACAAGAAAGACCTCCTACGATTTTTAAAAATAATACCTATACCGTAAAAACCGGGGATTCTTACTCCACTATCGCTTCGACGTTAGGAATAGCACAACAAGCGCTTATGGATTTAAATTCAGCAACTAATTCACGATTATATGTGGGCCAAAAACTTAAAATTCCATCGGAAATAAATACACAAGCCTCAGATAAAGCATCCATAAAACCTGTAGAAAAAGATGAAACAAAGCCTCTTATTCATGCGAAAACACACAAAGTAAAAAGTGGCGAAACGCTTTATTCTATTGCGCGTATTTATAGCATCACAACCCCTGAATTGCAACAATGGAATTCTCTTGGAAACACGAGTAACATCAAAGTAGGACAAATGTTACAAGTAGCCCCCCCTGCGAATACAGAGGATATTGATCCAGTGAATGATAGAAATGTGAGTTATCACAAGGTGAAGAGTGGGGAATCTTTATGGGACATTTCTCGGCAGTATGGAGTCACCATCCAACAAATTGTGGAGTGGAATAATCTCTCCACAACAAAAGTCAAACCGGGTGAAAAGCTAAAAATTAAAGCCCATTAAGACGATTAAAGATCAGAATACGGCTGTCCAAAACAAGAATTTGATTGATTTTGAAATTGTAAAATCAGTTCAAAATTTATTCGAAGCCAATTTTTATAAGCTTTCCAGAATTATTGACGCATACTTTTTGGACCGTAGTGAGATCAGATGTAAATTCTGAGCACAAGACCCGAAGGCTTAGAACGGTTGATAAATAGGGATCATCAGTGACTAAAATTGTTTTTTTCTATGAATTTTATAGTGCAAAATTTATTGAAAAAAATGGTTGTGCCATAGAATCATAATCAAGCATAAAGGAATCTTCATCCTTCAATGTTCCTGTTTTTTTCTCAAAATAAGTATGCCAATAGACATGAGTATTTCGAACTCCACCAATTAAAGAAACCCGGTACCAAGAAAGTCTTAGGCCAACACCCCAAGCATGCCCCCAAATAGCAGGATTTGAAAATTGCGTTTCACTAAAAAAGCTTCTCCCCGCAAGTAACCCGCCAAGAGCCACGACCTTGAACATGAATTGATAGTTATAGCTTGCAATAAGGGGTAAACCTACTTCAATACCTAATTGCACTAAGATATTATGAGCATACATACGCCCCTCAATATCAGAAGAATCAATGGGGACATCTATGAAATTTTCTTCTTTAAGTTTATCTAAATTTTCATATGCCTCTGCCAGATTTCTATCGGCATAGTGAATGCCCAAATGCTGGTACCCTGCCAGCATATAGCCTGAAATCCATTCATTGAATGGAAGATTTCCTTGAATTCCATACAAGGGGGCCATATCAACATCAATGTTATAACTGCGACCCATAACACGATATTCATAGACGAAATGAGACTTACTAAGATGTCCACGTTCGTAATAGGGACCCACAGAAACTTGTTCTTCGTACTTGCGATTAGAGCTGTTCACAGGGGAAGCCATAGAGGTATCTGCGTTGGCAAAACATACAATTGGCAGAGCTAGAAATAAAAATAGGCTCTTCATGGGCTTAAACTACTATAATTTTGATGTAAACAGACTTTTTACTGGGAAAAACCAAGCAAAAAAGTTTATCTTTCTCGCCAAAGAACCTTCAAATGGAGATCATCAGAATGAAGAAACTTTCATTATGCGTTGGATTTTGCGCATTAGCCTTGATATTTTCTGGCTGTTCCGAAAAAATGGACCCCAATGACCCTGCGTCTGTTCGTAAGTATATCACCAGCCAAAAAATTGCATTTACCCCTAACCAGTTTATTTCTTATGTCTTGGCAGAAGATACCGCCAAGATGTCTTTGTTCCTCCAAGCGACTTTCGAAATTGATGCCCCCGATGCTAACGGCAACAATGCAGTGAGCATTGTAGTGAACAAGGGGAAGCTCAATATGCTGGAATACCTTGTAAATCATGGGGCCAAAATTGATTTACCGAATAGCAAGGGAGAAATGCCTTTGGACGATGCCATCGCTATGGGACACAAGGATATTGTGAAGTTCCTCGTGACTAAGATGCAAGAAAAAGGAGTTATTGAAAAGGCTTCCTCTTCTGTAAATCTTGCTGCCAAACTTGGCAATCTTGAAATCCTCCAAATTCTCGGCGATGCAGGTGCCCCTCTCGAAATTAGAGGCGCTGACACCTACTATCCGATTCATCTTGCAGTCAAGGGTGGACACTACGATGTGGTGAACTATCTCATTTCTAAAAACGTTGATCTGAACGTAACTTGCGGTCAAGGCTATTCCGTTTTAGATTGGGCTAAGAATGAAGGTTACACTCGAATCATTACTCTACTGAAGCAACACGGTGCAAAAAATACCGCAGCATATACAAAAGAATTTGGACACTAAGCGTTCTTAAGTTTCTACTCAATTTTTGCAGAATTAGCCAAGAGCCTCTAAGTTTTTCTTAGAGGTTCTTTGTATTTTTGCGTACATGAGAAACTTGTTTTTATGCATTCTTTGTCTTTCTTTTTCCCTTTTATACGCTCAAGAAACCGTAGAAGGGATACATCGCCAAATCAAGGCGGTGGAAGCAGAAACAGCTCGTGAAAAAAGTCTCAATGAGGCAGAAAAGAAGCGGCACGCTGAATTTGTTGAAACTAGCCGTAAAAAGGTCATTGCTCTTAATTCACAGAATCAGACATTGAATGCTGAATTGGATTCCATGCACGCAGAAATTGCGCGACTTTCCATTGCACGCAATAAAGCCGTGGGAACCACTCGTTGGTATGAAAGCCGCAAAATAAAATACCAAGAATCTCTAGCAGAAACCATCGACTCCTTGGCGCCCCTCCTAGAATCTGATTTTCCTTATAGAACCTCAGAATCTACAGAAAGTATTCGGGAAACGGCCTCTCAATTACGCAAAGGCATTATCTCTGCTAACGACGCTTTGGGACGAGTACTAGAGGTTCTCGGAGAACGCATTCGTATGGGCTACACCACAGAAACTTGGGATGGATTCCTCAAAACGTCCGATGGGCGTTCCTTGGGTGGTAAGTATTTGAGATACGGCGCAGTGGCAGCTATTTTCGTAAGCGCCGATGGCAACGACATTTTCTGGCTCTCTAAATCTGAAAAAGGATATACATGGAATGATGTTGGAGAGTCGTTAATTCTTCGCACAAACATCAAGGATGCCATGAAGGTCGCTGAAGGGAAAGGGGCTCCACACATTGTAGAAATCCCCATTGCAGGTATTCCTAAACTTATGACGCCTGCTCAGAAGGAGATAACCAAATGAAAAAGTTCCATTACAGTTTCATTATTGCGTTAATTTCCGTCTCTGTGTCTTTTGCTCAGCAATCGAACTTCGATGAAGACTTAGTGAAGAAACGAGCAGAACTCAATGCGGCCAAAGCAGATTTGGAAGAAGCTCGCCAAAAACGTGACATGGCAGTTGCTGCTCGCTGGGAGGACCGCGAAGCCGCGAATGAAGAACGTGAACTTTTTAACGAAAAGTATCGAGAAAATAAAGAAAAAGTCGATGCTCTGATGGTCGAGCGCTCAAGACTTCAAGAGGACGTTCGTGTTGGCCGAGAAGATTTATCACAAGTGAAAGCCGCTACAGAACAAGCCCGTTCTGAATTTCTTTCTCTCTCTGCACAACAAGATTTATTGGAACCTTTACAAAGATACAGAGATCAAGGTGTTCAATTCCACATTCCCGAGCGAATGGAAAATTTCAATCGGGTGAAGAAAGAGATTGAACTCTACCGGGATGATCCACTCCGTGTAGCTCAAAAAATATTGGATCTTAGCAAAAAAGAACTCCTATTCACGCGTGAAATTGAGTGGAAAAAAGGCGAACTTCTTTTTGGTAATAAAGTAGCCTATGGAAATCAATTGCGCTTGGGTGGTATTTTTGCCATGCAAGAGGCAGAACCCGATGGGCCGGTAGCTTTAATGTTGCCGCTCGCAGGGGAGAAGGGACAAGTTTATAGTTGGCAAGAAAACTTAGCACCCGAAGTAAAAGCATCTCTTAAAACGGCTTTTGCATCATCAAAAGATTCCGCGCGGATTATGATTCCAGTGGATGTTCTTTTGAGTACGGTTTTGTCTTCTGAACTCGCTAATCAAACAGAACAAAGTTTATTCAATCGCCTCAAAGCCTTTATGCATGATGGTGGTATTTTGATGTGGCCAATCGCCGCTCTTTTGATATTCGGATTGATTTTGGTCATTGAACGATTCCTCTTTTTATCCATTAAATCTTATACGATTCGTTATCGTTTTGTAATTAATTTGTGCGAAATCGGTAAAATTGAAGACGCCCGCAAAAAGGCTAAAAAGCTTCGTGGATCTGTGGGAAAAGTCATTCAAGCGGCGTTGCTCAAACAATATTCCAGCCGCGCAGAAGCAGAAAAAGCGATTGAAGAAGTTTTTGCGGCGGAGACACCTGCTATTGAACGCGGGCTCTCCTCTATTTCTATTATGGCTTCCACAGCACCTTTGCTTGGCCTTTTGGGAACGGTGATGGGCATGATCGAACTGTTTCAAGTAATCACGATGCATGGGACCTCGGACCCGAAACTCTTGGCAGGCGGAATCTCTATTGCCCTGATTACCACGGAGGCGGGCCTTATGGTAGCCATTCCTCTCCAATTATGCCACACATTTCTTGGAAATAAAGCAGATAAGATTATTGGCCGGATGGAAAAAGCGGGCTTAGCCGTGCTCAACGCTATATGGATCAAGGGATGATAGTTCTATGATGAACGAAGTTTCCATTTTCGAGGCTGTGGTAGACCTTGTGACCCGCGGTGGCTTGGTCATGATCCCTATTTTTTTAATTGGGTGGTTTGCATGGATTTTGTTAGTGGAACGTTATTGCTATTTCGGACTGGCTCGTGGTCAATCCCTCAATAAATTTTGGACTGTTTATGAAAAGGAAGGCGAAGAAAAAGCGATCACATTTTTAAAAAAACGTCGCTACGGTTTTTTCTTACAACTTATGAATGCAATCCTTAAATACCGAGAAATGGGGCCAAATGCCGTACGCAATGGGATGGAAGCCGCTCGACACGAAATGGCCCTCGAATTTTCTAAATCGCTTAAGATTATTTCTGTTTGTGCATCCATCGCTCCTATGCTCGGCCTTTTAGGAACGGTCACAGGGATGGTGCATACGTTTGAAACTATTCAGCAATTCGGCTTTGGGAACCCAGTACTTCTCGCCGATGGCATTTCAGAAGCGCTTCTGACCACTCAAGCAGGGCTTTTGGTAGCCTTTCCTCTTATGCTTGCGCATAATTATTTGACATCAGCGATTGGACACGTCGAGAATAATGGCTGGAGCGCCGCTCTCCGTTTTGAAACCCTGATTTTTCCGCAGGAGATGGTATGAGTTTTATTCGAAACCGTGAGCGCAAAGCAAGCCTTATTGATATTTCGCCCATGATGGACATGGTGTTCATCTTGTTAATTTTCTTTATCGTCACTTCTACATTTACTCGCGAAACGGGCATTGATGTGTCAAAGCCAAAAGCGAGTTCTGCGAAAGAACTCGCGAGAGAAAGCATCCTCATTGGCATCACTCGTGAGGGTACCGTGCATATCAACGAGACGCAAGTAAACTTGTCCTCGCTCCAAACTATTTTGCGCCAGATGCTAGTAGAAGCGCCCGATCGGCCTGTGATCATCGTCTCCGATAGAGATGCCCCTTCTGGTCGCATTGTCGATGTGCTGGATGAATGCAATTTGGCTCATGTTCGAAAAGTTTCTATTTCCGCGTCAAAAGAATAACTCAAACCCATGAAAGAAACTTATTTTACATTACTTCGTTATCCGTTTGCGTTCTTCGCAGCACTGATAATTGACGTAATTTTCTTTTTAGCAGTTCCAGTCATCAACGTGCTTTACTTTAATACCAATGATAAACCCCGAACCATAAAAACAGAATCACTGACAGAAGTAGAAATGGTCGTTCAAGAAAAAAAACGGGAAACCACACCCAAATTGATTCGCAAAATTTCTCAACCCAATAATTTTAAGGCAAATCCGGTAAACAGCAACGCACGTTCACAGAATTTTCAAATGGATTTGTCACTGGCAAGGGGTTCCCTCAGCGAATCAGGTGATGGCGTGGGTGTTTCCGTGGGTGGGGGAAATATGGGGAACGTTATTTATGAAGCGGGCGATGTTGATATTGAAGCTAAAAGTCTCAAAGAAGTTCAGCCCGAATATCCAGAACGAGCGAAGAAACTCGGCATTTCCGGTTATGTGAAAGTTTATCTTGTGATTGATGTTTATGGTAATGTTGCACAGACCCAAATTCTTACGGTAGACCCTCCTGGATACGGTTTTGAAACGGTAGCTTTAGAGGCCATTCGTCAATGGAAATTTGAGCCGGCGAAACTGGGTGGCTATCCGGTCTCGCAAAAAGCAACCAAGGAGTTTAAGTTTGTTCGGTAACGTCGTCCGCTGTCGATTATTTTTGACGTTATGCCTGCTCTTTTCCTCGGGAGCATCTGCTCAGGATTTTTTTAAAAAAGCCAACGAATTTTATGATCAAGGAAAATTTAAAGACGCGGTGCCCTTCTATCGAGCTGCCATTCGTGAAGGCCAATATGAACCCTTTGCGTGGTTCAATTTGGGGAATACACTCGTACAACTGGGCAAAAATAATATTGCGATGGTCGCCTACCGCCGCACCACCGAACTCATGCCCGATTTTGTCAAAGCATGGATATTGCTAGGCGATATCTATTATCTCTCTGGAGATCCTGGGTTCGCCATAGCCTCTTACAATCGGGCCTTGGAACTTGGCGAAGAATCGGATCACATTCATTTTGCTCTTGCTGAATGTTACCTCAAAGGAAGAGATTTCGCCCTTGCTCAAAAGCACTTTGAAAAAGCCATCTATCTTAACCCTGATCGCATGGACGCTTGGTTTGGTCTTGCAGAAGTGTACGAAAAACTGGGAGACTACGAATTTGCCATCAAAACACTGAATAATGCGCTCCAACTGACGGCATCGGCTGGCCCCGAAGTGAACTACACCATTGCTTACTATTACGCAAGTATGGATTCCACTCAAAAAGCAATCAATGCAATGGAAGATGGGCTCTTGATGGATCCGGACAATACGCAGGCTCGTCGTTACCTTGCCCAAATGTATCTCAAAGCAGAGGCTCCTTGGATGGCTATATTTACCTTGGAAGAAGGATTCCGCCATAAGAAAAATTTGCCCGAACTTTATGTAGACTTGGGGCAAATCTATTTTGAACAACATCGCTATGACGAGGCTCTAGAACAATATATAGGCGCATGGAAAATGGGTTATTCACAAGGACGCATTGGTGCTGAAAACATAGCGAATACCTGGTTCAACGCAGGCGATGAAGAACGAGCGAATTCGATTTATAAAAGAATTTTAGAAAAAAAATAAGACAAATTATTCGAGGTTTATAATGGCTAAGAAAAAAGCAGTTTGGAAGAGTCCCGCAGCCGAAGCCGCCGCCCGTACCCCTGTAGAAGACATACGCAAAGTTCTTTGTGATTTCGCCAAAGGTCGTCACTCAGCCCTTAAAGATCTGGACAAAGCTTTTGAAATTTTATCCAAACAATTGGATCATATTGAAGCTGTGAATGATCCCAAAATTCAATTGGAACTCCTCGCTTGGTTCCTCAACTCTGATGCACTTCTAAGCAAAGTTGAAGAAGATGATGAGTTCTATGATCTTTTTGCAGATGCTTGTGCCTTCTTTACCGACATTGCAAAAGATTTTGAAGAGAAGTCCTACATCGTCGATTTAGTTCACGATTTAGCGGTCAATAACTCTGGCGAAGATGGTCGTGCCGCCATATTCCTTTCTCTTAATGAATTTCTAGATGCAGAGATGTCGCACAAACTAATGGAATCCATTTTTGAAACCGTCGATTCCAACGAACTCGAAAACGAAGATGCCGTGCTCTCTGCGGTGCGCGATATGGCTGATGGCTTAGGGGATCCGGAATTCTACGAGAAAGCGAGTTACAAACAAGACCCGGACAGAAGTAATGCGACCCTTTTGGATGTAGCAAATGCTTATTATACTGCCGGCAATGTTGCAGAGACACAGCGCCTCCTTTCTGAAGTCACAAATCCAGGCCTAGAAGATGAGGAAGAATTTTTGGATATTTCCGTCGCCTGCTTTCATAAACTGGGCCAAATGCAAGACGCAATCAAAACAGCAGAGATCCTTTACGAAAAATTCCCCAAAGAATTTCATCTCGCTCGTCTTTGCCAAATTATTCCCGCAGGGCGCAAAGAATCGCTTCTTAATGATCATGAAAAGTATCGCATCGGAAATGGAATTAGTGCCACTTACATTGATTTGCTTATTTCTTTGGATGAATTTCCACGCCTCAAAAAGTACTTGAACACGTATGAAAATGAACTTGCTGGAATTGATGCGGAAACCATGCAACGCTTTTTTGAACGTTTGGAAACTGCGGGTCAAACAGAGCTCGCCCAAAAGATCAAAGATTGGACAGTAGAAGAACCCGAAACGATTGAGGAAGAAGAATAGTCGTTTCTTCGCTCCATTTTGTTTTTCCTTGACTTTGAAACCCTTTGAAATGGTTAATACAAGCTGTGTTTGCCATTTTTCTTTCCTATTCTAGGGACGTCTCGTTCGATTTTATTTATCACAAAATAATTTCTAATGGTTTTACTTGTTCTTGAAAATAGCGTCATTCGATGATTATATTTCTGTAGGGTGGCTTTTTAAGGAGTGACATTATGCTTAAAAATAGGATGAGATTATTCAGTCGTCTTTGTCTAATGGTCTCAATCACAATTTGTGGTTGTAGCTCCGATTCATCATCGTCAGATATTGATCCAGAAGAGGATCCTACCGTTGGAACAACCGAAGAAAAGCCCTATGAAATTACCTCTGCAGAGGACTTAATTCAATTGGCATCAGATGTCAATAGTTGCAAATCCTACGCCGGTGTGTATTTCAAAATGACAACGGATATTGTTCTCAATGAAGGAAATGCTGCAGAATGGGGAACCACTCCTCCGACAAATATTTGGGTTCCCATTGGCAAAAAAAATGATATTACCGCCTGCCCTTTTAGTGGCACCTTTGATGGAGATGGGCACACGATTAGCGGCCTCTACTTCAATGATACGAATGCCTACGCGGGTCTTTTTGGGGTGGTATATAGCGGAAGAGTCAAAAATATGGGGCTTATAAACTCTTATATTAATGCTCGTTATGCAGTGGGTTCCATCGTTGGCTACAACTTTGAAAGTGTTGTAGAAAAGGTCTACAATGAAGCCTCTGTCAGCGCCACGAGTCAGTATGTGGGTGGCCTTGTCGGCGTCAACGTCAATGGAAGCATCATTCAGGAAAGTTATAATAGCGGCAACGTCAATGGTTCATTTACCGCTGGTGGTATTGCAGGCTCCAATAACGCAAGCGAAATTAAGAATGTTTTCAACAAAGGGAACGTATCCGCAAGCAAAATTAATGTTGGGGGCATTGCAGGCGAAAACGTTCAAGGAGCAAGCATTACCAATTGTTACCTCATAGCCACAATTGTGAATGGCGATTCTACTAGAAATGCGGGCACCATCGTGGGAACAAAAGCCTCAAGTGCTACAGTAGTGAACTGCTATTACGATAATTTTATTTCCACACTTGCCGACACCCTTGCCGAAGGAAAAAGTACCTCTGAAATGAAAGTTTCTGGATTTGTACAGACACTCAATAACGGAACCGATGTGTGGAAATGGGTTTCCAAAAAAAATGGCGGTTACCCCAGTTTCAGTTGGATGGAATAATGTCTATTAATTGCAATGGGACTCTTGCTTTGAATGAGCAACGCTTTACTTGATTGTGAATTTATATACTTTTTACATCACAGGAGTTTTTCATGCCTACCAATAAACAAATTCTTTCTTCGGCGATTCTGGGTTTCACATCGCTTATTTTTGTTGGTTTTCTCTCTGCATGTAGTGGAGATTCTTCATCAAATAGTGAACCAGAGTCCAGTTTTCAAAATACAGATCCTTCGGCGACACTGAACTATACCCACGTTTGGGATGGCTCTATCGCTACAGCCTTTGCTGGTGGCACAGGAACAAAAGACGACCCCTACCTTATTGCCGATCCGGAACAACTCGCTTTTTTAGCACAGGAAGTGAATGGAGGGGAAAGTTTTGATGGTCAATATTTTAAACTCACAGATGATATCGTTCTAAACACTGGCGACGCAAAATCGTGGGGAAGTTCTGCACCTGCCCATTTGTGGCTTATCATCGGCGATGCTCAGTATTCATGGTTTGAAGGCATTTTTGATGGCGATGGTTACACGATCAGCGGAGCTTACGTGAATGAACCAGACGCTCAATTCGTAGGTCTTTTCGGCTCTGCGAACAATGCTATTCTCAGAAATATTAAAGTGGTGAATTCTTACTTTGAGGGAAATATGTTTGTGGCAGGTATCGTCGGTGATGTTCAATACAGCACTGTAAATAGTTGTACAAACGAAGCGATCGTAGTGGGGCACTACACCCAAGTGGGCGGTATCGCGGGTGAATCCAGCCTCACCACCATCTCCAACTGCGTCAATAAAGGTTCGGTTACGGGAGATAGTCAAGTCGGGGGTATCGTGGGGAACAATGGCATAAGTGGGGAAGTGATCCTATCCACTAATTCTGGATCTATTTCCAGCGAAGAGGGTGGCACCGTTGGAAGCATTGTGGGTTATCACAATCAAATGTTCGGCGGTCAAATAACCAACTGTACAGACACATCCAATTCCGGACTCGCTTTGGTAGGGAACGGCTACACGCCAACCCCCAGTATAGGCAGTTCTAGCCTCTCTGACGTACTTTCTAGCTCTTCAACGATTGATACAGAAACGAGTTCATCAAGCGATTCGGGGTTGATCACGTTGAATTGTAACGGAATGATCATCACTGTCGAAAGCATTGAAGAGATAGACCCTAGTTGTACTGTGGTTGAATAATTTTTTACTCCAGAGTTTTTTCTGGATGAAAAAGCAAAATTTAAAAAAATGACAAAGCCCAACAATAGGTTTCTTTTAAGGGCATCACCATTTTTTTGAAAAAACTTCCTTAATGGTGTCAATCTCAAGGTCTCTTTCTGCAAGGAGCCTTTTGAGGCGGGCATTCTCTGATTCAAGACTCTTGACCTTTGCAAGTTCGTTTTGTGTGAGTCCATCGTAGCGTTTTTTCCAGCGATGGAATGTCGGTTCAGAGATCCCGTGCTCTCGGCAGACCGCATCGATTTTCTCCCCATTGTTGACTTGTGCCAGAACTCGGATTATTTGTTCTTCACTGTAGCGCTTTCCTGTTTTGCCTTTCATCTTGTTCTCCTTATGTAAATTTAGGAGAACTATCACTCAGGATTGTCCATTTACAGGGGAGCACGTCAGTAGCTTGCTGTGGGTTAGTTCATTCCAATCTTCTCTCTCGCAAATCATTTTTCGAAGAACCCTAAGTTTTGCATGTTTTTTTTATAGAAAAAAGCTCCGCGTTTTGCGAAGCTTTTTGAATTCAAAAGGGACATAAAAATACAGGTAAAAAATTAAAGAGCCGCGATAACGGCGTCACCCATCCCTGTTGTACCGACCTTCGTGCAACCCTCTTTCCAGATTTCACCCGTACGGAATCCTTGAGTAATTACCTTCTCCACTGCCTTTTCAATCGCTTTAGCAGCAGTGTCTTCCTTCAAAGAATAACGGAGCATAAGTGCGACAGAAAGAATCTGGGCCAAAGGATTGGCGATCCCTTTACCAGCGATATCCGGAGCGGAACCGCCAGCAGGCTCGTACAAGCCAAAAGAACCTTCCGCAATGGATGCAGAAGGCAGAAGGCCCATGGAACCTGTCAACATCGCGCATTCGTCCGAAAGAATATCACCAAAAAGGTTCGGGCAAAGCATCACATCAAACTCATGCGGGCGGCGCAACAACTGCATCGCTGCATTATCCACATAGATATGTTCCACTTCAACTTCTGGATAATGGGCAGCCACTTCCTTCACCACGTCGCGCCAAAGAACCATCGTTGTCAACACGTTAGCCTTATCGACACTAACCACCTTTTTCTTGCGAAGCATGGCGGCTTCAAAAGCAAACTTCGCAATGCGTTCCACTTCATAACGGGAATAACGCATGGTATCAAAACCGACTTCATTGGGGCCAGAACCTTCGCGACCCTTGGGTTCTCCAAAATAGACATCGCCTGTCAATTCGCGCACGCAGAGGATATCAAAGCCATCCTTTACAATGTCAGAACGGAGCGGACAGGCAGCGGCCAGTTCTTTGTAAACGCGGGCCGGACGCAAATTGCAAAATAACTTGAAATGCTTGCGGAGGGGGAGAAGCGCTCCGCGTTCAGGCTGCATTGCTGGCGGTAACTTTTCCCACTTGGGGCCACCCACAGAACCAAACAAGATTGCATCACTTGCTTCGCAAGTTTTGAGGGTGCTCTCAGGAAGCGGATGTCCATGATTATCGTAGGCAATACCACCCACGTCCGCCCATTCTTTCAAAATCTTAAAGCCAAAACGATCTGCCACCGCATCCAAAACGCGCACGGCCTCTTTCATCACTTCAGGGCCAATTCCATCGCCTGGAAGTACTGCAATCTTATAACTCTTGCTCATGACGCAACCTCAAGTAAAAATTGAACCACCAAAAGGTAGAAAAAACCTCTCGGTGAAGCACCCTATTTTTTGCTTTCTCTGGGGTGAAACTGCCGGTGTTCTTCGCGAATAAATTCGGAATCCACATGGGTGTATATTTGAGTTGTCGTCACGTTGGCGTGCCCTAAAAGCTCTTGAAGTACGCGCAAGTCCATGCCTGCTTCCAGACAGTGTGTTGCAAAAGAATGCCTGAAAGTATGCGGAGTTACATGCTTACTTAAATGGACCGTGTGTTGCTGTACAATTTTCCATGCGCCCATACGGCTCATCGCTTTGCCTTGAGCGTTCAAAATCAAACAATCTACTTTCGGCTCCGTCAAAGGCCGACCCTCGCGAATCCAGGCCAAGAGATTTTCTTTCGCCATTTTCCCCAACGGCACCAAACGCTGTTTATTCCCTTTACCAATCGGAGTGAGCCAGTCATTATCAAAATCAATATGCCCCAAACGAAGTTGCAAGGCCTCTGAAATGCGAAGCCCTGCACTATAAAGAAGCTCCAGCAAAGCGGTATCTCGCAAAGGCACCTTGGAAGTTTCACGAATGCTCGCAAAAACGCTTTCCACCTCTTCACGAGTCAAACAGGCGGGCAAATATTTGCCCAATCGAGGGGTCGCGAGCATGGATTCTGTCGAAAACGAAATAATCTTTTCTTGCAAGAGATACTTCAAAAAGCCCCGTAAACTTGAGAAATGCCTTGCCACCGAAGTCGGGCTATATTCCAGCTTTGCCGCCACTTGATTCAGGAACAGATCTAAACCTTCCACACTCAAATCGCCCACGAAAATATTCTGGTCATCAAGCCAAAAAACTAAATGACGCAGATCCTCTTGATAACTCCGAATTGTCGCCGAAGAGAGATTTCTTTCTACACCTAAAAAGCTCAAATAAGAATCCAACCATTCGCCATTATTCATGCAAAAAAAGTAAAAAAAGTAAAACCCACGCCTTGCCAAACAAATCGGGTTTGCTATAATTGTCCTCGTCTTTGAGTAAATATCCATGGATGATTAGCTCAGTTGGTAGAGCAGCTGACTCTTAATCAGCGGGT
>DBTP01000212.1:0-140 GCA_002307115.1 Fibrobacter sp. UBA1313 | reverse complement strand
GGGTCGCAGGTTCGAACCCTGCATCATCCACTAGAATCCCTGTTTCCATGCGAAATAGGGATTTTTTTGTGTTTTTTGGCGTAAAATCGCCACTGGCACTAGGGTACACCCATCAAAAACATCTCTCGGCAAGCATAGCC
>DBTP01000163.1 GCA_002307115.1 Fibrobacter sp. UBA1313 | reverse complement strand
TCCGCAAGCATCAAAAGTTCGGCGGCGGCGAGAGCATCACCCAAAGCGCGATGATGCTTAAAATCGGGGATTTCCAAAGCGTTGGAAAGTTTGTGTAAACTATAACTTGGCATTCCAGGAAATACTTTGCGAGAAAGTTTCACGGTGCAAAGACGTGAAGTCTCAAAAAAGAACCCCGCGCGGTTGAGCTCCGCCTTGATAAATCCATAATCGAAAGCCACATTATGGGCTACGAAAATTCGATCCGCAAGCATTTGGTCAATTTTTGAGGCCACCTGATGAAAAGGCGGCGCGTGTTTTACCATTTTGGGCGTAATGCCCGTCAGATTTTGCACAAAAGGGGGAATATCTCTATCGGGATCCACCAACGTCTCGTACGTCTCAGTAATAACCCCATCATCCACGAGAACAATGCCTATTTCCATAATACGATCCACGTGGGGGCTTCCCCCAGTGGTTTCAACATCAACAACCGCAAATTGCATATTTAAGATAACACCCGTTGCAAAAATTGAGACATATCCGAAATCTCTGCAGGGCAAACGGAATGGGCCATTCTTGGATACAAATGAAATTCTACAGGGTATTTTGCTTGAATAAAAGCATTTTTCGCATCCTGCATCAAAGGTTCTGGAACCACCATATCTACGGATCCATGTCCCCAAAAAATGGGTAACTCTGCATTCGTAACACTGGCTTCTTTTCCGAGGAGGCTCGCTGTCGGGCTATAAGTAGAAAGAGCCATAACACCCGCCAAACGTTTTAGATAGCGGGGGCCCACCTGCAAAGCCAACACTCCCCCTTGACTAAAACCTGCAAGCACAATCCGATGAGAAGCAATACCACGCGCTATTTCTGCATCCACCAAAAGCTCAATTTCTTTAGCCATTTGAAGAATCCCCGCAATATCAGGTCCATTCCCCAAGTAAGGATGAGAAATATCATACCATGCACGCATAGAGCCATTTGCGATTGTCACAGGACGTACCGGAGCATTCGGGAAAATAAAACGAATCCCTAAATGGGGAGGAAGATTTAATTCAGGGATAATACCTTCAAAATCATGACCATCTGCGCCCAATCCGTGCATCCAAATGACGGAAGCGTTGGGGGCGATATTCGTTTCAACAAAAATACATTCTAACATTTCTTAAAGATAACTACTCGCGACCCACAATAGACTCTGATTGCAAAAAATCATTCCTGTATGGGAACATCAAAATCAATAGACTGTTTCCCCGCCTTATTTTCTACACGGGCGGTCATATTCTTTACTTTGGGCCTACCATATACAGGCACAGAAAGCAAATACGAAACGCCCGTTTCGTCACTAGCAACAGCCGTTTCATCAGAAATAGTTTCTTGATAGATTGGTGTTTTTCCCCCTGCCCAAATCGTATAAGTCAATGAGCGCGAAGTTCTCTTATTCAATTGTTTTGTAGGAACACAAAAATGAATAATGCCCCCCTTGGGAAGGGTTCGCAAACTATCCTCAATTTCCTCTTCAACAGCAAGATCCGCTTCGAGCGCCAAGCGCAAATTCTTTCGCAACTTTTCGTAGCTTTCGTACTGAATTGAAATAGTCGCTTTTGCATCCGCAGGGAGCGTACTTTCACGAACATCACGCACCTTCGAATTATTTTGATAAAGCTCCCAACGACCATTGTCATGCAAAATAACAGAGAATCCACTAGATGTGGTCGCCATCTGATCCGCCAAAACGAAAACAACCAAAATAGCGACAAAAAACAAAAATTGACGCATCCAAAACTCCATATAAAAAACACAACCTTGGCTAATATACACTCCATTTTTTATTTTCGTTTGCTTCCTTTTTGCTTTCAAAAAAAGTCCTTGAATTTTACATTTCGAAACACTCGTTGTGATTTTTGCAACAATGGAAATTCAAAGAAAATAAAAATTTTGCATAAAGGGATTAAAAAATATATATGAAGTGAAATTCAGTTGTTTGTATTTCCAATACAATTGGGAGAATAGTTTATGATCCGATTTGCCCACGCTTTTGGTTTACTTCTAACGTTCTCCCTACTATCCGTTACTTCCGTAATGGCGAAGCCTGCGTCACCCGCTTTTCACACCCAAATATTAGACGATGGATCCTCTCTCACCTACCAATTACGCGGAGATGAAAACTTTCATTACTCCGTATCGGAAGACGGCTTTCTGCTTTTAAAAGACAAAGCGGGGGACTTCTTTTTTGCTGATGAGAACGCCACCATTTCTGCACACCGCGCCACAAATACAGATAAACGAGACCCCTCGGTGAAGCAATTTCTTGCCTCCCTCGATAAAAAATCAATTGAAGCGAAATACAAGAGTTTTGCAGAAACTGATATGGCACGTAAGCCGAGCGCGAGCGCAACGGTTTCAAGATTGCCAGCCGCATCCTCTCTTACCAATGGTGTCATCAAAGGTCTTGTGATATTAGTTCAATTTCAAGACACTAAGTTTACTGTCGCTGCGGACCCACAAAAAGAATTCACGAACTATATGAATGAGAGTGGCTATTCCAATTATGGAATGACAGGGAGTGCACGCGATTTTTTTGTTGACAATTCCAATGGCATTTTTAATCCTACTTTCGAAGTCTACGGCCCTGTAACCCTAAAATATAATGCCGCCTATTATGGACAAAATGATAATCAGGGGTGGGATGCAAATGCCGAAGCAATGGTTCTTGAAGCCGTTAAAGCTTTAGACCCTACCATAGACTACTCCAAATACGATAATGATCACGATGGAACTGTGGACTTTGTTTATGTATTTTATGCTGGCTTAGGCGAAGCGGATGGGGGTAGTGCAAATACAATTTGGCCTCATGCAAGCAAAGTTGCCTATTCCACAGACGGCTATACCACTAATGATGGAGTCAAAGTTTATTCCTACGCGACGTCAAATGAGGTTAGTGGTTCTGCGGATGCCTATGGCATTTTTGCACTTGACGGTATTGGAACCTTTGCTCATGAATTTGGTCATGTGCTAGGGCTTGATGATCTCTACATTACGACTTCGAATGTAAACAATGAAACGCCAGGATATTGGGATCTTATGGATAGTGGCGTGTATAACTGCAAAAGTAACTCTTACCTAAATTCAAGTTGTACTCCTCCCAATTTTTCTGCTTTTGAGCGGATGTCTCTTGGATGGCTGACCCCTAAAGAATTGACATCAAATGATAGTATCAAAACATTGAAAGATTTATCTAAAAATGAAGCCTTTGTTCTCTATGATGACAATGATGAATTTTTCCTTATAGAAAATCGTCAGCCCTCAAAATGGGATGAATGCCTCCCGGGGCATGGGCTCCTCATTTGGCATATTGATTATATCCAATCGGTTTGGGAAAACAATGCCATCAACAACACTGAAGGACACCCCTATGTGGATCTTGAAGAAGCTGATGGAAGCAACACTCTTAGTGGCGATGGAGGCGATTCCTACCCCGGCAATGCGAATATAACCAGCTTCACTCAATTTACAACATGGGGTGGCACAACACTTTCACCCTCCCTATACCATATCACAGAAACAGATACGCTCATGTGTTTTACCACCAACCAAGATATTACCGTTTCTTCCTGTGAAGCCGCTTTCGTAGAGCCCACAGTGCTTTCTTTTCAAGGCCCTGGCGACACGGCACAATCCATCGAACAAGGGAAAAATATTGTCGCGTTTTCATTCACCTGGACAGGAGCGTCTGGCGCCACAGCCAATGGGCTCCCTGATGGCATCACCACTTCAGTCGATACCGAAAACCACATCATCACCATCAGTGGAATTGTCGATACATCAGTGGCTATTGGTGTTTATCACTTCACCGTTTCCACTCTTGAGGGAAACCCGAATGCAACAGCAACAGGGACAATCTCTGTTACTGCAAAGACGATCTCCATTGGAAACGAATTCGTGATTGTTCAAAACCCCAAACTTATCCGCAATGGAAATGAACTTTTCGTTGCAGGGACGGGAAGCAAACAAATTAGTCTCTATACGCTTGATGGGAAAAAGATTTTCACTCAAGATATTCAGGCGGGGTCGGTCACCATCTCTCTCTCCCCTTTTGAAGGCCAAGGGCTCCTCATTGCAAGGCTTGCTTCTCATGGCAAATTCCTTGCTCAAGAGACGTTACTGTTACCCTAATTTTTTTCATTCCTTTAACACAAGACAAGAGATCTCATTATAGAGGTCGGCGAATATAAACAGTATTTACCACTTTTGTGCTTACGCACTTGTTGATGCAACTCGGCAATGGGCATGCAAGCATGCCCGCTGCACTCGTTTTGGTCAACAATCATTCCTGCTCTCACAGGGATCACTCTCACTAAGCGCTAAAGCGCAAGTGTTCGTGTTTCTGGCTCGACCTCGTTCGATTTCATTCGCGCAAACCAATTTTTAGAGGCACCCTTTATGCAACAGGTTTCTTTCTGGATTACATTGGTTCTTCTTCTTTCCATTGCCTCACAAGCAAAGCCCGCAAGTCCCACTCCCGTAAAGCGAAAAACGGCGGATGGAACCCTCGTGACCGTGATAATCAAAGGAGACGAAAAATCCCATGCTCTTTTTTCAACGGATGGTTACCTTTTACTGTCTGAT
Organism: Fibrobacter sp. UBA1313; assembly: GCA_002307115.1. Taxonomy (GTDB): domain Bacteria; phylum Fibrobacterota; class Fibrobacteria; order Fibrobacterales; family Fibrobacteraceae; genus UBA1313. The sequence goes on along the minus strand of DBTP01000163.1, from coordinate 14,882 downwards.
GGAAAGAATTCTCTTTTTTATGCCGATTCTAACGCCCAAATTTCGAATTACCCAGCGCACGATATCGAACAACGATCTGAAGAAGAAAAAGCCTTTTTGCACTTATTGGACCAAGAAAAAATCAAGGATCTCTATTTTCAATGAAGATGTACCCCTTTACCCGTTTTGCCCCGAGTCCCACAGGCTACCTTCATAGAGGTCATGCACTATCCGCACTCTGGGTCTGGGCTGCAGCAGAAAAATATGGCTATCAAGTTCACTTGCGCATTGAAGATCATGATCAAAGTCGCGCAAGGCCCGAATATATTGCGGCCATTCGAGAAGATTTACACTGGCTGGGATTTCAATGGGTTCATGAAAGTATTCAGAGCGAAAGAAATAGCCTCTATGCAACAGCGTTAGAAAATCTTAAAACCAAAGGCCTTGTTTATGCCTGTGATTGTTCGCGAAAATACCTTTTTGAAAGTAACTCCATCAATGAAGCAGGGGAAGTCATCTACTTGGGAAACTGTCGCCATAAAGAACTCCCTTTTTCCATGGAATCCACCATTCGATTTAAAACCCCCCACACAACGATCTCATGGAACGACCTTCGACTTGGCCCACTTTCAGAGGTTCCGCTCGAACAATGTGGCGATTTTTCCCTCCGCGACAGCACAGGACAATGGACGTATCAGTTTGCCGTGTGTGTGGATGACATTGATGAAAATATTGGGCTCGTGGTTAGGGGTGAAGATTTGCGTTTTTCAACAGCGCGTCAAATTCTCCTTATGAAAGAATTAGGTCGAGAGACTCCCCCACTCTATTTACATCACCCGCTCATTCTGGGAGACTCGGGGCTCAAACTTTCTAAGAGACAGCGAGCGGCGAGTTTGCGTGCTGAAAGAGATTTAGAGATAACCCCAGAGCAGATATTTGGGGAGATCTGCTTTCAAACAAAACTGACTGAAGATTCTCGCCCAATTTCGCTACAAAATGCACTTTCCTTGGTCTCCAAACAACTCGATTCTAGCTTTTGAATTTATATTCTGTTCATGCCCGAAACCTTGTATAGGCAGTTAGAAAAACTGCGTGATAATTCGATTGATTTGAGTTTCAAAAACAGGCTTTTGCACTTCCAGTCTAAAGCATGCTTTCAGTCACCCCTACTTTCTGAAAATTCAATCATTTTTTACGATAAATGGGCTACCAAATCTATATGCATTCCCCTTGCCACGTTCGCGCCCATTTCCACAGAATTCACAGATCAAGATCAACAAGAGTTTCTTGCCGATTTTCAGACAGGAATTCGTGACACATTAAATAGCGAAGGTGAACAAAATGTATTCATGGCTATGGGATTTTTGCGTTGGTTCGATGAAAATGGATCTTCACCGAAAACGCAACGCATGTCCCCTATTCTTTTAGTTCCTGTTCATATTGATCCTGAGACTCTCGCTGTTTCTGCATCGAATGCTCCTGTTATAGAAAATGTGCCTTTACGTCTTCAATGTAAAGGCATGGTAGCACTGCCCAAAGCTCAGGAAGCTTACGAAAATGGTTCTTTTCAAATTGAGACCTATTTTTCCCTCTTTGATAAAGCAATTGCCGCATACCCTCAATGGAAAATCACGAATAAAGGCATTTGCCTTGCTTTTTTTAACTCTTCAAGACTGTATAATTTTCTGGATTTGGAAGCTGAGTTTTGGAAAGACAAAAAAACACTCCTGTCCCACCCTGTAATTTCGAAAATGCTTTCTTCAGAGGGATTCCGTGTTCTAGCCTCTGCTTTTGATGAAAAACGTTTTGATGAGATTTTTCATCCCGCAGATTATCATTTTTTATACCCATTGGATTCAGGAGCTACCCTTGCAGTGCTTGAAGCTCTGCAACCTGAAAATGAAATTTTCGCTATACACACACCGCCAGGATCCAATAAAAACGAAACTGTCGCTAACTTGGTTGCAGAAAGTATAGCTCAGGGGAAAAAGGTTCTCCTCACTTACAGAAAACAAGCATCATTGGAAAAATTTCAATCGCGTTGGGCTCCCCCATTCATGTCTTTCAAAGAGCGTTCCTATGCAGAGGCTCAAGCCGCACTGAGACAGAGCCGAGATGAAATTGCGACGTACTACAAAGCAGTAAATGCTCCCACTCCCCCTGGGAATAAGGTCCTTGCAGACACATTAATTGCCATTGCAGATAATTCTCCCTATAAAAAGACGATTCCAGATAGTGCTTTCCAGGGAGCTGAAAAGCTGAATGTCGAACAATTTCAAGAAGCCTGTGGTCTTGTACATGATTACACAGAACTTATGGGAAAACCAGAAGTACGAGAAGGAAAAAAATATTTTGCAAACTCGTATCTTACCTATTTGACGGAAATTCAAAAAGGCAAAATCCGTCAAACGATTGATCTTGCACAGGATAGTTTCCAAATACTTGAAAAGCTTGCCAATGCGATTGCAAAGACCTTTTTCTTTAACAGAGACATTGACTTAGAAGCTCTCGAAGAAGTAAGTGATGCCATTACTCCAGAGTTTGGTCCCAATACACCTTCGTTTGAAAAATGGAATCTGCAATCTAGAGATTGGTACACTTATGAGGACAATCTCAAGGCCCTTCCAGAAGCAGGGAATGCTTGGTCAGAATATCGGAGACAAGGGTCTTCCCTGTTTACGGATAACGCCATTGAAGAAAATATTATTGATGCCCGTGATAAAATTGCAGATAACATTAATAAAACATTTAAAGCCTTTTCCGAATACTACCGAGATGCACAAAAGACCCTACTCAAGACAATCAAGGATCCGAAATTAGTCACTGATGATCACCATCTGCTGTTATTGGTCAATTCATTAATTGAACTTCAAGAGCAAAAAAAACTTTATAAGAATACTTCTGTACTCGCGAATCATCTGTGTGGTAAAGACTGGAAATTTGAAAAGACCAACTGGACCAATCTCTCCACCAAAATTCATTGGTTATACGACTTCCGCAAAAAAAATCAAGCGAAAAGTAACGCAGCTCTTTCTTTTGCATTATTAGAAAATTATTATCAATTGCAGCCTGTTATTCCCGATGCGAAAACATTGAAAAATCTTTGTGCCTCTTCCAAAGACCTTTTTAATCAATTACAAGAGGCTCTTGGGTTGACGCATTCAACCGAATCATTGTCAATCGCCACTCAAATGGCAAAAATCAAAGAATGGGCCAATGGATTTTCTTTTTTAGGCCCTTTCGTCCAAGCTCAAGAAAAAAGTACCGCATTACAGCGTTTTGGACTAGAGCCCCTAGTGGTATATGCAGAAAACGAGCCTTCCACTTACCAAGATATTGAACTCGGATTTATCCATTATTGGTATGGCATTCAAGTTCAGAACATTTGCAAAATCAGTCCCACTCTATTTTCTATTTCACCTAAAGACCGAGCAAAGCAAAGCAAACTCTATCGTTCAGTCATGAATGACTTTTGTAACGCAAATTTTAAGTTTGTCCAAGATACACTTGAAAATAAAAAAGCAACATTTGTCCAAGTTCCCTTAAGTGAAATCAGTAAGAATTTACCTCCACAACTAGGACTTTTTGATCTTGTCATCTTTCTAGATTCAGAAACGATCCCGCCATCAGAAGCCTTACCTGCAATTCTAAGAGCCAAAAGAACCATTCTCGTGGGTGATTCTTTTTTACCCTCTGGACAATTTTGGTTGGACCGAGCAAAGCCAGAAAAAGAACATTTTATTCTTCCCCATTTAGAGAACATTATGTCCTTTGCTCTACACAAAGGGGCGGGACATGCTTTCTTATCCTTGAATCAAGATCACCAGCATCAAGCTTTGGTGGATTTCGCAAATCAAGAACTCTATGATGGCAAAATAAAGACTCTGCCTCAAACGTCTTCGGCACCCTTTCGAGACATGTCACTGAAGGTGACGGATGATCCCGCCACCGCCATTGCAGAAGCCGCCATTCATCATGCAGAAAAACATCCATCTCATTCTCTTGGAATTTTAGCATTTACCATTAGCCGTTGTGAAGCTATTCGCGAAGCACTTGCCCTTCAAATACAAAAGCATCCAGAAGTTCAAAACTTCTTTAATCCTAAAAACATTATTCGAGATTTTTATATCAAACTTCCCGAAGATGCCGTTGGGGATTTCCGCGATACCTTATTGATTTGTGCAGAGATGAGCACCTCTATCGCACAACCTGGATTGGGAAGCAAAGTGGTAAACCTCTGTGCCACTCATGCACTTCGCAAGCTTCGCATATACACTTCAGAGCCATTGCAAGAAACAACTCCGTCTTCCAATCCTGGAATTCAGATGTATTGGAAGTGGCTCCAATTCGTTAAAAATATCACTCAAAAACGTATTTTCTCTGACAATTCTCTCATCTCTCCTTTCATAGAAAAAGTGATTAAGGCTCTCAATGGCAACAACCTTTCCATTGAAACCAACTGGGGCTATCACGGAGCAAACATTAGCCTCGCCATTCGTGATGCCAACAACCCAGAGCAATTCCTCCTTGCTATTGAAGATGACTCCGATACTGGATTTTTGCGCGAATCCGTGGAAGATCGTGAATACATTCGCCCCGCAATACTGAATCGTTTGGGCTGGAAAACTATTCGGATTTGGTGTCCTCTATGGTTTAAATCCACTGCGGATGAAAGAGATCATATTTTAACAACAATTGCTGTTGAGCAAAGTGTTGCTGCCCCTCCTCAGGAAAAAGAACCTGAAGCGGAAGAAGTAGAAGATCCATCAACAGCGCTCCACGTAGAGCCTTATCGCATTTTGCAACCTCATATTGAGGCCACTGCTCACGACAAGCCTATTCCCGAATTGGAGACAAAACATCTCATTCTTCAAATGAAATTTTATGTCGACAGAGAAGGGCCCATTCACGAAGAATGTCTCCTCCGCAGACTATTAGATCTCCATCGAGTAGAAAGAGCAGGGCCAGGAGTGACGCAAGCATTAGAAGCGGCGCTCTCGCAAGGGATTCAAAGAAAGGCGTTTATCAAAACGGGGCATTTCTTCTATTCTGTTAATCTTTTGCCCTTTGTTCTTCGTAATCGGGAGAATCTTCCGAAAGAAGAGAGACAGCTAGCCTACGTTTCTCCCGAAGAGCGAGCTCTGTTTCTTCCAAATACAGATGAAGCGACAATCAAAAAAGTCCTTGGTCTTTTATAAACAAAAAGAATGACACCACGTCAGTGTCATTCTTTCTTTTCAAGCTCTCAAGTATGAATTTAATTACTTCACTTTCACAACAAAGGCGCTAATGTTATAAGCAGAAAGTTCTCGAGCCTTATCTTCTGCCTTCGCTTTGGAGTTCCATCCACCGCCTCGCAACTTATAGAATGGGGTATCAAACACCATTTGAATTGCATAGCCCGTACTTGCGGAAAGCTGTGCCCGACGACGTTGCGCGGCATCAAAATCCGCTACAGCATCAAACTGAAGCACATAATAGCCATCGCCACCCTTTTCCGTTTTAGAACTCGCGACCCAATTCTTACGCCCATCAGAATCTGAACGGAGAGAAGAGTCTAAAACAGGTTTATATTCCCGACCCTTAAAAAGAGTATCCAAATCTGTGGGCGACCCAGCCCAAAGGCTGGAAATCATAAAACTCAAGCAAAATAACAACACAATCTTCATACTTGTAATTATAGCTAAAAGAGCTCCCCATTCAGGGAGCCCTTTTCAATTCTACTTTATTTTTCCTTTACCACGCATAACACCCCAAATTTCAGAGACCTCGTGCTTCGCTCGTTTACCAAAGCCCTTGATCTCAACATAAGTTGAAAGCTTAGCAATGTAGGCCCCAGAGCCCACGAAGCGCTTTTTCTCGGACATCAAATTCCAAGCAATGTACACATAACCGCGTTGTGCACGACAATCACCACCAAAAATAGAGTCATCGCACGCAATCTCACCTTTACCACTCGCCACATAGCCACCCAAGTTGGTGAAGTAGTAAGTTTCGTATACCAAACGAACATCACTGAGCGACAACAAATTCAAGTTAATCAAAGAATCATATTTGGGATCAGAAAGAATGTTGCCCATATCCGTTTGAATAATGTATCCCAGAGTGCTCGGATAATCTTTACGAACATCATCCTTGCTAGCATAGAGGTCTACAAAATGATAAGACACCTGCTCTTTGTCATTTTCTCGTTCCTTAATTTCCGGATCTGTGGGATCCAAAGAAGCCATAGGAATAGAGGTAACACTAGAACCAGCGTCACCTTCTAAAGTGGCCCATGGGGTGGCTACAGAAACACCGTCCCAATTGGTTGGATAATTTCCAAGAGTATCCGAAAGCAAGTGCAAATCCGCACGAATACGAACAAAATCACCAGACATTGGAATGGAACCATCTGACTTACTATAAATAAGAGTTACGACCGAATCAGCCCAAGAAGACTGCCTCGAAGGCACGGCAATGTATCGAGCGGAGGCCGAGGACAATTCCGTAGCCGAACGCAAGTAATAGTGGAATAATATTTCACCATAAAGAGACTTCAAAGAATCGGGCAAAGGAGCAATTGGCTCAGAGAAAGCCAACTGCACTTGGAATAAATCTCCATTACTGCCAACTTCAGAAATGTGGGCCTTGGTGATAATCGGGGCAATCTTATCAATAAGAATTGTAGAAAGATCATGTGGTTCTGCAAGCTGCGCATTTTTCTTGGCAAAAGTAGCCCAAGAAACGATTTCTCCAACACCTGCCGTCTGCATTTTTTTAGAAAATTCCGTTCCTGAGAAAACCAGAGTCGGGTTGCAACTGTCTGCAGAAGTCTTCCCTGAGCAAGTCGCGGCGGCAATAATATCAGCCTTTTTCAACAAGACCGAAGTATCTGTATCCACCGCCCATTGAACCAAGATAGAGTCAGGGAGAGAGTCTCTATTAAAGTAGCGGCTGTAGGTAATCCGCAAAGAATCACCAATACCATCTAAATAGACCCCCGTACCCTTAAACTTTGAGTCCAAACCATTATAATCCTTAGCAACACCATGCGCATCAAAAATCTGTGCTGTTTGTGGTGCAGGCACCGGAGGAACAGAAAATTCTAACTCCGTCCATTTGGCATTAATCAAGGCATTCTCAGCACCAATCACAGTAAAAGAGGCATTCAATTTTGTGGTTGTATCTGGATATTGAATTGCAGAAGCCACCTGAACTGAAGCGCGTCCATTGACAAAATCGGTAGTTGTAAACCGAAGACCCGTCGAAGGAAGTGTAATGCCCGTGGTAAAATTACAGGTTTCACAAACCACCACCGTATCGCCACCAGCAGTTTGAACTGTTGGATCATAAGCCACAAGGAAAAGATCGTAATAGGAACCCACCCACAATTCTTCCTCATTAAAGAAGGCAATGCCGGTCGGAGAAACTTTTACCTTGTAAGTGGAATCTACAAAGGCAATCTGAGGCAAAGTAAATTTCACAGTGGCAACCGCATTGCGACCCGTCACCTGAATAGTATGAGAAACGGTCGCCGCCGTCATATTCGCCATGTCCACTGTCACCCAAAGTGTATCTACACCCGATGCGCCCACCGTGAGAGAAGTCAAATTCGTGATTGGAGTACCACCAACACTATCCAAGTAGACTTCCAAGCCATCCGAGAAGGTAACACCATAATTTTCGTTCACGGCACTTGCCACATCGACATCCAAGTACCCATTAATGGCATCACCAAGAGCCGTAACATAGATAGGGATTCTGGTTCCTGCAAGGGCATAGTCCTTAAAGGTCCAAACCTTATTCAAGGAATCAGAACGGGCATTAGCAGTAACTACATCCAAAGTACCAGCAATGCGGAACGTAATGGAAGTACTCTTGCCATCGACGATCATGACTAATTTATAGGTACCAGAAGGTAATCCATAAAGGTTCGTCTTGTCTACATGAGGGATGCAACGATCCGTAAGGTCAATGCCACCAAAATACACGATCGCTTGACTCAATGCGGCCGTATCATAGACAACTTCACCATTGCGCTTTGTGATTTGATAAGATACCGTTTTGCCAAGGCCGCAAAGAGAATCACCACAATAACGTTGTGTTCCACTGCCCGTAGCTCCAGACATCGCAGCGGCGCAGTCTCCTTCACCAGATTCTTCCCAACAAAGCTCATAAGCGGTCTCATCGCCACTCACTTTTTGATAATCCAAACCCGTGGATTGCTCAATATACATGTTTGTTTTGATGCGAACATTACTCATTGTCGTACGACGATCACAGAAGAAAATATCAATGTTGTAGGGTTGACCCGAAACAAGAGCAGTTCCATTCTTATCGGTAATTTTGCTCAAATCCACATAACCAGGGGCCGCCAAATGCGTTCCACCCAAGTCCACAGCAAGCTTACCGCCAATAAAGACCCAAATATCATCATCGCCACGGAAGCTAAAACGCAAACCGTCTTTATACTTAAATTGCGCATGAGACTCAAAGCAAAACTGTTGATTGCGACCTAACTGACCCGCAGCAGCCGGATCCGAAGTCCAACGAATATCAGACGTTCCTCCTGAAGCATAAGCCGTCGTTGTTTCTGTCTTCGTTATAAAAGAAGGCCACCCATCTGGCTTATCCGAATTGCAGTAACTCCCCCAGCACCATACATAAGTGGAACCGGTGACAGTGTTTGGCAATAAAGTCGCCAAATCATCGCCATTTTTAAACAAAGTGGCACAATTATTACCCCCCGTCCATCCCGGGCCGTTACAGAACAAATCCATTCGGGTCGCATTTTCCGTAGTATTTTCAATAGAACGGAGATAGGGATCAACGTAGACAGGCCCCTCCGCGGTGCGCTTGGTACGCGCCGCAGGAACAGGAGTACCCCCATTCAGAATATCAGTATTCACCGTATTTTCCACAGGATAGAAGCCACCCTGTGCGGCAGCACCAGCACTCGTGTAATAATCAGAATTAAATTCCCACTTCCCATCAGTAGCACGAGAGAAGGGCAAGTTATAGCAAGTCTGCTCGTTGACACCTGGCGTTACGTTAAACAACTGATTAAAGTAAGCTTCAGAAGGAAAACATTTGAGACCGTTAGCGCCAGCAGTTGTATTCAAGCGAGGTTTATTATCCCATCCCAAGGTATCCTGAACAATGCCGGGCATCACTCCACGACAATAGGAGATATAAGATTGCGCCGAAGTTTTGTCAATAGATCCTGCCGGATTGGAGGTCACACCCACTTGACAGTCCCCAGCAGCATTGTAATCCGTACCTTGAGCATACACATCACAAGAAAATGACGGGTGCAAAGAAGCATCTGTGTCATAAATCAAAGCGGCTAAACTATATGTGCAATTCCCGTCTTGACCCGGATCTACAGTAAAAAATCCCTTATCCAAAGGATTCGCCAAATCCGGCCAAGCGTCTTCATCGGGGATGTACCAAATTTTGTCAAATTCTGCAGTATATTGAGAAAGAGGAATCGGAGTCGCTGTTAATTCAGTTTCATTATAGCCATTCCAGCCAATCACATCATCGCGATTGACATCATCATCCCGATAAACAACCACACCATCAGGAACCTGATCGGCGGCGTAGATCATGCGGTACCAACCACAACCATCCGGATCAATTTCCATTGGGGTTCCTGTCACACCGCCATCAGTGCTGATCATAGGCACCGCAGACATCCAAGAAGATTGATCGGGAAGAAGGAAGTAGAAGTATTTTGCACTCGGAGGATTTGCGCCTTCATAGGTCGTCCCTGGATTCAGAGGGTCTTCGGTGACATAAAGTTTCGAATTAGCACCTGGGCAGGTGAGTGTCCCTATACGAGATGACATGGAAGTGTCATAACCAGTCCCGTTGACGACAGCGGGCAATGGGTAATCCATTTGTGAAGAATTGGCAAAATTATAGGTGGTCACCGTATTGCCAGTAGCGGTGTAGAGACTCATATTCACCACAAAATATCCCTGCGCATCTTTTACCGTTGCAGGGACAGCCACTGCCGCATTGTTAAACACGACATAAACGACATTAGACCAAGAGGCCGGCGCCTGAAAATACACGGTTCCGTAGCAGTCTGCATATGCCAAACTGGAGGATAAAATGAATAGCATCAACGCTAATAACCACGTCGAAAGCTTCTTTTGTTTTATTGTCTCACTTCTCATATTTTTCTCCAAAACCATTGATGCAGTAAAGGGGTACACCCCAAAAAAGGGCACTCTGAACAGCCACTACCACGCAGAAATTTATGCTTTTAAGTTAAAAAAAGCTAGTTTTTTCTTAGGTATGGCGAGAATTTCGTTTACACGTGACAACAAGCGCATTTTTCTGCTTTTTTGAGGTTTCTTAATGTTAGATCAAGAACAGACTTTAGCGACCCCAGGGCCAACCATTCGGTTGCCTTCCGTGAGTCCTCGCCCTCATTTGATTGTTCTCTACCCTCAAGAGCTTTTTAAGCAGATTCCGCTTTCGCAAGGCCGTTCCGTTTTGGGCCGCGGACCCGAAGCTGATCTCCGTTTTGATGATGAACTCATCTCTCGTAAACATTGTGAATTATTTTGGGATGGCACGGTAGTGCACATTCGTGACCTAGGAAGTACCAACGGCACTTTTGTTGATGGCAAAGAGGTTCATGACCAAACGTTGGATTCTGAAAATCGTCTGCAAATCGGGAAAATGGTTCTGAAAATTGATTTCAAAGACCCCAGCGAGGAAGCCTTTGACCGGGAACTTTTTGAAGCCGCAACGACAGACCCCCTCACCAAAATTTCAAATCGCCGCACGTTTGTAGACAGAAGCCTTGGTGAGCTCGCCTCTGCACGGCGTAGCAACAGCTTTATCCATGCCATTTTAGTGGATGCCGATCATTTTAAGAAAGTGAACGACACTTGGGGTCATCAGGCGGGAGACATGGTTCTCAAAGAAATTGCCCAGATTCTCAAAACAGAAAAGAGAGAAAGCGACCTCCTTGCCCGTTATGGTGGCGAAGAATTCGTACTGCTTCTCTCAGGCATTGGCAAAGAAGATGCTAGGAAAAGTACGGAACGTTTGCGTTGCGCCGTAGAAAAGCATCGATTTTCTTTTAATGATACGCGCATACCCGTCACGATTTCACTCGGGCTCGCGTCACGTCGAGGAGATGGTATTCCGAAGGTGGAAGAACTCGTTGCAGAAGCCGATCGCCTTCTCTATGTTGCGAAAGAGAAAGGCAGAAATCAAGTCTGTTTTGAAGACTAAATTTGGAATTGTCCCAAAATCCGCGCCGTTCAGCGGAATTTGCAAAGTCAGAAAAAATCTAAAAATCTATTTTTGCTCCGTTTTTTAGAGAATTCCGTGAGGAAGTTCTCATCGGAGATCTGTATGGCCGAACTACAATCAGAACGGCTTCATTCCATAGGCACGGCGAGCATTCCGCGCCTGATTCTTTTGTTCTCTATACCGGCCATCATTAGCATGAGTGTCGAAGCCCTCTACAATGTTGTAGATCGCTACTTTGTGGGAATTGGGGTGGGTTATTTGGGTATCGCAGGCATCACCCTGTGTTTCCCGATTATGATTTTCATCATGGCCATGTCCATGATGGTGGGGATCGGCGGGAACACTCTTTTTGCTATACGCTTAGGGCAAAAAAAATATAGCCAAGCGGCATTGATTCTTAATAATTCTTTCGTTTTACTCGTATTAATAGCGATTTTCGTTTTCGTTTTTGGCCAAATTTTTATGGAACCTTTGTTGCGTTCTTTTGGTGCCAGTAACGAAACGTTGCCCTATGCAACAGAATATATGCGGATTATTTTGTTTGGCGCTGTTTTTTCCACAGTAACTCCAGGCATGAACAATTTCATTCGTTCTATGGGGCACCCCAAAACGGCAATGTTCAGAACACTGATCGGTGCAGGATGTAACGTTTTCTTTGATTGGCTTTTTATTATGAAATTAGGATGGGGAATCGCCGGTGCCGCTTGGGCAACGGTTCTTTCACAATTTATTGCCAGTCTGTTTGTGATGAGTTTCTTCCTACAAAAAGAAACCCCGATTAAAATCAGTCTCCGTTACATGCGTTTAAAAATGCCTTATGTCCGTCGCATTTTTATTATGGGACTTCCACCCAGCATCATGCAACTTTGTAACAGTTTGATGAATGTCATTTTGAATAAAAGTCTTTTTTTCTATGGAAACCAAAGCACCTACGGGGGCGATATGGCTATTTCCGCATTTGGTATTGTGAATGGGATCGCTCTTATGATGCTAATGCCTGCGATGGGATTTGTACAAGGAGTGCAACCAATTATCGGTTATAACTATGGGGCCAAAAATTTTGATCGCGTCCGAAAAACGTTAAAGTATGCGCTAAGTTATTCCGTGGCTTTTATGTGCGGTGCTTGGTGCATCATCCAATTCCAGTCCGAATGGCTTGTGGGCTTTTTCGCGAGAGACAATGTACTTTTGACAACTCTCGCCAGTAAGTCTATTCGTATGTTTTTATTGGCACTACCTATGATCGCTATCGCTATGATATGCGGCAATTTTTTTCAAGGGACGGGGAAACCGGGGCGTTCCTTGCTTTTGAACATGAGCCGTCAAGTACTCATTTTGATTCCACTACTACTCATTATTCCGAGATTCGTGGGTCTCAAGGGTGTGTTTATGGCGGCACCAATCGCAGACACAGCAGCAGCCATTCTCAGTGTCTTTTTATTGACGCTGGAATTGCGGCATATGCGAACAATGGAAGTTGCACAAAAAATTAAATAGTTGGAGCGGCAATGGTTTCGGCGGTCGCTACCAAATGTTCCTTAATCTTACGGTAAGCTCCTAACATATCCGTGTAAGTGGTGCTCACTAGAGGTTCATCATGGGCTTCCGCCAAATGGTTCCAATGGCTACTACGGAACTCACGTACCGCTTGAGTGATACGAACCCCGTGATTTCTTATTTCCAAGAGCAGAGCCTGGTTATCCGAATTCAGAATGAGCCCCCCCACTAAGTCCACTAACTCCGCAGTTAAATCATGAAGTTGCAAAAGATTTTGTTGATGCGTTTCATCATAAGTGACGTTATGATCCCCCATTCGCAAATCCAACTTTAGTAATTGCGCAATATAATCAGAAGCGGTTTCCAGATCATCACTCATCCGCAACTGACGTTCTGCATCCGTTGCAATACTTTGAGAAACCCGTGTAGAAAGAAGTTCGGTCAAAAAGTTGATCACTTCTGTCTGCACCATATCCAAACGTTCTTCATCTGCAAAAATTTGTTCGCGAAGTCGCTTTGAATCGTCATCTTTCATAAAACAACGACGAAGATTGGCCATCATGGTTTTAATCGTCTCACCCATGCGAACCATTTCACGAGTGGATTGGGTAATGGCTGCAAAAGGAGATTTAATGAGCGGGAAATCTAATTTAGTCGCCACAATTTTCTGTTTTGTGGCTTTATGAGTAAACATCTTTTCTAAGAAGTTCGTAATCTGACCTACAAACGGGAGCAAAATAATGGCATTAACCAAATTAAATAAGGTATGGAAAGAGGCAATCGCTATGGTGATGTAAGGAGCCGTCACCACACCATTTACTTCACGCAACAAATCGGGATTGACAATACCAAAAACGGCATTGAGGAACCAATGCATGAAACTCATACACTGAGAAAACAGTAGCGTGACCCAGATAACCCCAAACACATTGAAAAAGAGATGAAAGAAAGCGGCCCGTTTGGAATGTCTTGACGCGCGAATGGAGATCATCAAAGAAGAGATCGTGCAGCCGATATTTTGACCTAGCACAAGCGCTGCTGATGTTTCGAACCCAATGAGTCCTTGATAAGCAAGAGCTATTGTCACACCCAAAGAAGCGGTGCTGGATTGCATGATCGCCGCAAGCAAAAAGCCGACGATAACACAAACCAAAATATTCATCATTCCGTCTACTTGGAAAACGGAAAGAAATTCTTTGAGTTGAGGATTTCCCGAAAACGGAGAAAGAGCCCCTTTCATGGCAAAAAGGCCAATAAAAACTAAGCCCACACCGAGAAAGGCGAGGGCCGTATACTTTACACGTTCTTTCTTGGCAAAGCAATAAACCAGTGCGCAGGCACCAGCGAGAGGCAACCCATATTGGTCAATATTCAAAGCCAAAACCCACCCCGTAATGGTGGTTCCAATATTGGCTCCCATGATAACACCAATCGCTTGTTGCAAAAGCATCATTTCCGCATTCACAAATCCGATGACCATCGCCATGGTAACTGCACTGGATTGAACAAGGCAAGTCACACCAAAGCCAACAGCAACACCTAAAATTCTATGATTGGTCGCCTTTCCAATTAATTTTTTGAGAGTGGGCCCTGCAATTGTTTGTAGGCCATCGGACATAAATCGCATGCCGAGGAGGAATAATCCGGCACCACCCAAAAGGAAGGCTATAGACTGAACTACCGATGAGGACATATTTTATTTCCTTTTTCTTGCACAAATCGCCCTGGTATCGAGCATAAATTTAGAAACTGTCATTCCATTTTTCGGGGCGAAACAGGAAAAAATATAGACCCAAGTTGCAAATGTGCCCCAATTTTTGAGATTATCAATCTTTGGGAATATTTGTTTCAAATTTTAAAACGGTATTTGTTTGGTAAGTGCTTCTAGATCCCCTGAATTATCAATATGAACATACTTGGCATTCGGGGGCAATGGGTTATTTCGCTGCACGTCTATTCTTTTTTGAGCCTCTTCTCTGGAAAGGCCCCGTTGAATGAGTCGTTCTAACCTTACCGTCTCTGGAGCTTCTACAATCCAAACTTGGTCCAATTTTTTCGAAAAGTCTGGCAATTTGAATAATAAAGCCCCTTCCACAAAAACAGCTAACGAATGTGGATTATTTTTTTCAATCTCCACTATTCTGGTT
>DBTP01000192.1 GCA_002307115.1 Fibrobacter sp. UBA1313 | reverse complement strand
AAAAGCCACCAAGGAAATAAGTGATCCACTTCCACTTTTGCATAGGCGATACCAATGTAAAGACCAATGACAGCAAGGAGAACCAGGCCAACCAAACCAGTCACCGGAGCAAGTCCAAAAAAATGGCCTGATTGAAAAATCCAAGCAAGGGTTAATGCCACAGCAGAAGCCGGAGCCACCACCTGCATGGATGGGCCTTGATATTTTTGAGATACCATGCGAGCCCATTCCCAAGCACCCACACCCCCTAAAAAGCACATCAATGAAAGACGACTTACGTCATTCAGCCATAGGCAAACAAAAACAACGGGAATCGCTATCGCCGAAAATAGAAGACGTAGTTTTAAGTTACTCATGCAAAACCTTTCCGAAACGACGCTCACGCGTACTATACAAGGAAACCGCTTTCAAAAATTCTTCCTTTGTGAAATCTGGCCACAGTGTCTCTGTCACATAAAACTCACTGTACGCGGCCTGCCAAAGCAAATAATTTGAAAGACGAAATTCCCCACCCGTTCTAATCACCAAATCTGGATCTGGAGCCCCTTTCAAGTATAAATTCTTGGAAAATACGGACTCATCAATCGCGTCAATGGCTAACTCTCCAGCAGCGACCATCTTCGCAATCGCTTTGCAGGCATCGACAATTTCTAAACGACCCCCGTACGAGATAGCGAGGTTGAGTTGAAGTCCTGTATTTTTTGACGTTTTATTAATTGCCTCTTGCAATTTTGCGCGAGGGCCTTCAGGCAAGCGAAGTATGTTGCCGATAACGACCAGCTTCACATTTTTTGTCATTAAATCGGGAAGTTCTTTGGCCACCATTTCAATCAGCAGATTCATGAGATAATCCACTTCTTTACTAGGGCGTTGCCAATTTTCGGAGCTAAATACATAAAGTGTCAGATGCTCCAAATGGAGATCTACACCTACTTCCACAGCATCAATGGTAGCTTGGGTTCCGCGACGGTGACCGAGGAATCTTTCAAAACCACGGCTCTTGGCCCAACGGCCATTCCCGTCCATAATGATGGCGACATGTTTGAGCAAATTAGGCATAGCTCAAACCTTAAGGATGTCGTTTTCCTTTTCTTGGAGAATACGATCGACATCAGCAATAAATTTATCGGTCGTCTTTTGAATCTCCTCTTGAAGTTTCTTTACTTCATCTTCAGGAAGATCTTTGATTTTCTTTATAGCTTCATTGGCATCGCGACGAATATTACGAATCGCCACACGCCCTTCTTCTGCGTGCTTGCGCGCAATCTTAGCCAGTTCTTGACGGCGCTCGGAAGTAAGAATGGGAAGCGCTACACGAATGCAGTTTCCATCCATCATAGGAGAAACCCCTATATTGGCCGCAAGAATCGCTTTATTGATGACATCCACCATGGACTTTTCCCAAGGGCTCACCAAAAGCATACGTGGTTCTGGAACAGAGACCTTTGCAATTTGAGGAATGGGAGTCGGGGTGCCATAATAATCAACACGAATATTATTCAAGATGGCTGGAGTTGCTTGACCCGCACGAATTTTAGTAAACTCGCGTTCCGTTGCCTCTATTGCCTTTTCCATTCTCTGAACGTACTCTTCAGCCATTATCAACCTCTACAAAATCGTTGTGTACACAATTAACAGTGCACTAGTGTCCCTAAACTACCTTCAACCGTGGCCGTAGTCAAGTTCCCTTTCACCATTTTAAAGACCAAAATGGGCATTTTGTGTTCAAGGCACAAGGCAATAGCGGCGGTATCCATCACTTGGAGACCCCGCTGAATAACTTCATTATAGGAAATATCATCGAAACGAGTTGCCGAGGGATCCTTGACTGGATCAGCGGTATAAATACCATCCACCTTCGTTGCTTTCATAATTACATCGCACTCCATCTCAATGGCGCGCAACGCAGCAGCACTATCCGTTGTAAAAAAAGGATTCCCGGTACCGGCAGAAAAAATAACCACGTTCCCGGAGGAAAGTAGTGTCATCGCTTTACGGCGATCAAAAAATTCACAAACAGGTTCCATGCGAATGGCGGACATTACTACAGAATTCACGCCCTGTTTATCGAGCGCGTCCTGCATAGCAAGGCCATTCATCACGGTTCCAAGCATTCCCATAGCATCACCAGCAGCACGATTCATGCCCCCTGCCGATGCAGAAACGCCACGCACCAAATTTCCACCGCCAATCACCAAAGCCACCTGGACGCCAGACTTGACAACAGAGGCGATTTCAGAAGCCATCTCGGTCAAGATTTCGGAATCAATTCCATGTCCCTTGGCACCGGCAAGAGCTTCACCACTCAATTTGAGGAGAACCCTTTGGAATTTTGGTGCGTTAAGCATTAATTACCTCTTTCGAAACGGATAAATTCAACTACAGCAAGGCTCTTCAAACCTTGAGCTGTACCTACCGAAGAAAGATAATCCTTCACAGAAAGTTTCTTGGGATTCTTTTCAGTCATAAAGAATTCCTGATCTTCAAGAACCATTTCCTTAAGAACCTTGGCGATACGGCCTTCGATCTGACGATCAACGAATTCTGGACGAGTCTTGCCTTCGTTAACAATCTGAGCGCGAGCAATTTCACGTTCTTTTTCAATAGTATCCGGAGCCACAGAGGCATTGTTCACAGCGACTGGAGCAAATGCCGCGGCTTGCATGCAAATATCCTTCGCAGCAGCTTTGAGCACAGCAACATCCGCTGGGGTGCCGTCAAAAGCCAAACGAGTCATCACGCCGATTTTTCCACCCATGTGGGAGTACAAACCGATGATGTCGTTCGAACCATATTTGATAACGGCAAGCTTACGAAAGCTAATGTTCTCTTGAATCTTAACCAGAACATCCTGCAAACGGTCGCCGACTTTAATGCCATCAACAACAGCAGCATTCATTTCTTCGACAGACTGAATGTTCTGTTCCAATACAGCCTTAATGGCAAGGTTGGAAAGAGCAATAAAATCTTCGTTTTTGGAAACTGGCTCTGTTTCGCAGCTAAGTTCAAAAGCAACCGCTTTAGAGGGTGTTTCCACGAGAAATACACGACCTTCCTTAGCATCCTTATCCGCACGTTTCGCGGCTACAGAAGCCCCTTGCTTGCGAAGAAGTTCTACAGCCTTGTCTAAATCGCCATCCGTTTCCGTCAAAGCTTTTTTGCACTGCATCATGCCCACACCCGTTTTGGTGCGGAGTTCATTAACCATAGATGCCGTAATCTGCATATTACTTCACCTCGGCGCTATCGTACTTCTTCGCAGTTTCAGCGTTCGCTTCTTTAGCGACATTAGAACGAGGGGTCACATTGGCTGCGATATAGTCGATAATGAGCTTGATGGACTTCACCGCATCATCATTTGCAGGAACTGGGAAATCGACCAAAGTCGGATCCACATTGGTATCGCAAATGCCGATAATAGGAATGTTCAAACGACGAGCTTCAGCGACAGCAATCTTTTCGTGATGAAGATCCGTAACCACGACGAGACCCGGAATGGTTGCCATCTCACGAATACCACCAAAGACAGAGAGCAATTTATCACGTTCACGGCTCTTGTCAAGAACTTCTTTCTTGGAAAGTTCTTTAAAGAGACCTTGATTTTCCATTTCGTCAATCTTGTCAATCTGCTTAATGGACTTGCGAACTGTCTGGAAGTTCGTCAACATACCACCCAACCAACGATTGATAACGAAAAAATGATTGCACTTGTGGGCGGCATCTTCAACAACTTGACGCGCCGTCGGCTTTGTACCAACAAAGAGAACGGACTTGCCAGAAGCAGAAACGCGTGCCGCAGCTTGGCCCGCCGCTTCAAGAAGCTTGGTAGTCTTATCGAGATTCAGAACGTAAATTCCGTTCTTCTCAGCAAGAATGTAAGGTTTCATTTTCGGATTCCAGCGCTGTGTCTGGTGGCCGAAATGGGATCCTGCACTGAGCAGGTCTTCTACAGAAGGCAGATTTGCCATAATTGACTCCTAGTCGGTTATACTACCTGAAACGCATTAAGCAACCAAAGCCAGCAAGCTGACCACCGAGGCGCTCTGCGAACCAGTGAATGAATCCACTCGATATATAGAAAAATCGCGAAGCACCGAGTGGGATGCTTCGCGAATATAGAAACTCGAAAATTAACGTTTGGAGAATTGGAAGCGCTTGCGAGCTTTCTTTCGACCAAACTTCTTACGTTCAACAGCACGGGCATCACGAGTCATCAAGCCTTCCTTCTTCAAGGGGCTCTTAACCGCGGGATCATTTTCGACGAGAGCGCGAGAAACGCCCAAACGAACGGCACCCATTTGACCTGCAATTCCACCGCCACGAGCGGTGACTTCCACATCCCATTCCTCAGCATTGCCAAGAATAGAGAAAGGAAGGTTTGCAATCATGTTCTGCACGTCAGAATGGAAATAGTCTGTGAAATCACGACCATTAATGACGCGTTTGCCGGTACCTGGCTTTAAAATGACAGCAGCGATGGCATTCTTACGCCGACCAGTGCCGCGGTAGATCTTTTTTGCTTTTGCAGTAGCGATAGATTTATCCTCCGTTCTCTAAATTAGAGGGACACGGTTTCGGGGTTTTGCGCTAAGTGCGGATGTTCAGCACCTGCGTAGACTTTCAGTTTCTTAATCATCTTACGGCCGAGATTGCTGTGTGGGAGCATGCCCCAGATAGCATCTTCTAACGGCTGAGTAGGCTTCTTAGCGAGCAAATCCTTGTATGCGATCCAGCGTTCGCCACCCATCATACCGGTATGATGAAAGTATTGTTTTTGATCCGCTTTCTTGCCCGTCAAAGCAACTTTTGCAGCGTTAATCACGACAACAAAATCACCTGTATCAACGTTTGGGGAATAGATAGCCTTGTGTTTGCCCATAAGCAGACGTGCCACTTCACAAGAAACGCGGCCAAGAGGTTTCTCGGCGGCATCGACAATTATCCACTTGTGAGCGACTGTCTTGGGGTTCACCATAATGGTTTTCATGTTGATCCTCTAAAGTTACTGTTGGAACAGGGACGTTCCGACATGTTCGGGGACAAAAATAGAATTGCAAATCTAATTTGCAAGGGCAATAAAACGCTCATTTTTGATTATACTTTGTAAAACATAGTTAAAACATCATATCAATTATTATAATTAAATTAATTATAATAATAAAATTTGTTTTTTTTCATAAAAATACACACGAGCCACTAGCTCGGTAAAACTGAAGGTCAATTCTTACATAAACCTGTTTTTGTTAAAAAATCAACATTATGATGTATTTTTTCGATAAGATATAGTTCATTTGCACATATTTTATGAATAAGGGAATATGTCTTTTTTTTCTCTTTTCTTTGTAAACGGGGATAAAGGAGTATTATGGATCAAGTCCGCTTACTTTCTGAGTTATTTCGGAACCAAAAAGTCCTCCGCAAATATCTTGTTCCCTTATTGTTGATTATGATGGGCGCGGTTTATGTGATTGTTCTTTCCACCGGTGGCGTGAAATTTGTTTTTTCCCACTCCATGTATTTTCCGGTTCTTCTTGCGGGGCTACTTCTGGGTTCTCGCGGTGGGTTAGTTTTTGGCGTTCTTGGAGGCTTGATTTTGGGGCCATTCATGCCATTGGACGTTTTGACCAATGAATCACAATCCACATTAAACTGGCTTTATCGCACTATTTTCTTTACTCTGATTGGGGGACTCAGTGGCTTTGCCTCTGATTGTGCCTATTCCTATTTAAAACATCTCAAATGGATATCCAAGCACGATCCCATAACAAAGCTACCCAACCGCAGCGCCCTTTTTCATCAACTGTCCTTTTTAAAGGGAAAAGAAAATACTCAAGGCGATTTTGTTTTAATGGTTCTTTCGTTTGATAACGTAACGGAACTTAAGTCGGCCTTTGGTTTTTCAATCATAGAAGAAGCGATTAAGCAATTTGCAATGCGATTTAAGTTGGCACTGCCAAACAACGAACTTATTTATCGTACGGACTCTGAACAATTGGCTCTTTTACTCAGAAATCAAAATCCCGATGAACTTAACGAACAAGTAGAAGAGCTGGTCAATCGCTTTAGACTTCCTTTTCTTTTTAATGGCATCCCCATTCATATAGATACTCGATTAGGTTATGTCGTATTCCCGCATGTGATTGACTCTCCCGACGTTTATTTGCAAAAAGCAGAAGCGGCGTTATTAGTGGCAACTGGTAAAATCCAAGAAAGCGTCGTCTACAACCCAGCGATTGGCGTTACCACAAAACAAAATTTGCGAATGCTTGGCGAATTGAAAAATGCTATTGGAGAGGGCCAACTCACCATGCATTACCAACCAAAAATAGAATTTGGTACAGGAAAATTACACAGCGTTGAAGCGCTTATGCGTTGGAATCATCCCAAACTGGGAAATATTCCTCCGAGTATTTTTATTCCTCGTGCAGAGCAAAGTACATTGATCCAAATCGTTACTGAATTTGCACTTGACCAAGCAATGGCTCAGTTAGTTTTATGGAAACAAGAAGGACTCCACATCCCTACGGCAGTGAATATTTCAACCCGTAATCTTTTGCAACCTGATTTTGTAGAATCAGTACGAGATCGACTGCAGAGCTATAACCTAAACAGTAATTTATTAGAACTCGAAATTACCGAAAGTACCCTTATGTTGGATATGAATAGATCCATTCGAGAATTGCAGAAACTCTCAGACCACCAAATAGCGATTTCACTCGATGACTTTGGAACGGGGTTTTCATCCTTGCAGTACCTCCATAAACTACCCCTTAACTATATCAAAATAGACCAATCTTTTATTCGCAAATTACCAGAGGATGAAGGCGCGATCCATATTGTAGAAGCGGCCATTATGCTCGCTCACAAAATGGGAATGAAAACGGTCGCAGAAGGCGTTGAAACCCAAGAAGCCTACAATTGTCTGGGAGCCTTAGAATGCGATATTGCGCAAGGTTACTTATTTGCCAAGCCTCTTTCCGCGAAAGATTTTTCAGTCTGGCTCACCCAACATCAAAAAAATCTCAATAAATTTTAGGCCATTTAGACATAAACTATTTTTCGGTTATCCAGCCTTTGTTCTCCATCAAATCGGTAGGCAGCAAGCGTCCCATTGCCTTTGTAAGAGGCAACGCTATAATCGAGACAACACACATTTTCGCGAAAAAGTAAAGGACTTCCAGCAAGCCAATAATGTCCAAAAAAGACAGGGCGTTCTGATTCTCCATAATAATTGGAAGTATCCGTTTCTAACGGGTACAAACACTCTGGAAAGTCCACCCCCGACTGTATCGCTAATTCGCTGATCGTTTTCCCTTGAGGATTTTTCCACCAGCAGATGCGCGTCCGAACGCGGCGAACGCCTTCACTGTCATAAAAAGAGACGCCTTCAGGAAGGGGAACTTCGGGACCCTTCAAAAGTCGATCAATGGGCCAATATAAAGAGTCTTTCTTATCGCAACAACGGCGTACTCGATCTTCATTTTCCAGAGTGGTAACACCGAGTTTTTTCAATGGTTCCATATAAAACGAATCCCAGCAAGCATGTTGAGCTCGAAATGTGTCTGTTTCAACATACAGGGGTAATGTGTACAGCCAACGCAGCATTTCACGAAATTCGGATTGATATTTTTGATAAGAGCGCATTGTCTCTACATGAATCAGGATTTTATTAATTGTGTGTTCACGAAGATACCCCCCTTCAGATCGCTTAATCCAAAAGGCAAGCGCATTGAATTCATGGTTCCCCAAAAGTGCCGTTGCAGAACCCGCATCGACCATTGCACGCACGATATTTACAGCACCACGCACATCCGGACCTCGATCCAGATAGTCGCCCAAAAAGAGCACAACGCGCTCTGGATGACAATAGGCTCCACCTTGCTTACTATAACCCAAAAGCGACAACAGCGCTTCTAATTTTTCTCGATGACCATGAATGTCACCTATAAAATCAATGCCCGCGGTTACCAATGGCAGAACCTCTACAATTGTTGTTTTCGAAACATTTCAATCAACAAGCTTGAAATGCTGAGACTGGGGTCATATTCTGGGATGTCCTTTCGCTCGACCCAAGCCGCTTCCGCAATTTCATCTTCTTGGATATGGAGTGTTCCATCGCCCTCTAATTCCGCCGTGAAACCCGCAATCAGGGAATTGGAGAAACCCCAAGGCTGACTTGTGATATAACGAATATTTTTAATCGCTATCCCCATTTCTTCCTTGACTTCACGAACCACGGCTTCTTCTAAACTTTCACCCACATCCACAAATCCCGAAACCAAAAAGAGTTTCTGAATAGAATTATTCAGATTGCGAGCCATCAATAATTTATCACCAGAGTTCACCGCAACGATGACCACAGGGGCAATGCGAGAATAAACAATATTCTCACAATGAGAGCATGTGAAAGCCCGTTCCTTTTTGTGTCGGTCCATTTTCGAACCACAAACACCACAAAATTTGTTCACACGTTCCCAGCCCCACAAATGTGACGCGGTAGCACCCGCAAAGCCAAGCCACGGTTCCGCAAAATGGCGGAAACAACGAACCGATTCCATCACAAAAGAATCATTTAATGCCACAGGTTTTTTTTCTGTTAAGAAAAATGCCGTTTCATCAATAGAAAAAAGATAATGAGCTAAAGGGAATAATCCCTCATTATCAGCGGCAATTTTTTCAAATGTCGGTAGAGTAGAAGACTCCCCGTTTTTGAAAAGCAAGACATCTTCACCCTCAAAGTAAAATAGGTAATCCGTCGCCAAAGGAAATTGCGAACGAAATTCATTATGCATCACGCGAGGGGCTATTTCATGAATCATATTTTTTCCCTATTCATTCGTTCATGAGCCTTTAGAAAGGCCAGTGCTTTGCTCTTGCGACGAGCGTGTTCTTGCAAATCTACATTTTCATCAAACTCATCCACAATTTCACGCCCGAGAATTTCTTCAAGGACATCTTCTAAAGAGGCAATACCCGCAATCGAGCCCCACTCATCAATGACCCCCACAATGTGACCTCGCTGTTTCAAGAAGCGAAGTAATAACTTATCCAAAGTAAGACTATCAGGGATAAATTGTAGAGGGCGCATCATTTTTCGTAAGGGAACTTCACGATGCCCCTCCGCTAAATGATTATAGGCATCGCGACGCAAAATAACCCCTACCCATGTTTCCTTATTCTCTCCATAGAGTGGAATGCGAGAATAAGGCCAATTTCCATTTTCATCAATTGCTTCACCAATTGTCTTGTTCGCAGGGAGCGCAAAAACCACTTGCCTCGGCGTCATCACTTTCCGGACTGGAACCGATTTCAAAGCCAATATATTTTTGATAACAGAAGCTTGCTGGCGATCAATCACATCTTCACGTAGACCCAAACTCACCAAACTATTGATGTCCTCAATACTGACGTCTGGAACTTTGGCTGCTTTGGAACGAGTCCAATGTTTCGTGATCGTAAGACACAACCAGATAAGACCGGTCCATTGCAAAATTCTGGTGATGTAATACATGGGCACCGCTGAAAGTGGCGCGACATTTTTTGCTTGTTTTACACCTATGGTCTTAGGCGTTATTTCACCAAAGAGAAGAATCAAAATGGTAAGAATAAAAGGAAGAATAAATTGTGCTTGATGGCTCAATCGAGTGACAGCAAGGGTTGTTACCAAATACACACCCATAGTATTCGCCACTGTATTCAAAATAAGCACCGAAGCAATATAGCGATCAATATTTGATTTTACATGACTGATATATTTCCCAGTAAAAGAGCCTCTTTGCACCAAATTTTCTACTGTGGTTTTGGGGATGCTGTAAAAAGCCGCTTCTGTCACCGAGCAAAAGGCGGAAGCGAATAAACAACCCAACAGCGTCAATACAATTTCTAACATACATTAAACCTAACTATTCCACATCTAGAAAACTAATAGGATCGAGAGCCCATACTTGAGTTTTTTCCACTGTTTTCACCCACTGGAAAAGACGTGTCTGGTCCTTAAAGCTCCGGGCCAAATAGGAACGATCTGCAAGAAGGGACTCCACTTCAACAGGCTTACTTGCAGGAATCCCCGCGAGTTTTTTGGCTTCATCAATGGCCGCATCCATACCACCAATTTGATGAATCATCCCTGAAGCTACCGCCTCACTGCCTGTAAAGACACGACCGCCAGCGAGTTCGCTATCGAGTTTATCGTGAGGAATTTTTGTCGCTCTAGAGACAACATTCAAGAAACGTTCGTAAAAATCATCCATATAAGCTTGGAGCGCTTGACGTTCACCATCAGTGAAACCTCTCGCTTGCCCTTCAGCATCGGCGTGTTCATGTGTTTTCACTGTCTCCGTTCGAATTTTCAATTTAGAGAACAAAGAAGAAAGATTCACCTTGCCTCCAAAAATGCCAATGCTACCGACAATACTCGCCTTCTCTGCCAAGATGCGATCAGCGGCGCAAGCAATGTAATAACCGCCCGAAGCACCCACATCTCCAATACTTGCAACAATGGGCAACCCAGCCTCGGACAACGAGCGTAGTCTATGCCAGATCACATCAGAGGCCTGTGCGCCACCGCCTGGAGAATTGATACGAACCACTAAAGCATCATATTTCGGGTCATTGCGAATTTCATCGAGAATTTCCAAAATTTCACTTGACCCCGTACTCCTTTGCATCGAGAGAGGATCGAAGCCGCCTTCGCCTTCCACAATCGTCCCTTCAATATTCAAAAGAGCAATGTGTCCGCGAGTACGCCAATCTTCATCAAATAATTTGACATCTTCTTTGGGAGCCCAAGTAGAAGCGATGGCAAACGGGGCATCGACATCATAGAATTCCTTGAGAGCAAAAGGCGTCACCTGATCCAAGTAAAGAACGGTATCCACAAGTCCAACTCTTTGCGCTTCCTTTGAAGTGAGCTTCGGATTATTTACAAAGGAATCCAGAGCACCCGCATTTCCCTTTCTTGCATAGATGTCTTCTGTAAGAGCCACCCACCATTTTTTATACAAATTTTCCATATTGGAACGCGCTTCCACCGACATAGAATCGGCGGTGTACGGTTCTATTGCAGATTTATAAGCTCCATGACGCAAAAGCTGAACGTCGACACCGATCCAGTCAAAGAATCCCTTATAATAAAGCACCTCACCGGCAATGCCTCGATAAGTGACACGGGCCGAAGGCTCTAAGACAATGCGGTCGGCGGCACTCGCTGCAAGCATGACCGAGGGGCGCACTTCGTCCAGATAAGCCACTACACGACGGCCGTCTTTCTGCAGTCTTTGAATCCCTCGCTGAATTTCTTTGGATGCCGCAGT
>DBTP01000083.1 GCA_002307115.1 Fibrobacter sp. UBA1313 | reverse complement strand
GGGCTTCGGATATTGAAAATTTGACCCGCGAACAAACAGAAAATCATTACCACAAATATTACAAACCTCGCAATGCCATTTTGGTACTCGCAGGGGACCTTGATACTACTGCAACCATGAAGCTCATCAAAGAGTATTTTGAATCCATCCCCGCAGGGGAAGCGTTCCCACCCATTACCATTCGTGACCCAGAACAAGCAGGGGAAAAACGATTAGAAATTTGGCGCCCCGATGCTCCCAACATTTTGAATCTCGTATTTAAAACACCTGCCGTGGGCGATGAATCTTTGTATGCCTTGGATATTGTTGAAGGGGTTCTCAATGGTCGCTCCGGTCGACTCTACAAACGCCTGGTAGAAGAAGAAAAATTAGCGGTCTCTGTCGGTGCCAGCAATAGTCCTAACAAGTATGTTTCTGAATTTTCAATCCGTGTGAACTTGCAACCTAATGCAGACCCTGCCCGTGTTGAAAAGATCCTTTGGGAAGAATTGGAAAAGCTTAAAAAAGAACCCGTGAGTCCTCGTGATTTCCAAAAGGTGAAAAACAGTTCTTATGCTTCTACGGTTCGGAGTTTGATCGACATGGAAAACGTGGCGACGAACCTTGCTTGGTACGAAATGTTCGGAGATTACCACATTTTCTTAAACTGGGCAGACCATCTTGATTCGGTGACGCCCTTGATGGTGCAAGAAGCCTCGAAGCAGACTTTTGTTCACAAAAAGGCGACGCTTGGGTTGCTCTTAAAAGGCGAGGAGAAATAACATGACCCGAAATAAAACTCTTTTGCTTTTTTGTTTTTTTGCACTCACCGCTTGTTCCTCCACGACTCCTGAAGTTTTTGTAAAGCCTGCGAATACAGGCGCCCCATCCGCAGCTTCTACACCACAAACTATAGCACCCCCGGAAACAGAATCTTTGATTCCTGCGAGTTACCGAGATATTCATTTCCCTGAATTCCAGTATGTGGCACCCCATCCGAAAGAATCTCGCGTGGTCATTTCAGATAGCATTACAGGCTATGTGATTGAAGACCGCACATTACCACTAATTCACTTCACCGTCTTCTTCAGGGAAAGTACCATCCCCGAAAAAATCGAAGATCGAGCCGCCTTAGACATTCTTTCGACAATGTTTCGCAGAGGCGGTGCGAAGGGAATCTCTGCAAAAGCCCTCGATGACTCTCTTGAGTTTATCAGTGCTGACATTTCTGGAGATCTTTCCACTTTCGAGAGTTCATTTTCCGTGGATTGCCTCTCCAAAAATTTTCCTGAAATGTTGCCATTAGCAAAAAAAGTCTTTCTTACACCTGCATTTGAAAAAGAGCCTTTAGAAATTCAAAAAAAGTCTTTTGTGAATGCCTACGAACATCGTTACGACACCCCCGGCAATGTTTTAGGCGCATTGCACGCTTATGTGAATTACCGTCCCCATCCGAGACTCTGGGATGCAAACGATAAGGAATACAAGGCCGTATCTCAAAAAGATCTTGTAAAATTCGCCCAAGGGAAATTTGCGCCGAATCGTATTATTTTTGCAATCTCTGGAGATTTCGAAAAAGATTCCATGGTGGTGCTTCTTAAGAAATACTTCGCGGAATGGAATGTCGAAAAGATAAAATCAGTAAAGCCGGAGCCACCTCTCGAATTTGTCGCAAAGCCCGGAATTTATGTGGTGAATAAGGAGATTACCCAAGCCAATATATCGATGAGTCAGCCTTTTGTAAAGCGCCCTCACCCGGATTATTACCCTGCCGCTGTCGCGAGTTTTATTCTCGGAGGGGGTAGTTTCTCTTCGCGTTTAACCACCCGCGTGCGTTCCGATGAAGGCCTTGCTTATAGCATTCAAAGCTCTGTTGAAAATGACTATGATGATGTGGGCCTTACGACTATTTCCTTGCAAACAAAAGTGGAAAGCGCGCCTTTTGCGATGAAACTTATTTTTGAAGAAATTCAAAAGCTCGCTAAAGAGGGCCCGATTGCAGAGGAACTTTCTCTGGCAAAGAAATCATTGATCGAAAGTTTACCGAGCCTTTTTGATTCTCCCGAAAATACCACCTTAATTTTTGCTGAGGGTGAAATGCAGGGGAAAAGTTTCGATCATTACCTTGATTATGTAAAAGAAATTAATGCGATTACCCCAGAGCAAGTCAAAGCAATGATTGCGAAGTATTTTGACCCTGCCAAAATGAGTATTTCTATTGTAGGTCCTGCCGATAAACTCAAAGCGGTGGGCCCATTTACTCTAATTCCTTTAGACAGTCTCGATTTCCGTCGCTGAGTCTAAATACCATGAAGTATTGGCTAGTTTTTTTTCTTCTCCTCACCTGCTCCGTTTTCGCTGACGAAAATGAAGACGTTCGCGCGATGTGTTCGAGTGCAAAACATTGTCTTGCCATTGATCTTGCCGAGTGTTCAGAACAAGATAAAGCACCCTTACCGAAAGTCGAGTATGATGCCGAATTCTGTGGCCCTTTTTATGAGCTTAAAAATCGTGGATTAAACCCATACTCTTCAATTGCCCAAGAGATTTACAAGAAACTCGGTAAAAGATATCGTGCCGTTTACGTTAACAAAGGGGTTCTCCCCGTAAGTGGCGACATGATAAGTTATCTATTCGATCATTTTCCATTTACTACTAAGTTAGTGAACGCTTATCAGGGAACCGCCTATCATATCAATTATGATTCTCGCGATAAACGCACGTTCAGCGGCACCAATGGCGGGAGCCTTAATGGAAATTTTTATTGGGTTTTGCAGGATAGCGCAGGCATGTACAAAGGGTACCGGAATGTCTTTTATGGCAGCGGTCAAGCAAAAATTCTTCGTTGGCAACTCCATGGACTTGCGGTCGCATTTATTGATTTGTACCCTTTCGACAAAAACCATGTCACCTATAAACTTACGGCCATTGTTTTCCCTGCCAATTCGGTTTTAAATTCCATTATGCAAATGAGCGTATTTAAGGCGGTTGTCAACGACAAAATCAGTGAGATTGTTGAAAACATCGCTGAAGCGTCCGCGCGCTATGCCAAAGGCGACCACAAGCCCATTGAACAGGATTCCATACTTAAAACGTCCCCCTATAAAGAACAACTCAAAGAATTCCTTGAAGTTGCAGGCGGGGAACCTTGGACTCTCGGCGATGAACTCAAAAACCGCGAAATGAAGAACAAAAAGAAGAAGCCTGTTTTTATAACAGAAACTCCGCTTATTTTTAAGCAACCGAAGGAACTCCCCTAATGTTTGAAACGTATTCTTCCCCCGAAATTCAAGCTCAACTGGAAGCCTTTTACCCACAAGTGACCGAGCGGCGCCGTACCTTGATGGAGAACGTGGTAAGCCACAGAACCAGACATTTCTGCATGGTTCTCGAAGATCTTTTTGACCCACACAACATCTCTGCGGTGATTCGTACAGCCGAAGTTTTTGGGTTGCAGGATGTGCATGTAATTGAAGAAGAAAATCCTTACTGCGTTAATAAATCTATTCTCAAAGGATCTTTCAAGTGGATGACTCTCACCCTTTACAAGAAGCGCATGGATTGCATGAATCGTCTTCGCGAAAAGGGCTACCGAATCGCCGTTGCAAGTACGAACACCAACAATTCCGTTTTGGATTTGGACCTTTCCCAACCCACCGCGTTTTATCTGGGTAGCGAATTCCATGGAAATCATCCCGATACGCTTGCGGCCGCGGATTGTGAATTTAAGCTCCCCCAATATGGCATCACGGAATCCATGAATGTCTCTGTTGCTGGCGGTGTATTGATGACTTATCTCGATTTGTTCATGCAAAAGAAGGGGCGTGATTTTTACGCCCTTCCTCAAAAAGAAAAAGAGCTTTTGCTTCTGGATTGGTACGATAGGCACATGAACGGAATCGACCAAAACAATCCAATTACTCGAATTGGAGGGTAAAAAAGACATGAGCTCACTCGTTCGGAAATCCATTATGTTACATTTCTACCTGCGATGAAGAAGAACACCAGTTTATACCTTGCTGTCGGGCTTATTGTCCTACTCGCCACAATCATGCTCGTTTTTGGTCTTTTTTTCCTCAATGACAAAGATCCACGCGAGACATTCAATACCTTTTACCTCCGCTTTAACCAAGTAAGCACGCTTACGTTGGATGACCCCGTGAAAGTGAATGGGGTAAAGCTCGGCAAAGTAGAAGACATCTACTTAAGCGGCCATCGCGTATTGGTTCGCATTCGTTTGCGCACTGATGTTAAAATCCCCAGAAATTCAGAAGTCCGCGTCCAGAACATTGGCATCATGGGTGAACGCCAGATCGGTATGGTCTTAGGTGATACCCTCGCCTATTTTGTTCCTAACGATACCATTGAAGGGCATTTTGATGCAGGTATCGCCGAAGCGTTGGGCCTTGCTGGTGAACTTTTCGATAGCACCAAAGTTTTGATTCAGACAGTCAAGATGGTCATGGATAGTACGGTCGCCGCTCCTGAGTTTCAAGCTCAGTTTAAAGGTCTTGTTAAGAATGCCGAACACTTAGAAGATCGTCTGCTGGTGATGGTTAACGAAACCGATCCGCAACTCAAACGCAGCCTCCGCAGTTTGAATGCAGCGACCACGAAAGTGAATGTCCTTTTGGATAGTACACAAGCCCCTATTCAGAATCTTTTGACCGAATCCCAAGGTCTTATTAAAAACGCAGATGGCGTGATTGGCAAATTAGATACCGTCACGAAACGTCTCCTAGTCCTCACGGAGAAACTACAATCCAAGGATAACACTGCGGGCATGCTTCTCAACGATCATGAACTTCACGATGAGTTGGTCAAGACCGTAGAATCCGCAGATAGTCTCTTTCGGGTCATTCTCCAAGACGGCCTAGATATCAACGCCGATTTCTTTTGAGGACCTATGATTACTAAGTCTATCCCTGTCACCAATAAG
>DBTP01000203.1 GCA_002307115.1 Fibrobacter sp. UBA1313 | reverse complement strand
GCAGCGGGGGTGAGTCATGGTGATGATGATGGTACGCGCGCCGTGGTGGGGAATTTAGGGCTTATAGAGGCCTCGGCCTTCCCTACGGAAATAGCCTATGTGGCTCTCGGGCACATTCACCGGGCGCAGCGCGTTTCCAAACGGGAGGACATTCGGTATTCGGGGTGCCCTTTTCTGATGGGCTTTGATGAGATTGGGCAAAAACGTCTGGTTCACTTGGTGGATTTTGAACCGGGAAAGGCTTGTTCGGTCAGTGATATTGAAGTGCCCTCGTGGCAAGACTTTGTGCGCATTCAGGGAGATTTAAAGACCATTCGAAATCGCATTCAGGAGTTAAAGCTCGCGGGTTCCACGGCGTTTGTCGAAATTATTTATAACGGCGCAGAGAAGGTGGGCAATTTGAATTCCCAGCTCCTGTCCGATTTGCAAGAGGCCTCTTTTGTCGTGGTGCGCACGCGGAATAACGGGGCCATTCAGGAAGGGGTTCTGTTGGATGAATATGTACAGGATCTTTCTGAATTTACAGAAGAAGAAATATTGAAGCGGGTATTTGATAAAAATGACGTGGGCGAAGCACAGCGTGCCGTACTTTTGGAAGCGTTTCGGGAAATAGTGCGGGACGTCAATGAAACGGATGAGGGTTAACCACCATGAGAATACGGAACGTACGCTTTAAGAATATTAATTCTCTTGCTCATGAATGGGAACTAGACTTTACCGCAAAAGATTTTACAGCGAATGGTCTTTTCGCCATTGTAGGTCCTACAGGGGCGGGCAAAAGTTCCATCTTAGATGCGATGGTGCTTGCGCTTTATGGGCGTACCCCTCGCCAAGGGAGTCTTACGAGTGAAAACCTCGTGATGACGCAAGGCTTTGGGGATTGTTTCTCTGAAGTGCAATTCGAAATTAACGACACGGAATATCTCGCTCGCTGGGAACAAAAAAGAGCCCGCAACAAAAGCGATGGCACGTTGCAATCTCCACGGCGCTTACTTTCTAAAAAAGTAAACGGCCAATGGGAACCCCAAACAGAAAAAATAGCGGAAACGGAAACTGCGATTAAAGAAATTGTGGGCTTAGACTACGATCAGTTTACGCGCGCCGTTCTTTTGCCTCAGGGGGCGTTTAATCGGTTCCTTGTAAGTGATGATAATGAACGTGCTGCCATTCTAGAAAAAATCTCGGGAGCTACGAAGTACCGCGATATTTCAAAAAAAGTTTATGAACGGGCTCAAAAAGAAACGGCCACCTTAGAGCGCCTGCGTGCAAACCTCGGCGATGTAAAAATAGGGAATGAGGTCGAAGAAGCGAATGCGCGCGAACGTTTTGGCGTATTAGGGAAGTCTTTGGAAGAGAATAAATCGGCCACAGATCAAGTGGATGCGGCGCTCCGCTGGCTCACCGAGGTGAAAAATCGGGACTCGGATTGCGCAAAAATCAGAAACGAGTTAGATGTTTTGCAAAATCAAGATACGGCGCTGGAACCGGAAAGGCAAAAATTAGAACGGGCGAATTTAGCACTGAGCCTGGATGCGGAATATTCAAAGGTTTCGGAGACTCGGAAAATCATTGCTGAGAAAACCAAGATGCGCACCGACCATGAAACGCAACGTATTCAGTGGTCTCTTGATGTAGCGACCGCGCGGACCTTTTGGGAAGAGGCTGTCATTCATCGAAAATCGGTAGAAGAAGGCCGCAAAAAAACGGAACCGATCTGGGATAGCGTTCAAAAACTGGATTCCGATATTGCGCAAAAGAAAAAACTGGTGCTGGAACTCCAACCGGATTTAAATGCACGGGATGCAGAGATAAAAAAAGGCCGCGAGACAGTGGCAACCATTGAAGCTGCTATTTCCACGCTTCAAAAAAATGAAATCACAGCGCGGGAATACATTCAAAAATACCCGCAGCATGAATCGCTCCCGAATGCTTTCAGTGGGCTAGATTTCCGTTTAGTGCAATTTGAAAAAGAAATAAAAACGCTCCAGACAAAAGAAAAAGAATGGGATGCAGCGGCAAATGATATAGACGCTAAAAAGAAAAATTTCTTTGCAGAGAGCGAATCTTTGAAAGTTGCCGAAGAGGCGAAAGAAAAATGTCTCGCCAGTGATCTTGATAAAGTAGCGCGTGTATTGCGGAGTACGTTGCGTGACGAGGAAGCGTGTCCTGTCTGCGGCTCTGTGAATCACCCGGTACAGGGAACAGAAAAGGATTTCTCTGAGGCCTCGGGCGTTTTCAGTGTGGTAGAAAAATTGGATTGTCTCCAAAAAGTTTGCGATGCCGCTCGTGATAAAGTGCTTTTAGTGAAATCGGCTTTGGAAACGGCAACGTTGCGCGCCGCAGATTTAAAAAAAGAAATAGAGTCTGCAAGAGTCTTGCTGGGTGAATCGCGAGTCGCTCTTTTGCAGGATCTGACGGTTTTTGGTCTTTCTGAAAATGCGTTGGAAAATGTAGCGGTTACACGGGAGCAACTTAAAAAGTGGAGCGAGAACTGGACTAAATGCAAATCGCTACTGGAACAAAGCGCGAGGGAATTGGAAGCACATCAAAAAAATCTAGCCCTTGCAAAAGCCGCTTTAGAGCGGGAACTGGATTTCTTTTTGCAACTTTCGAAAAAACGAGATTCGATAGAGGCGGAGTGTTTGGTGGTGGCAACGCAGCGCAAGGTTGTTTTTGGCGAAAAGGACGTTGATACAGATCGTCGTGAATGGGATCAAAAAATCGAGGCCGCTCTTGCGCTTGAAAAGCAAAAACAGGAAACTCACGCAACGCAAGTGTTAAAGACAACAGAATGCGTTTCAAAGATCCAAGCATTAAGTGAGGAATTGGAACGTCTTAGCCCGGAATGCAGAGCTCTCGAAAAGAATTTTACGCAAAGTCTTTCTACAAAGAACTTCGAATCGGAAACGGCCTTTTGGGGAGCTCGTTTGGAGGAGCCTTCGCGCGAGGGGCTATCCCGGAAGATTGTCGCCATACGAGAGGCACTCGCGAACAAGAACGGAGCACTCAAAAATGCTGAGGATTCTTTACAGGTAGTTCGTGAAAAACAGTTAACAGACAAAGAGTCTCCGCTGTTAGAAAAGGAGCGATCCGAACTCACAGAAAAAGCAAAAAGTCTGAGCGAAGAAAAAACGACTTTAGAAGTCTTTTTGAAAATGCAGGCGGAAAATAAAATTCGTCAGGATCAACTCCGAAAGGAAATTTTTGAGCAGCAAGCGCAACAAACGATTTGGGAAGATTTAAATAAACTCATCGGTGCCGCGAAAGGGGATCGGCTGGTGAAATTTGTACAGGGGATCACCCTCGGCATTTTAACTGCCGAAGCCAATAAGCGATTGAAAAATCTGAATCCGCGCTATGCCTTGAAATGCGACAGCGATCAGTTGGCGTTGAGTTTGGTGGATAAGGATTTTGATGAAGTGCGCCCCACAAGCAATATTTCGGGCGGGGAATCCTTCCAGGTCAGTTTGGCACTGGCGCTCGGGCTTTCTTCCATGGCGAGTAATCGGGTGCGGATAGACACGCTCTTTTTAGATGAAGGCTTTGGGACGCTCGATTCCCGTACGTTGCAGATGGCTATTCAGACACTTGCGAATTTGCGCGAAGAGGGCGACAAGCTGGTGGGAGTGATTACTCATGTGGAGGCGCTTAAAGAAGAAATTGAGGTGCGTATTGCGGTGACGCCTAAGGGGAATGGATATAGCTCACTGCAAGGGCCGGGCGTGAGACAAGTCTCTTAAGGAATTTTCAAAGCATCGGATGTCACAGAAAAGGCTCTCGTACCTTAAAGGGATAATTTTCACTAAGTGCTAACGCGGCCGCAAGTGTTCTCATATAAAGGTGACAACGCAATGTTTATAGAAACTTCATTGCGATGTTTGCATTTAAAATTATTTTATTAGGGATTAAGGAACGCTGCGAAAATGACGAGAAACATGAAAATTCTCTTTTTTGCTTAAGCATGAATCTCACCCGCATAGTGAGTGGTTTTTGAAACCGCGAGTCTCGCGGAGTTCTCCGTCTAAAGAGCCAAAGAAAAAGGACTCCAAAGCTTTGGAATCCTTACGTAGTCACCAATAGATTTATTCTTATCGTGATTTCTTGTCGCTTTTTACTTCACCAACTCTTCTGTGTCAAGAGCGATCAGTAGTTCTTCATTGGTGGCGATCACCATGGCGATCGGGGTAGATCCTTCTCTAGAAATAATGCCCCCGGATTCCTTCCCGTTTTTCTCATTGCGCGCCTTATCCATTTTGAAACCAAGAATGGAAAGACTTTCAAGAGTCGTTTCACGGACAATACGACTATTTTCTCCAATGCCGCCGGTAAAGATCAGCGCATCAAGAGTGGGGAGTGCCATCGTGATGCCACCGATTTCTCGTGCGAGTTTATAGCAGAAAACTTCGAGAGCGATTTTGGCTCCTTCGTGGCCTTCGCTTGCGGCTTGGGTCAATGTGCGCATATCGTTGCTGAGGCCAGAAAGTCCGAGGAGCCCGCTTTCTTTGTTGACGAGTTTGTCCAAACGGTCAATGTCAAAACCGAGTTTCTTATTCAAAAAGAAAAGAATGGCAGGGTCCAGGGAACCCGAACGTGTGCCCATTACCAGGCCATCAAGAGGCGTAAAACCCATCGTGGTGTCTACGCATTTGCCGCCACGAATGGCAGCAGCCGAAGACCCGTTCCCTAAATGAGCGGTAATGCAATTTAAGTCCTCAGGCTTTTTTCCGAGGAGTCGTGCGGCTTCAGCACTTACGTAGCGATGTGAAGTCCCGTGGAAACCGTAACGGCGAATTTGAAGATCTTCGTAATACTTATAGGGTATGCCATACAAGAACGCTTTTCGAGGCATTGTTTGGTGGAACGCGGTGTCAAACACGGCCACTTGGGGGAGCGTAGGAAAATATTTTTTGGCAACTTCCATACCCATGGCGTGGGCGGGTTCGTGAAGTGGCGCAAATAAAGTGATGCTTTTGATGTAGTCAATCACTTCTCTTGTGACCGGAGCGGAGGTGATGTATTTGCCTCCATGCACCACGCGGTGGCCAATCGCTTCAATGGAATCAACCAAATTCTCGGTCTTTAAAAAGTCTTGCATGGCAGCGATCGCTTCCACATGAGTGGGGGCGTCGACCATGGTATCAATTTTACTTGTGGGACCTTTTGCTTTGATGTGGCCGTTGACGCCGATATTTTCGACCAAGCCGCTAGAAATGGCTTCATGGGTTGCTGTGTCAATGACAGCAAATTTTACGGAAGAACTTCCACAGTTGAGAACTAGAACACGCATAATAAACCTTTTGATAATCAAAAAATGTGTTTTAGGCGTGGATCTCTAACAAGTCAAATATGGCGGTGAGGGAACCAGTAATCTCGTAGTACGTGAGTACTTGCGGGGTCGCCTTGCTACACAAAGTTATTAATTCTTATGAACTTAATTTTGAAAAAGCACTGTTTTATTACATTTAACGCATGTTTATATGGATCGCTAAATTTGATGAGCGCATTACCCGTTATGGGTTAACACACCGTTTCCCCGACAAGATCGATTCACTTCTCCGTTTCTATACACGGATGGGAGATGGTTATATTTGGAGTTTGGTGATTGCTTATGTACTGATTCGTTACGGCGGGGTCTTTTTCTCGAAAATCGTGATCCAAGTGCTTTTTTCCTTGTTGGTATGCCTTACCTTATACTGGGTCATTAAGTTGAGTGCCCGCCGTATCCGCCCTTTTGACGCTATTGATGAGGTGAAGGCTCTTATTCCACCCCTAGACAAATACAGTTTCCCTTCGGGCCACACCATGAATAACCTTGCCATCGCAGCAACCGTGTGTGCTTTTGCTCCAGAGGTGGGTTGGATCATGCTTCTTTTGCCTTTGTCTTGGGGCTTATTGCGTGTTTATTTTGGGGTGCACTGGCTCTCGGATGTGGTCGGTGGCTTTTTTCTCGGCATCCTCAGTTTTGTCATTGCTAATAGATTATGGAATGTGTTTGGTTCTACGATTGTGAACTTTTTATTGGAGTTTCAATGCCGTTTGTAAGCCTTTCAGAAGTAGTTGCCTCGCAGCAAAAGGGCGAACGATTGGCTCTTTTGATTCGCCATGCAGAACGTCGACATATTTTGCCGACCGATGCAGATTATGGAGCTCATGTGCGGATCACGGAGCAAGGACATGAACAGGCGGCAAATGTGGGCAAAGCACTGACCTCTTTTGCTTCCGCTCAATATTTTTCGAGCCCGGTGATGCGTTGCTTGGAAACGGCTTCGACAATTGCAAAAGCCCGAGGTGATGAGGCTTTTAATATTCCAGAAAAGGTAATCCCGATTCAACGGCTTGCAGAATTTTACGTGGCGGATTTTAAAGAATACGAAAGGTTACTTCGCGAGGGCTTTTATGAAGCGATTTTTGATTATTTGGCAACGGGGAAAGCTCTTGGCTTTTTACCGATTGCAGAGGCTTCGCAAGAATTTTTAAACTTGATTGTTGAAAATTCGACAGAACCTTTGAACGTTTTTGTTTCTCACGATGCGTGGATTGTTCCCTTCCTCACCCATTTTACCGAAGTTCGCTTTGCCCCCAATCGATGGATGAATTTTCTCTCTGGCGCAGCCATCTTCCTCTCCGAAAAAACGCCCCCGCGCATCATCCCCGTGGCAGGACTCGGCGACGGCTATTTAAGATTCTAAACTAAGCTTCAGCGATGTTCAAATCCC
Organism: Fibrobacter sp. UBA1313; assembly: GCA_002307115.1. Classification (GTDB taxonomy): domain Bacteria; phylum Fibrobacterota; class Fibrobacteria; order Fibrobacterales; family Fibrobacteraceae; genus UBA1313. The sequence continues at coordinate 4,994 of DBTP01000203.1, read as the reverse complement.
CCAAGGGATATTTACCCGATTTACGGATGGGGCTGAAACATAAACATCATTCCTATCTTTATCGACAGTCTTGTGTTTATAACTGGAATGTGTTTTGTCTGGTGAGCTGTCGACTCACAACGCTTTGCGTGTCTGAATAAGCCCTAAGAATCTTTTGATTTTTGAAATCAAATGAAGACCAATGAGTGCAAGCAAGACGGGAGCCACAGAAGTGTGAAATTGCACGGTCGCAGAAGAAAAACCCGTTAAATAAAACAGACAGCTAATCGCAGTAATGCTAAAAACAAGCGCAGTGAGACTGATTATTTTATTCTTAATAAAAAGTTTTTTTGTCACCAATAATTTGAGGTATACCCGGTGTTGCCAAAAATGTACCAATATCATAGAGATGAAAAAAGTCGATAAAATACAGTGTATGGAGTTCCAAGAAAATACATCTGCGAACTGGGCTCCTCCTTTTAACTTTTCTTCGCTAGCATCAAAAACGGTTGTGGAAATACCGCATCCCAAAAGTCCCAGCATTAATAAAATATCGGTGAAAAATTTTCGGATAGATTTGATATCTGTGCTCATAAAATAATTTCCATGATGAGTCCTTGAAGGACATTTAAATGAGTTTCTTGGTAATGTAGTATTATTCTGATCTTGTTTTCAATAAGACCGACTTGACCATCGTTTTTTGATAGCTATATAAAATCGGTTTAAGGTGATTGCGATGGGTATGTCATGGAATTCTGCGCGGTTTTATTCAAATCGCTTAACGTTCAATTTACCGAAACTTCGCCTTTAACGTGTCAATGGTAGAATGAAAATTCAAGGAAAATGTATAGAAAAAAGAGGCCTCATGGTTTGCAAATAATGGGTATTAATAATTACAGAATAAGTATCAATGCCGACTTCTTTTTTCTTGCATTTATCAGTATGCTTGAGCTATCATAGGCAGGGAAGAATTTTATCCTAGGTGCGCCCCATTTAAAACAAAAAAGGCCCTCTTCAGAGAGCCCTTTGCTATTTCGTAGTGCTTACGCCACAAACGCTTCGTAGATGGCACCAATCGCTTTTTCCATTTGGTTCTCGTCCACACCAACGATAATATTGATCTGGGAAGAGCCTTGGTCAATGATGCGCACGTTGATCTCGTCCTTCGCAAGGGCTGTGAAAAGCTTTGCGGCAATACCCACTTTATTGGTCATGCCGTGTCCCACAGTTGCGATTAATCCAATACCGGGGAACACTTTAATCCGATCTGGGCGCATCTGGAGTTGTATATCTTCAAGGACGGTTTCTTGCACAGCCGCAAGAGCCTTCGTATCCACCACGATACTCATGGAATCAATGGCACTCGGGCAAAGTTCGTAAGAAAGGCCTTCGTTTTCAAGAACGGCCAAAATACGGCGTCCAAAACCGATTTCCTTGTTCATCATCCCTTTTTCAATGTAAATCATTGAGAATCCCTTACGGCCTGCAACACCTGTAATGGGGCGTTTTGTCTCTGCGGGCGTCGGGCCGATAATGGTACCCACATCTTCGGGTCTATTCGTATTGCGAATATTGATGGGAATATTTTTTGCCCGGCAAGGAGCGATGGATTCATCGTGCAAAACGCTTGCCCCGGAATAGGAAAGTTCGCGGATCTCCCGATAGCTCACATACTCGATGGGGAGGGCTCCTGCAACAATACGCGGGTCTGCCATGAGCATACCGGAAACATCGGTCCAGTTTTCATAACATGAGGCTTCAAGAGCATTCGCAAGAATGGCCCCTGTGATGTCAGAACCACCGCGTGAAAACGTCTTCACTTGACCCTGCAAATCAGAACCATAAAAACCAGGCACCACATAAAGTGCGTTCTCGTCAGAAAGAGAGGCTGCAATATCGACGTAGCTCTTTGCGGTGACACGGTACCTATCGTCAAAGGCAATCATAGGGAACGCATCGACGAAAGTGGCACCGAGATATTCTGCCATAATACGCGCGCAGAGGAACTCTCCACGGCTTACCAGAAAATCAGTAGTCACATCGGGGTCTTGGCTTTTGAGCTTTTTCTCAAGTGCATTTAAATCATCAGTCACATGGGTTTTAATCCCTAAATCAGTGCAAATGCCGAGATAGCGTTCACGAATCAAAGTCCAAGGAGTGGAAAAATCCAAACCTTTTGAAGCTAAATCGTATGTGCTATAGAGCAAGTCGGTGAGTTTTGTTTCTTTGGAATTGCGTTTACCGGGAGCCGAAACGACGATTACGCGACGTTTTTTATCAGCGGCCACAAGGGCTTTAATTTTCTGAAACTGAGTAGCGTCAGCGACGGAGCTACCGCCAAACTTACATACGATCCTTTTTGTCATTGTAACGTCTCTCTTTGGAGGTGTTCATTGCCGGTTTGTAAAAAACTTTAGGCATGCGTAAAAATAGCAATAGAAAAGAAAACAGAAAGAGGGTTCGTACGTTATTATGGCGGAGGATGCAAACATTGAATTTAATGAACGATGCAAAAAGACTCTTAAAAATCGCAGCCAAGTCGAATATTCCTGTTTTGATTTGCGGTGAATCTGGTACAGGCAAAGAAGTGGCCGCCCGAATTTTGCATGCAGAGAGCGGACGCGCTACGGGGCCTTTCATTGCTGTCAATTGTGGCGCCTTAAATATGGGTCTCATGGAAAGCCTTTTCGAAGGCTCTCGTCGGGGAGCCTTTACGGGTTCTACCAGTGATCAGCTGGGCTTTGTACGTGCCGCAGACAAAGGAACCCTATTTTTGGACGAAATAGGGGAGTTACCCCTCGAAAGCCAAACTCGTTTTTTACGCATTCTTCAAGAACGTGCGGTAACCCCTTTGGGGAGCCAAAGCACCATTCCTGTTGATTTTCGTTTGGTATGCGCGACTCATCGAAATTTAGAACAGGCGGTTCGCGCCGGGCTTTTTCGGGAAGACCTTTACTTTAGACTCAATGTTTTTCCAGTGCGTCTCCCGCCACTTCGGCATCGCCAATCGGAATTCGCTTCGCTGGTTCAGGAATTATGGCACGAATTGGGAAATTCTTCTTTGGAAGAGAGCGATGTAAATGAGCTTGCCTCTTTCCCTTGGCCAGGAAATGTGCGTCAACTTAAAAACGTCCTTTGCCGCTACTGTCTTTTAGAACCTTATGGCACCAAGCTCTCGATGATTCTTGCAGAGGAAACCTGGAATTTTAAAATGGGAAAAGTAACTTCTGTGTGTGAACAAAACGGAGATTACAAAATTCGTTCGAATGCGCCTTGCTGGGACAAAATTGTCACGGCGTTAGAAGCGCATCAATACAATAAAACTCATGCAGCTCAAAGCCTTGGCATTAGTCGGGGTTGTCTTTGTTATCACCTACGCAAAAGAGATTCGTAGCGATTGGTGGCTAGCTCAACGGGGAGTATAATGCTATCTTACTACTGGCAATTTGTGTTTAATTGGAGTTATTATATGAGTCGAATTTATGTTGTTGTCCCCACCGCTGTAGGTGTGGGTGCGCCAGATGTAGCAAAATCTTTTTATGAAGCCCTCAAAACTAAAATTTCGCATGTGGGATATTTTAGCCCATTGCAACAGGTTGGTGGTTTGCTTTCTGGGATGGAAGGCAATGTTTTAATGGAACAAGTGGTCGATATTTTCAAGGTCGAAGCGGCTGATCAAGAAGTGATGATTGTTGAAGGTTTGGTCCTCGAAGAAACCTCTCGCGCTCAAAAATTAAATGAAATGATTGTGGGTGCATTAGATGCGAGCGTAGTCCTCGTTTCTGCTCCTAAGGGTCGTACCTCCAAGCAAGTTTTGGAAGAAATAGAAATTGATGCCCAAGATTTTAGCGAGCTCAAGGCCTATGTGGTTTGTTGTGTCATCAACGATGTGGGAAGTTTTTCCGCTGATTTCCGCAATGTCTTTAGCAAGAGTTCTATTCCGGTTCTTGCATTTACCCCACAGGCTTCCGAACTCGGCAAGCATTGGGATGCCGCTCTCCTCCAAAAACTGAGCGAAACTCAACGTGAACGAAATGTGACTCAAGCGGAATTCCGCTCGGGCCTTATCCGCATGGCTCGCCGCAACCTTAAACGCATTGTGCTCCCTGAAGGCGCCGAACCTCGTACTGTGAAGGCCGCTCTCGTCGCTTATGAACGCAAAATCGCAATTCCTGTTCTCCTTGCAAAACGTGAAGACGTGGTTGCTGTAGCAGAACGTCAAGGAATTGAACTTCCGTTAGGGATTGAAATCATTGAGCCTACAGAAGCACTCGCCGCAAAGTACGTGCCTCTTCTTGTAGAACTCCGCAAAGAAAAAGGCATGACCGAAGCACTTGCCATGGCTCTTTTGACAGATCCAGTCTGGATCGGAACCATGATGCTTAAGATAGGTGAAGTGGATGGATTAGTGAGTGGCGCAGTGCATTCCACGGCAGATACGGTGCGCCCTGCATTGCAGGTTATCAAAACCACGAAGGGAGTTAAGAAAATAAGCTCTGTGTTCTTTATGTGCCTCCCCACACAGGTTCTTATTTATGGTGACTGCGCCATCAATCAAAATCCGACGGCAGAAGAACTCGCGGGTATTGCCATTCAGAGTTATGATACTGCAAAGGCGTTTGACTTGCCTGCTCGTGTTGCCATGTTGAGTTACAGTACGGGTACCAGTGGCACTGGCGATGATGTAGATCTTGTCGTTGCTGCTACTGAAATGGTCAAAAAATCTCGTTCTGACATTGCGATTGATGGTCCCTTGCAGTATGATGCGGCGACCACTAAGAGTGTGGCTCGCATCAAGGCTCCTAATAGTCCTGTAGCAGGCCGTGCGACAGTGCTCATTTTCCCAGATCTCAACGCGGGTAACATTACATACAAGGCCGTGCAGCGTTCTGCGGCGAATGTCATTTGCGTGGGTCCGATGTTACAAGGTTTAGCAAAACCAGTGAACGATCTTTCTCGCGGTGCATTGGTCGAAGATATTGTCTATACCATCGCATTGACGGCTATCCAGGCGC
>DBTP01000040.1:5267-16821 GCA_002307115.1 Fibrobacter sp. UBA1313 | reverse complement strand
CTACAGAAACTCTCGAATTACCCATAACATCCAAAGCATCTCTTAAAGAGAGCCCTTTAAGATCTGGCATTTTTGACTGCATGAGTTCTCCCAAAACCAACTGAACTCCGTTTCTATTTGTCAAATCGACTTTCTGAGACACAACCACAGTGCCTTCTTGTTCAAAAGTCACGTTACAATTCTTGGAGAGAGAAAGACTTTTAGCATCCGTTTTGGATAATCCCACAAAATCAATTTCACAAGAATTTTTAGGCGAAACGCGAGAAAGATTGTAAGGTAAAGGAGAAAGACTGGGATGGTAATAAATACCTTCCATAATGTTGCGGAACACGGGGCCTGCGGTAAGGCCTCCCACCGTCATCGTTTTAGGATCATCCACTAAAACCATGCACACATAACGTGGATTAAGCGCAGGGGCAAAACCAATAAATGAAGCGACTTGTTTGGTGTGATCGTAGCGCTTTAATTCTTGATTATACTTTTCAGCAGTCCCTGTTTTACCACCAAACTCAATATTGGGGAGGTTTTTAGAAACTACACTTTTAGCAGTTCCTTTATCTACCACTTCGCGAAGCATATGGCGTACTGTTGCCGCTGTCTTTTCAGAAACCACACGACGCACTTCAATCGGTTCATTTTTTTCTAGCACACTTCCATTCGGATTTTGCCATTCACGCACAATCGTGGGTTGCATCAATTTTCCACCATTCGCCACCGCTGCAAAAGCCATCACCATCTGCAACGGCGTCACCATAATTTCATGACCAAAGCCCATTGTTTTCAAGGTGCGGCCACTCCACGCATAAATGGGTTTCAGCATCCCTGATTCTTCGCCCGGAAGCTCCACAAGCGTCTTAGATCCAAAGCCATAAGAGCGCACAAAACGGAAGAAATTCTCCGATCCTATTTCATCTGCTATTTTCGCAAATACAATATTGGATGAATAAGTCATCGCCTCTGTCATATTCATTTCCCCATGATCATGGGTATCTCTAATGACATCCCCATTAGGGAGCGTCCAACGCCCCCCTTCTCCACTAAACTTTTTTTCGGGATCTACCAAATGATCTTCAATTGCAGCAGAAGCCGTCACCAATTTGAAAATGGAACCCGGTTCAAAAGAAAAAGAAATAATATCATTGCGATTCGCACGGACCCCGACAACCGATTTTGCGTTAGGATCATAGGTAGGATAGCTCGCCATCGCAAGAATTTCACCGGTATGCGGATCCACTACCACGGCACTTCCGCTTTCTGCTTCATAAGTTTCCACACCATCGCGCAAAGCATTTTCTACAATCTCCTGCATATCGCGATCAATAGTCAACACTAGATTCATACCAGGAACAGGTTCACGGCCTTCACTTTCCAAACCCGGCTGAATACGGCGATGCGAATCTTTTACGCGTTGCTGCCATCCATCGACGCCACGCAAACGATCATCAAATAAAAATTCTAAGCCGCGAAGCCCTTGTCCATCGCGCCCCACCTGACCAATCAACTGAGAAGCCAAAGTACCCTGCGGAAAAATGCGGCGGCTCTCCAAATAGCCTTCTTTTTCTTCCTTGATATTATCCGCAAAAACGCGGCCATTGCGATCATAGATTTTGCCGCGCTCCGGTTTCCAGATAATACGGTCATGCGCCTGAGTATTCGCCACAGCACTATACTTTTCAGAGTCAATCACCTGAATTTGAAACGTCCTAAAAACAAGGACAACCCAGATCCCTGCAAAAATCAAAAAAAGCCAACTCATCCTATCGAGACGCATCAGGGATTCCCCCCAACCGCCATCACTTTCAGCGGAACACTTTTTAGCGAAATACCATTCAGGCTCGCCACCTCTGCAATGCGGGGCAACGAAGACAACTCCTCATTATGCAAATCTTTCTTTTGCACTTCGCCTTTTAAAATGGCAACTTCACGCGTCAATTTCGTTTTTTCATTCATCAAAATCAGATAGCGATTCTGTAACCAAATCGGGCTCGAAAGGAGCGTCGCTAAAAGCACCGCCACAAAAATACCGATGAGAATTAATTTGCCATTAGAGGTGCGGTTCATACTTTTTCGTACACCCTCAATTTGGCAGATCTGGCACGCGGGTTCCGAGCAATCTCTTCCGCCGAAGGAAGAATCGGTTTCCGGTTCCATTTCTTAAGTTTACGATTATGACCGCCGCAACGACAAACAGGTAACCGTTCCGGGCAAAGACAATCTTTTTCAAATTCAGCAGCAGTATTTTTAACGCAACGATCTTCCACAGAATGGTAAGAGATCACCACCAGACGTCCGCCAGGCAATAAACAGTTCACGGCGCCGCGCAAACTCTCTTCGATCTGATGCAATTCTCCATTCACTTCCATGCGAATCGCCTGAAAGACGCGCGCAAGGATTCCATTAATTTCGTGACGTTTGTCAGGAAACACACTTTCCACAGCACGACGTATATTCTCTGGAAGAATTTCGCCTTCCGTCGCAGCAATAATTTCAATGATTTTCAGCGCTAATTTGTACGCACGATCAAGGTCGGCATTAAAACGAAAAGCCCCGGCCATCTCATCTGCTGAAACGCGACGAAGCCATTGCTGAGCGCTTTCTGCTTCACGCGTATCCATCCGCAAATCCAGAGGATTCGAACCTTGGAAAGTAAAACCCCGTTTAGAATCATCCACCTGGTGACTGCTGATTCCCAAATCGTACAGCACACCGGAAAGTGTATTTGGGGCAATTTCTTCTGAGAGTTTAGCAAATGCCACTGGATGAAAAGTCACTTGGTTTTTGAAAGCTTCCAGACGTTTTGTAGCAAACGCAATCGCTTCTGGATCTCTATCAAAACAATGCAGATGCCCTTCTTTCGCAAGACGCGAAGCAATAGCAAAGGAATGACCGCCGCCCCCTAAAGTGCAATCAGCATAAGTCCCCGAAGGATCCTTAATTAAAGCCTCCAGACATTCATTTAATAAAACGGGATCGTGGTATTCAGTGTTTATCACCTGTCACCCCCGCGAAACCGTCATCATAAAAACCAGCATCATACGAACTAAAGTCTGCTTCACTATTGAAGCCATACATAGATTCGTATGTCGTCGGGTTCCACAATTCAAGAGTTTTTCCACTGCGGGCTACATAAAGAACCTCGCTACCCAGATTGGCATATTCCAAATCTTTCTTGGTAAGCATAATACGGTTCTGTCCGTCGAGCCCCACAAAATGTGTGCTGCTGTGGAATCTTCTCCGAAATGTTTCGGTCTCGGGGGTTTTAGGCCGCGCAAGAAGCGCTTCCATGAATTTTTCATATTCTGCAAGCACGAAAAGGATCAGCGAGCGCTGGGGGCCATAAGCGACCACCATCTTCTGGCTTTCCTCATCGCTCAACAACCGACGAAATTCCCTAGGGAAGGAGGACCTGCCCTTTTCGTCGATAGCCGTTTGCGCTTGGCCTATGAAAGATTCATAATTCATTTATTTGTTTACCACTTTATTCCACAACACTACAAAATATACCACTTTCTACCACCATTCTCAAGAATAAATGCGAGGAAAGGCAAAAAAAAATTATTTGGGAAAGTCCCCTTTTCAGAAGTACTACTCTTTTGTGCAGTTATAAAAAGCAAAAAAAGGCCCTCTTTTTGACAGAGGGTCTTTTAAAAATTGAGATTTATGTGATTATAAAACGCTTTTAGCGCCCCATCTGAGATTCGCGGTAATCAAAACCGAAAGCGCGGCGCGAAACACTTAATATCGGGGGCATTTGAATCCGTTTTGCAAGGGCGATCCCTTGGTAACGTTTCCACCATAGTTCCATGTCCAAAACAGCGAGGGAATCATCTGGAAAAATTTCACGAAAGCGGCTTTCCGAAAAATCAATGTCACTGCAAAGAGTTCCGGTCTTTAACGCGTGGATCGAATCGCTCAAACCATTTCTATTCCAACGCTCTAGCCAATAGCTAAAAAGTTTATCATGGTAAGGGTAAATAATCGGGTCGCCCTTACCCTCATCCACATTCTGTGCCTCACTCAGTTCCGCACTGGCAGGAATATCAATAGACTTCTGAGGGATAATTTCACCCTGCTTATTGATTTCGCGGGCAAGTTCATAGACCTGAACTTTCCACAAGTCCCCCAAAGCGCAAAGAACCCCCGAGGTATCACCATAAAGCGTGCAGTAGCCCACAAAGATTTCGCTTTTATTACCATTGCAAGTAAAAGCACCTCCGACCACCGAAGCAATCGTCGCAAGGAACGCCCCTGAACGCATACGCGCCTGCACATTCTCGTAATGAATACCTTCCACAATCATCTTCGTGTCATTGCGTACAAAAGAATCTTTAGCAAGACTTAAACGCAAAGATTCAATCACATCCGTAATGGGTGCCACCATATAAGGACACCCGAGATTATCAGCCAAATCTCGTGCCGCATTTTTTGTTGTGTCCGAATTGAAACGCGTTGGCATATTTACCAAAAACACATTTTCAGCCCCCAGCGCATCGGAGTATAAAACCGCGCTCACGGCACTATCAATACCGCCAGAAGCCCCGATCACCACACGGCGGATTCCCCAGCGTTTCAAATTTTCACGAATCATGTACACGAGCGCTGCACGAACTTCGGCCATTCCTGTCAATTTCTCAAATGAAGGTATGGGGCAGTGTACAGAATCATCAACGGTCAGTGTCGCAGCATAAGGTTCGAACGTCGGGAAGGAAAAAAGAGTATCTCCTTCCGACCCATAGACGCAACTATCGCCTTCAAAAGCATAAATATTCTTCCCATTATTTTGCGTTCCTACCGAATTCAAATACAGGAGAGGGATGCGGTGCTGCTTTGCGTGATGCGAAAAAACGCGGTTCCGCGCCTTCGTTTTTCCGAGCGTATAAGGAGAGCATGAAATATTTATAAAAAGATCGCGGGGGCCCATCTGTAGCCCAAGAATATCAAACGGATGTGCATAAGCATTAGCATCCCAACCATCTTCACAAATAGTAATGCCCAACTGAATGCCACCGCGCAGACGATAGGGTTTTAAAATATTCTCAAGAGTCGTTCCCCATTTCATCGCAAGCGCACGCAAGTCCGAAAAATAGCGAGGTTCATCAAATTCACGATAACAAGGGAGCAGTGTTTTGGGGAGAAAATATTTAACGTGATCCTCAAACTGAACCAGCGGTTGCAAATTCCCTTGTGAGGCATAGTAAGCGGCATTATAAAGCAATGGGCGACCATTCTCCCCATTCACATTTTCTCGGGCAACACTTCCGAACAGAATGTCAATCCCATCGGCAAGTGCCGTCACCTTATCATTGATGGACAAACACTCCGAAACAAAAGTGGTTTCTTCCCACAAATCACTAATCAGATAACCGGGAATACACATTTCGGGAAATACAGCGAGGTCTGCTTTTTGAGCCTTTGCCTCCACAATATATTTTTGAATCGTTTTAAAGTTGAGATCCGGCCGCCCCGGAACCACATCCATTTGAACCGCAAAAATTTTCATAGAAAATTAAGCTCACATCCATCCGCGTTCGGATGTACCAGAAATACCCCGAACCTTCAAATCGAAATCATCCGGGTTTGTTGCAGCGGCAAGAGCCACTTCATAACTGATCATTTCTTTAGAATAAAGATCCAAAAGAGCCTGGTCAAAAGTCTGGCTATGATATTGCATGTGACCATCGGCAATCGCTTGCTCAATCATATCCGTTTTATTCTTATCCATAATGTATTCGCGAACCGCACCCGTATTGATTAAGATTTCTACAGCAGGGACACGGCTCAATCCATCTTTAGTGGGGAGCAAACGTAACGAAATAATGCCTGCGAGACATTCGGCCAAAAGGAGTCGCACTTCATCGTGCTGATGAGGCGGGTACATGGAAAGTATGCGGTGAATAGTGTCCGTGGCATTAGTGGTATGGATAGTAGCAAAAACCATGTGGCCCGTATCAGCGGCGGTTAAAGCAATCTGCATGGTTTCTAAATCACGAATTTCACCCACGAGAAGCACATCTGGATCCTGGCGCAAGGCTGAGCGTAAAGCGCGCGCATAAGAGTTTGTATCCACTCCTATTTCACGTTGGGACACAATGGATTTTTTATCACGATGCAAATATTCAATCGGATCTTCAACCGTGATCACATTGCAAGTGACAACATCGTTAATATGGTCGATCATGGAAGCAAGACAAGTGGATTTACCAGAACCTGTAGTACCAGTGACCAAAACGAGGCCACGCTTTTTCATCGCCAAATCCAAAATAATTGGAGGCAATTTCAATTCTTCAAATTTTGGGATATTTGCCTTAATGTGGCGTATCACCATTGCTACAGAGCCTCGCTGACGGAATACATTGACACGAAAACGGCCCATGTCACGAGCGCCTACGGCAAAGTCACACTCTTTCTCTTTTTCAAAGCGAGCCATTTGATCGTGATTCATAATGTCTGCCATGAATTCATCCATGGTACCATTATCAATTCGCACGTCAAAGAGTCGTTCTAATTCACCATTAATACGAAAAATCGGAGGCACTCCCACACGGATATGCAAATCCGAAGCTTTATGATTCACCATCTCGCGAAGGAGCTGTTCTATTTTCAAGCCGGCCATAAGAACTCCAATTAAACTTTATCCAGTTTCTCAGAACGCTTTTGCTCGATAACAGTAAGCCGTTCCGCGATCTCTGCATTATTCGGTTCTTTCTTGGCAAGATCTTTATAAATATTCAGAGCTTCATCGAAGAGACCTTGTTCGAAATAGATTTCAGCAAGTGTTCTTGTGTTGAGCCTTTCGTCTAAATTCACATTTTTCTTTTCTGCAGAAACCGGCGTTTCATCACTAGACATCAGACCATCAACATTATTCTCTGTTTCAAGTGTTTTTTCATCCACCAAGTCATCGTCGTTGGTATTAAACAAATGATCAAAGGCACCAGAGATCGCCTCATCCATCTCCGTTTTTTCAGCGGACGGAGTCCTCTTTTCATCTGTCCCAAACAAAGTATCGACAGAAGGAGACTCACTCTCTGAAGCTCCCGCTTTGAGTGGAGGAGAAAGCAATTCGTCGTCATCGTCACCAAAGAGTGCAGAAAATGAAGAATCTACTGCCGCAGAAAGAGGACTTTCAGCCACCACTTTCGGGGGAAGTTCCAAGGTATCTTCTGCATCCTTCATCTCTGTTTCGAGAGAATTCACCTCAAGAGGGATCTCCTCTTTTGGCATCAATGGAGCCATAGGCATTTCTAAATCATCGGAATCACCAAAAAGAGCATCCAACGAAGAAGATACGTCTTCTGTAAAATTCGTTGAAGTCGGAGCCCCTACGGGCTCTTCAATAGGCTCTTCAACAGTTTTTTCAAGAGGAGCTAAAAGACTTGCCAAAGTCTCTGAAGAATCATCAATGTTTAAAATTTCTGATTCTGGTTCAATGACCGGAGGAACATCAGAATTTGTAGGTGGCTCTTCGGGAACTAAAGTGCCTAGGCCCGAAGCCTCTTCATGGACAAATGATTTTTCAAAAGCAGAAGACGGATCGCTGTTTAATGATTCATCCACCGCAGGAGTCACTGGTTTTAACGGAACAAATTCTTCTGGGAGTTCGTCTTCGCCAAAAATATCGTCGAAAGCAGAAGAAAGACTTTGTGGTTCATCTTCTTCCTGTGCAGAAACCGCTTCTACAGGAGCCAATTCTATTGTTTCTTCGCTTTCCAAACTTGTTGGAATATGGAACATAGAAGAAGATGCCGGTTCAGAATCTGAGTTGGCTTCAGTAGGTCCAAAAATGCCGGAGAAAGCCGAAGTGATTTCACCACCAGAAATATCATCCGCAGGAAAATATTCTTTTTCTGTTGGCTCTGTTCCAAAACCAGAAAGAGCGTCATTCAGGGAGTTTTCTAGGCTATCAAAAGAAATTTCGCTATTATTTTCATTTTCTGCAGGGAGTAAAATAGACAAAGAAGAGAAAGGATCGTCCTCATTCTTGGAAAGATCAGGAGGTAGAGAGAGCTTTGGGGCGGCCTCTTCAAGAGGAGCAAGCTCTGGCATTTCTTGAGGAATCGATTCCTCAGAAGCCTCATTTTCCGAAAGGGCAACAGACGTTTCTCCAGGAGTTGCTGGTTCTATCACCGTTTCATTAAAAGCATCCGACCAAAAAGGATCTAGAGGATCTAGATCGTGGACTCGCTGATAATAAAAATTGCGTTCTGCAATATTGCCCAATTTACCATTCACATCCCCTAAGCGACGCAAGGCAGAAAGACAGAAGGGATCCTTTCGCAGGACATCCTTACAAGATTCCCCTGCGTTTTCCCATTGCTCTTTTTCAAAAAAGATGGCTGATTGAACAATCAATCCAGCAAGATTATCAGGGAAAAAAGCAAGCCCGTCAGCCACACGCATCAGTGCGGCATCCAAATTACCGGACTGTCTCTCCAAGTCAGCAAGCCAAGCAAACGCTGGAGAATGTCCTTTTTTACCTACAGCTTTGCGAACGGATTCTAGAGTAGCAGCCATCCCAATTACCTCTACGCTTTTAAAATAATCGCTTCATCCGAAAGTAAAACAGGAATCCCTTGCTTAATTATGTACAAGCGGGATCCATCTTTAGTTACCAAAGCCTCTTCTAAAGGCTCAGAAACAGTAGTTCCTGAAGCATTTTTGAGCGTATTTGCAACAATGGCTGCATTAACACGAGAAAGCAGCGCGTCATCTGCTTCAAGAAGAGGTTGCCGAGTCACTGGGCAACAAAGAATTTTGAGAAGTTCCAGATCAATCATAACACCTTTCTTTTCAAGGACTTAGTATAAAATAGCTTCATTTTCTACGATGCGGAGAACTCAGTACAGGTAATTGAGGTCTACTACGGCAAAATCACCTTTTTTTGTGCCCCCAACCAGCAATAATGTTTTCAAATTCAAGGATTGAAGCCATTCTTTATCGAATGGTTCATGGTATCCACAAATATCAGAAAATACTAAAAGCTCCCGGCAACCCGTCCGACCACAAATGGAAGCCATCTCCGAAAGAGGGCCCAGCAAATGTTCCCGGTTCTCATCGGTCACCTTTTCCGGAGTATTACTCACACATCCTAAAAGTTCCATCTCAGGGACAACACGATACCGATCAAACCAATAGGCTATCGAATCAGAAGTACCCCCAAGCAAAATAGAACGATGTCTTTTCTTTGCAAAGATGGTGTAAAAGTAATAGCCCCAAAAAATAAGACGACGCCAAAAAAGAATTCCCAATAAAGCAATAATCATCGGAAGGAAGCAGGCAGGTGATGTATCTAATTTCCATATAGAAAAACCACAAGCAAGAGACATAGCGGGAAACAGTACCGTTATAATACGCGAGCCATTCAAACTTGAGGTTGCATATTCTCCGAGCACCACCAGAGGAATCCACACCGCAAGAGACAAGACCCCAATAGTCTCCCATGGAACCACAATGTCAAAGAAGGAAGCAACCGCAGTGCAGGATACGACTACAGCACTAACATCCACCAATATTTTCCACCACTGCGGCACCAAACGAGAAAAAACACCCACCAGTGATGCACAAAAAATACCGATGGCCACAATGAACATGGGCAAATGATAATTACGATGCTTGCGAGCAAAAATCAACATGGCTTTGTAGAAATCCACATAGGAGCGGAATCGACGCGTTCGACTACTCTGACCCTTAAAATGAAGAATGCTGGTGCCTGGGAAATAATAATTGGTGTAACCCAAATTTTTAATTCGCAAACAAATATCCAGATCTTCGCCATACATGAAGTAGTCTTCGTCAAAGCCTTTCACTTGCTCATAAATATGGCGCCGAACTCCAAAAAAAGATCCACTCACCGCATCCACTTCCGTCTCCAAATTCGGATCAAGGTACGTCATATTGTAGGAGGCAAAGAATCGGCTCTTGGGGAATAATGCCGCAAGCCCAATGGTTTTAAAAACCGCGGCAAGAGGAGAGGGGAATGTGCGGCGGCAAGCCCATTGCAAAGAACCATCGCCATTCAAAATTTTACAGCCAACAATGCCCGCCTCTCGCTTAGTGCTCATGTATTCCAAAGTTTTGCGAAATGTTTCGCGAGCAACAACGGTATCGGGATTAATAAAAAAGAGAATATTTTTTGTAGCAGAAGTCGCTGCAAAATTACACCCTCGTCCAAATCCTAAATTTTCTGAAGAATCCAACCAAATTACAGCAGGAAACGCTTGCTTATTCTGCATCGTCAAAGGCTCTGAAGAACCGTTATCAAGAACAATTATTTCCGAGTCAATTCCTTTCAAGGCCTCTTGAACCGAGTTCAAACATGCAGGAATATAATCTCGAGAATTGTAAGAAACAATGATAACAGAACAAGAAAGCGAGATCGCAGAATCAGACATGACTCCCCCGAATCAGGCTCGTCCAAAACGAAGTTTTAAGACTAGAAAGAAAGCTTCAGAAATAATGCCACCGCTCATTTTTGAAGTCCCACGAATACGATCCGTAAAGACAATAGGAATTTCTACTACCTTCAAACCTTTTTTCCAAACTTTGAAAGTCGTTTCAATTTGGAAACAATAACCATCGCTTTTCATATTGGAAAGATCTACCGCTTCGAGAGCCGAACGACTGAAACATTTGAAGCCACCAGTAGCATCTCCAATCGGAAGACCCGTGACAATTCGCGTATAAAGATTCGCGCTATAGCTCAAAAGCAAGCGTTTCCAGTCCCAATTCACAACACTGATATGACGGCCATTGTAGCGACTACCGAGTACCAAATCAGCATGTTCTGCTTTTTCCAAGAAACGAACTAAATCAGAAGGGCGATGACTAAAATCGGCATCCATTTCAAAGATACGTTGATAATCCCGTTCAAGAGCCCACTTAAAGCCCGCTACGTAAGCAGAGCCAAGGCCCATCTTACCCGCTCGACGCAATAGATGAATACGTCCATTAGCCGCGCTCATTTTTTCAACGATGTTTCCTGTTTCGTCAGGAGAATTATCATCAACGACCAAGACATCGATACATTCGTGCTGAGAAAGAACTTCTGGAATAATGAGAGAGATGTTTTCTTTCTCATTATAGGTAGGAATGATTACTAAACTTTTTGGAAAATTCATGTAAAAGACCCCTCATTACCCGCGCCCTCCCCACGAATGGCTGCTGCAATTGGGTAAATCCTTTTTTTATTTCCGTTGACAATTTCACCTAACAGCCCTAGGGAAAAGAACTGTACTCCCATAATCAGGGAGAACCCCCCGACTAAGAGCAACGGCCTTACATGTAAAACGCCTGTCTGTAGCCACTCCCAACCAAAATATCCAAAAATAGCGACACCACACAGGGTAAACAAAAGCCCAATGAGGCCAAAAAAATGGAGCGGTTTCGTTGCAAAACGGCGAAGAAATATAAGGGTTAATAGGTCTAGGAAGCCCGAGACCAAACGAGAAACCCCGTACTTAGAAACACCGTGCATACGAGCTCTATGCTCCACTGGCATCTCAGTAATACGAAAACCCTGCCACTTTGCCATCACGGGGATAAAACGATGAAAGTC
>DBTP01000040.1:4595-4900 GCA_002307115.1 Fibrobacter sp. UBA1313 | reverse complement strand
GTCAAATTGAAAAGTTTAGAAGGCCACGTTTTGTGCCAAGGGTCATGTCTCTGGACTTTCCACCCAGAAACAAGATCATAACCACTTTCCAAAATGGCAATCATCTTAGGAATTTCACGAGGATCGTCTTGCAAATCCCCATCCAAAGTCGCCACATAATTTCCACGAGCTTTAGAAAAACCGAGAGAAAGAGCGTCTGCTTTCCCGCAATTGAACTGAAATTGAAAAGCACGCAAAAAATCATATTTGACAGTCAGCTCATGGAGGAGTCCCCAAGTACCATCACGGCTTCCATCATCAATGAC
>DBTP01000040.1:413-4269 GCA_002307115.1 Fibrobacter sp. UBA1313 | reverse complement strand
GGAAGATTTTCAACTTCATCCTTGACGGGAATTACAAGACTCAAATCCATAAATACTATTTAACCTTCGCTGAATCCGCTGAGGGGATCACCACTGAATCTGGTACAGCCACTTCAGGCTGATCAGGCAAAGCCCTCAGAGACTCCATGTTCATTTGAAGCCGTACACGACCTTGTTCATCGTAATCAGAAATATTAGCAAGACCCTTTTCGGCATAGTGAATAGCTTCTTGCTTCATCTGCGCCGCTTCCAACACAAAGGAAGCCGCCCAGTAACAACGCCATTCTTTAGGGAACTGGGTGATACCCATATCCAAATAATGCAACGCAAACTTCACCTTTTCATCCATGATCTTTTTCTTCGATTCCGTGAATGGGGTGCTCTTGCGGAGTGCCACAATCTCTTCGCGTACTTGGAATGCTATTTGGAGATACAAAGACGAATAACTCGAAAGCAAGCGTAACGTTTCATTGTTGATGTAAGCGGAGCCATCACCCAAACCACGATAACGATAAACACTGTCGATAAGGAACGCGGTACGTTTCATATCAAAATCAGTGCCATTGTTGCGGCGATCAGTCGTATCACCCTGAACAAAATTATAAATCATCCCTTCCTGAACCATGTATTTTTCAAGGCCTAAGAAGTTGGACATTCCAACAGTTGTAGAGAAATGAAGCGGACGATCCGGATTGCTCATCGCAAGATCCATCACCAACTTATGTTGTGTAAGCATTAAAGAAGAGTGCGAGCGTTCTTGCCATTCTTTGAACGCTGTGTAGACCTGAAGCATCACTTTATATTGGAGCAACTTCGTGCTATCAATAACGACCTTACCCGTGCTATCGACAGCATTAGCAATACGCATTTGAAGCACAGGAATCACATGGTTCGCTTTTTCCACCCATGTGGTTGTATAGTGAATAGGATTGCGGTCAGAACCATCTGAGATCACCATATCACGATCAATGGCAGCGGCATCATAGCTGAGTTTCAAGATGGGTTCGTTGACAAGCATCTGCTTGATATACCAATCCGTGTTACCTAAACTCAAATTCACCACACGCACATCCTTGCGAATGCCTGCAACTTCTTGAGCGAACCACAATGGGAATGTATCATTATCACCATTGGTAAAGAGAATGGCATTGGGCCTACAGCTGTTGAGCAAGTTATAAGCATAATCCCATGGAACCCAAAGACCGGAACGATCATGTTCCTGGTAATTGGAAAGGCATGGAATCACAGAACTCAATATCACAAAAGCGGCTGCTGCCGGCACAAAGAAAGCGGAACCCCCTGTAGCAAGGAGGAACACAAGAATACCTGCGCCCAGACCCAAAAGGAGACTCATAAAAATAAAGGCTGGTGTATAGAAGTAGTCACGTTCGCGAACTTCCAAATGAACCGCTTCCGGGAACGGAGCCGCCTGTCCAATACGAGCATAGGCATTTTCGATTTGTCTCCAGTTTTGCCAAATTGGAGAATTTTCAGCCTCACTCTTGCGCTGTTCTGCACTAGCAATACGCGCAGGATCGGCCTTTTGATAACGGAGCCTGCTCACATCCATAGAAGTCTGTTCTACTTTTTGGCGAGCATCTATTAAATCGTTAGGGTCAGGAACCTCAGGAAGACCTAGACCAGAACGGTTCAGATCAGACACGTTGCGAGTCATTGCCTGCACCCAATAATCCCTTTCGCGCTGTTCCATGCGAGTGCCATCGGCAAAATTAATGTAAAAGAAAAGTCCTAAGAAGCAGAGCGCATAGAGAACAGAAATGTAAATACCGATATTACGATTTCGTTTGTAAGCGAATACGCAAACAAAAACAATCGCACCATTAAATAAGAGGAACCAAACCAATTGCATGAAAGTGTTATCTCCCATTGCTTGCATTTGAGTGGGGAAAGTCATTCCAAATTTTTCGAGAGGCGCATTTTCAGAAGCGTCAAAAGAATAGGCTCCCGTATTGGAAAAGTTGACTCCGCCCACTTTAAATGGCAAGTACTGTGCAATTTGGTAACCGCCATAGCCCATATTGGGGAAGCTCAATAGCTGGTGAGAGAACTGTGCTCTACGATAGAAAGCTCTTGAGAGCATACTTTCAGAGCCATACTGCTTGCGTTCAATAAAATCGTTGAAAGCAGTCCAATTTTCACTCTTAAAAAGATTACCCAACTGTAATTTACCCTGTTCATCGCGGATATTAATTTCAGGATTATTTTCATCAATAATAGGATTCAGTTCCGAACGAATCGGGATGTACAAATGAGTACTGAAGCCTACAAGAGCGACCACAGCAAAGGCAAAAGAAAGACGAACATTTTTCATGACATCGCTGTTAAAAGGTTTAACGAGGCAGAAAATGCCGAGAACCGCAAACGTTAACAGAGAAAGAACAATGAAATCCCCGACAGCATAGATGACAGAACAAAGCACAGTGCCTGTGATCCATAACGGAATCCGTTGCCCAATTTTTTTCGGATCCGAAATCAAAATAAGTATGAATATAGCAGGAATCGTGAGCATCGTATACAAATGGGCGCCAACACCCAAGAATGCGAGATAGCAAATAAAGACAAGAATACGATCACCCTTGCGTTCATTTTGATGATCCACCCAAACTAATCCCAGATAGGAGATCAGCATCAAAATAAACATGGCAAGACCATAAACTTCAGCTTCCACAGCGCTGAACCAGAAGGTATCGGAGAATGTTAAAAGAAAACCAGCAACTAATGCGGCCGTGCCAAGAACAATGTAACGAGCACCCATGGAAAGTTTATTCGCTAACGCATCACGAGAGAGAATCTTAGAAAATAAATCCCAGGTGAATAAGGTAACCAAATAGACCGTCGCTGCGGAGGAAACGACAGAGATATAGTTGATTCGCTTCGCTATTTCCGCCACCATCGGGAGGATCAAAATCACAACACGAGAAAGTAATACAAAGAAAGGCGTTCCAGGAGGATGCGGAATACCGAGCGTATTCGCGCAAGCAACAAACTCGCCACAATCCCAAAAGCTCACGGTCGGAGCCATCGTCATGGCATAGGTAATAAAGGCAACGAGAGCGGTGAATCCCGCAATCAAATGCTTTAATAATTTTTCATTGATCGTTTTCAAGGTACACACTCCTCTGAGTTTTCTTTGTTCAATATCATATTGCGATTTCTCGCAAATTGGTTAAGAATTCCATTGATGAAACGAAAGGATTCCTCAGTACTGTACTTGTTAGCAATTTGTACAGCCTCCTGAATAGCCACCTTAGTAGGAATATCCTTTCGATACAAAAGTTCTACCATCGCCACTTGCAAAATGAGGCGATCCAGTTTCGCGATGCGCGCAAGATCCCAACCAATGGATAACTTGCTGATCTCCTCATCTAACTCCCCGGAATGCTCTTGGACTAAATCAACCAAAGTCATGCCGTAGCGTTTCATTTCGTCCGTAATTTCTTGACTCTTCAGCACACCATCAATACACTGAGCAACCGTCGCCGCAGTGATATTCATGGCATAAAGTAGCTGCATCGCAAATACGCGAGCGGATCTTTGACTAGTAACACTCATTTTAAGTTCTTATAAAGTTGAATCATTTCAACAGCAGAAAGCGCACAATCCGCACCTTTGTTGCCACACTTGAGTCCCGCACGATTCATTGCCTGATCAACATTGTCAGTCGTGAGCACCCCAAATAACACAGGAATATCACTCGTTGCCGCTAAATTTGCAATGCCAGAAGTCACAGCATTCACCACCACATCAAAGTGAGGCGTTTCACCACGGATCACTGCACCGAGCACAATCACTGCATCCGCTTTTTTAGAAGCGATCATTTTACGGCACACCCCGG
>DBTP01000040.1:0-139 GCA_002307115.1 Fibrobacter sp. UBA1313 | reverse complement strand
GTTCAAACGCACCTGGGACATAGGCCACTGTGATATCACTTGCAGAGACACCCAATGCGGTCAGTTTGGAAACAGCGCCGGAGAGAAGAGCTGACGTTACCACTTCATTAAAACGGGAAACAGCAATGGCAATTTTTGC
>DBTP01000142.1 GCA_002307115.1 Fibrobacter sp. UBA1313 | reverse complement strand
AACTTCGTCTTCAACTCAGCCATAAATTTCTCCATTTGTATCAAACCACAACAACGTCCCAAAACCACAATCATTAAAAAAAGCCAATCGATCATTCCCAATTGACCTTTTATCAAAAGTAAAAGCAAATCTCAGACAAGCTCTTTTACGTTCAGCGGAGCGAAATATAAAAAAACTTTATCTATATTTCACCCCCGAGTGGCTATTTCTTAACCTGTTTTCTAGGGCGGCACTATGAGAAAACTCATACTTCTCTTATTCCTATTCCTGATAGTAACAGGATTACAAGCAGCAGATGTTGTTGTCATTACCCGACCACAAGCGGCAGTAATCCAAAAACCAGCCAAAAAACAGCAAGTTTCTCCAGGGAATTTCGAAGTAATCTTAGGAACCGCTCTCCACGCCCCCATTGATACCGCCATTTTTAGAAAAGCGGCAATAGAGGGAGCCAGCACCCTAGGTTACCAAGTTTCACTGGGATCTGCCCCTAATACACTTAATTTGAGTATTCGATCCGCACTTTATAGTTTAGACATGCGCATTTGTTTTTGGACGGACGAATATTGGTATGAGTATATCGGAAGCGACAATTTAGGCGCCGATCCTTCTAAAAATAGGATTATCTACAAGTACAACTCTTGGCTCAAAAATCTTGAAAAAAGAATCCTACAGAATTATTTGAGTATGCAGCCATTGAAGCAAATACAAGCGACCGCAACCAAGCCTGTCAAAAAGAAGCAAATGGCTCCCGGCAATTTTGAAGTGATTACCAGCGAGTCTATCCCTCGCCCCATCAACATGGCAAGATTTAGCAGAGCAGCGACAACGGCAGCCCTCACCATGTTTCAAGTTCTACCGAGCGATAATTCGAGCGTTATTCGTTTAAGATTGGAAAGACGAAATTTCTTTGTAGAATTTAATATCTGTTTCTGGAATGATGGATACTGGTATGAATACGTTGATAGTTCAAACCTGGATGCGGACCCAGTGAACAATAAAATTCATCGTAACTATTTCCGATGGATTGAAAAACTCGACAAAAGAATTGAGAAAAATTACTTCAAGTTATAGAAAGGACTATTTCTGTGTTTGACAATTATTATACCGACAAAATTTCTGCTGTTGACGCCAAATGCGAAGCTCAAAGAATTGCTTTCGCTCCACTTACATTTCAAGCAGCCCGTTCTCTTCGTGATCTCGGGATTCTTGAAGAAATAGGCCACCACCGTCGTGAAGGCATTACCGTAGATACAATCGCAAAGAAATTAGGTCTTTCTGTATACGGCGTGGGCGTTCTCGCAGAAATGGGTCTTGGCATGGGAATATTGAAACTTGCGCCAACCACCGATGAAAAAGCCCCTCTCAAATACACACTGGGAAAAATCGGTTTCTTTATTTTGAAAGATGATCTCACCCGTGTGAATTTGGATTTTTGCCAAGACGTCTGCTACGAAGGGGCGATGGCCCTTTCCGATTCTGTCAAGAACGGAAAGCCCGAAGGTCTTAAAGTTTTTGGTACTTGGAAAACCGTTTATGAGGGACTCTCTCAACTCCCAGCACAAGTTCAGAAAAGTTGGTTCGCTTTTGACCATTTCTATTCTGATTTGGCCTTCCCAGAAGCGCTCCCGATCGTTTTCAAAAACAAACCTAAATCTCTTTTCGACATCGGTGGCAACACCGCAAAATGGGCACTCACCTGCTGCAAATACGATGCCGATGTGAACGTCACCATTATTGATCTCCCAGGGCAAACTGCGGTAGCGGATAAGAATGTGGCGGCGGCGGGTCTTTCCGACCGCATTTCTACAAAAGCTTGCAACGTGCTTACCCAAGAGCAGCAGCTCCCTCTGGGGGCAAATGCCGTGTGGATGAGCCAATTTTTGGATTGCTTCTCGTTAGAAGAAGTCACGGGTATTCTTTCAAAAATTTACCCCGCAGCTTCTGCAGAAACCGATGTATACGTTTTGGAACCCCTATGGAACCAACAGCGCTTTGAAGGCGCCGCTTACTCTTTGCAAGCAACCTCCCTTTACTTTACGTGCATCGCGAATGGCAACAGCAAGATGTACCGCTTCGAAGAACTCACCGAAGCGATTGAAAAAGGCGGCTTTGAATTGAAAGAAGCGCACCACAATTTGGGTATCAATAGTTATTCCTTATTGCGTTTCCGGAAGAAGTAAATCTATGAATGCCGTGTACATCAGCCGTTGGAGCGCATGGGCACCTGGCATTGAGACCTCAGAAGATTGGAAGCAATGGAACGCTGGAGCCCTCGCTCTCCGCGATGATGCAAGTCCACCCGGTCTTTCGTTTGCGCCAACGATGTTTAAGCGTCGCTTAAGCCAGCTTTCCCGCATGGTAATTCAGACAGGGCACGAAGTTCTGGGGGAAAACACTGGGCTCAAAATCACCTTTTCTTCCATCTATGGTGAAATCGTTCAGCAAATGCGCATTTCCCAAAAGCTGTTGGAATCGGGGGATGTTTCTCCCGCCCATTTTAGTCTTTCCGTTTTTAACGCCCCCGTGGCCGCAGCGTCCATCGTTGAAAAAAATACAGCAGGTTATTCTGCACTCTTTTCGGGTTCAGAGTCTTTCGAAATAGGACTTGAAGAAACCGCAGCGGCTCTTCTTGCAGGAGTAGAGCAAGAACGTATTTTTATCTACGGAGATGAAAGCCTTCCGCCGGAGTACCAATTGCTCGCCAAAGGCCCTCATTGGCCGTTTTGCATTGCACTTCGACTTTCGCGCGAACCCACTCCCGGGAGCATCTTACTCCCTGATTTGAAAAGTCTTTTTGGAAAATCGTTTACCCAAGAAGCGATTCGAGAAAACCTTACACCAGGACTCCTGTTTTTCAAAAAACACCTGCTCACTCCATGTCCCTAAAACAAAGAATCAAATACGTTTGGCGCATCATCGGCAAACTTTACTCGTTCTTTAACTTTGGCCTCGGCAGCGTTGTAATTGCCACCTTCATATTCCCTACCATTTTTACGATTTCTTTCGGTTCTCCTGAAAAGT
>DBTP01000071.1:1107-2567 GCA_002307115.1 Fibrobacter sp. UBA1313 | reverse complement strand
GATTCCGTGAATAAAAATCCGAATCAGATGGTTCGTATGCCAGGGGTACTCCGCAATGGCAAGCAACAATATCTCATCGGTTTGGATCAAGGAGCAAAGAGTTTTCAAGAATGGCAAGAATGGGTAGAATATTGCCTTGATGGTAAACCCCTTATTGAACTTGCGAGCGATAGCGAACAGCCTCCGAGAAAAGACCCGAAAATTATTGATGATGTGTTATCTGGGGGCGAATTTCTCCTTTTTGTGGCCCCCCCTAAAACAGGCAAGTCCTTTGCTCTGATGGATCTTGCTCTTTCCCTCTGTTATGGTGAAGATTGGCTTGGGCTTAATACTGTCAAAAATGATGTTCTTTACATTAACTTTGAATTTACGAAATCTGCATTTCTCAATCGACTGCACACCGTTGCCGAAAAGCGTAAACTCAAAGCAAGTACACCAAACCTTGGTTTCTTAAGCCTCCGGGGAGCCCCTCTGTCCCCACTAGAAATTGCCCAACTCATTGCGAAAAGAATTCAAGGGGCAAAAAAATTAGAAGATCACGACTACCGAGTCGTTATCATTGACCCTATTTCCTCTGTGCTTCACAACCCGAAGACTATGCGCAACGCCAGTGATTCCCATTTGATTCTCATGCAAATGATTGACACTATTATTGCTCTCACAGGTTGTGCGGTTATCACATGCATGAACACGGCAGAATACCCTAACCTTGCTTACCATGCGGATAGTCTTATTTCGCTTCAGCCCATGGAAGGTTACCCCAACGTGTTCCAAATTCGCGGAGAATTCCGTGAATTTCCTCAACTTCTCGCGCGCGAATGTTCGTGGCGCTTCCCTCGTTTTTTGGTCTAACGCATGCAAAAAAAAATGTCCAGATACCCTGCTCCTGAAGAAAGGGATTCGCCGACTCCGACTGTCGTGAATATTCCTTCGGACTTGGAAGGGAAAAAAGCATTCCTCACCGAATGGATTCATCAAGAAAAAATTCCAGGCAAATTTCAAGCTTGGTATTCTCTCCCTTCCGAACCAGGTCAAGCAGACTGGCGAATCATTTCAGAAACTCGTGGCAATCATCAAATGCTCATGATTGAGCCTCCTTACAAGGGAATGACGGTACCGCCGCTGGTGCTCGATATTGATACTCAACTTCGCAAAGAGCATCTTACCTCTCTTCGGAGATCTTTGCTTCAAATTTGGATTCGGTCCACTGGTGATGGGCGTTATGGAATTTTGGTGCAGACCATTCTTCGAAGTGCGGATGCCGCCCATGCGTTTAAATCTTTTATTGATTTTATTGAACGCAGTCATCCAGAAGTTCTTTGTTGCCATCAAGTGCAAACACGCCCGTTCCTCCCTTTCGATCCCTCTTTCCCTCCAAAAGCGATGCGCGCCGATATCCGTGTTGGCTTTGGAAGTGAATTTTTACCCATTGCAAAAACGGGCCTATTTTTTCATATCCT
>DBTP01000071.1:0-727 GCA_002307115.1 Fibrobacter sp. UBA1313 | reverse complement strand
TACCTCAGTGTAAGCCTTGCCTCTGCATTCGAATCGGTGCACGCAGTAGATTACCGTATGCAAGCGAAATCCTCTGCCCTCTACAACATTCATACGAAATCACTCAATAATGTGAGATTTCACCAAGAACATCTCGAACCCGAATGGCTCGTCAAATTCTTCTCCGAGAGAAAAAATGAAGGGAAATGGACCGTTCTCTTGAACCCCCCAAGAGGAGAAGCTCTCTCCATAGGAACGATTCAAGTACTCGCTCAATCACGTCCAGAGCGCATTCTTCTTATCTCTTCGAATCTGGACATCGCGTCCAAAGAAATTCGCCGTTTCCGTCGCGAAGGCTACATGCTTCGTAAAGCGCTCCCCCTCGACTTAGAACCCGGAAAAGCCGCTTTTGAAGTGTTATTCTTTTTTGTTCCCGATCGGGCAGGGCTATTAGGCCGCAAAGACGAACTAGGGAAAAAATTGAAGCCACAAAAGCCCTCGATACAACCATTTAGAGATGAAGAAAGCGATATTCCCCACTTTGTACAGCAAAAAAAGCCTATTTCGCGTAGAAAAGGTTAAATTAAGTAGTAAATTTATTGTAAACCCTTTATTAGCATAGAGTTAGGACAAAGAAAGGTCGGTGCAAATGAGGCATTTCAGAAGCATACTAATTTTGCTTGGGCTCGCGGCCTTAGCTGTGAGTGCTTATTTCGTGAAAGAAGGCGATACACTCTGGGACTTGAGC
>DBTP01000127.1 GCA_002307115.1 Fibrobacter sp. UBA1313 | reverse complement strand
TTATGGCTGAGTTGAAGACGAAGTTGAAAGAAGTGCTCATTAGCGCTCTTGATCTAGAAGACGTTACTCCCGCGGACATTAAGGATGATGAACCCCTGTTTGGTACAGGCCTTGGTTTGGATTCCATTGATGCCTTGGAATTGGGTATCGCCATTAAAGAAAATTTTGGAGTTACGTTTTCGGTGGTGAATGCAGAAACAAGAAAGCATTTTGAATCAATCAATGCTCTCGCTGCTTACATTCAGTCGAATTCAGCCGCTCAGGAGTAATTTTCATGGAAAAAACAGAAATTTTTGAAAAACTGAAAACCGCACTTGTTGAGGATTTTGATCTTGATGCTTCGAAAGTGGTTCCAGAAGCGAGATTATATGAAGATCTGAATCTGGATAGCATTGATGCGGTGGACTTGATTGTAAAGTTGAAGTCTATGCTCCCAAGAAATGTAGACCCAGAAGTCTTTAAGAAGGTGCGCTCTTTACAGGATGTCGTAGACGCTATCTATGGCATGCTTCACGAAGAGCCTAATACTCAGGCATAAGTGCCGTGGCAGGGAAAATTTTAGTCGCGCTCCTTTCGGTGGCTTATCCTTGCCTCGTTTTTTGTGGGCTCTACTTTTGGAATATTTCGCCTAGATTTTTATCTCTGATACTAGTGGTCCTTGGTGCTTTCCATTTTGTGACCTATACTCAGAACAAAGACGAGAAAAAACAAAATCATACTCAGTCTATAGTCTTTTTTTCCTTTTTGTTTCTCATACTGGTCGGTGTTTGGATTACGAATAGTCCCTACATACTCAAGCTATATCCCGTTGTATTGAGTGTGGTGATGCTGTTGGCTTTTTCTTATACCCTTCACCATACGCCTTCGATGGTGTTTCGTTTTGCCACACTCCAAGATAAATCGGTGTTGAAGGGTCCGGCGAATTACTATGTGGAAAAATACTGCCGTAAGGTCACTGTGGTGTGGTGCGGCTTTTTGATTTTCAATGCTCTCGTTGCTCTCGCTACTGTGGTTATTGCCTCTGATTTAGCTTGGTCGTTATACAATGGGTTTATCTCCTATGTATTGATGGGGTTGCTCTTTGCGGGAGAACTCCTTTTTAGAAAGAAGAATAAAATGAGGCAAAATGAGTTTTGCGCTTTATCCCAGCAATCGAAAAAGTTTCGAGATCCTGATCATATTGTGAGTTACCTCGGGCGTTGGGAAAAACAGGAATTTCGGACTTGGCGCAATTTTGTGAACGATGTGGGCACTATTCGTCAGTTGATACAATCCAAGTCTTATTCCAAGTGGCTTCTTCACAGTGAAGATTCTTATTGGTTCCTGGTTTCCTTTGTGGCGATATTGCAGAGCAAAAAAGAATTGCTGATTACGGCAAATATTCAACCGTCCTTCATTGCCGAAATTCAAGATTCCGAAACGGGCATTTTGACGGATCAAGATTTTAATTCCGCTTTCTCTATCCCCGAAGCACTGGTGGTGAACGATGCGATGGATGAGGAATGGCCAGCGATGGACCCGGATACGAGTAAGATTGCTCTTTATACTTCTGGATCTACGGGGATTCCGAAGAGAGTGGCGAAGACGCTTCGCCAGTTTGAAAATGAAGTGGCCGAGCTTCAGCATCTTTGGGGCAAGGATTACGTTGACAAAGCATTTTGCAGTACGGTGAGTCATCATCATATCTATGGTCTTTTGTTTTCTGTGCTGGAACCATTCTCCATGGGCGCTCCTTTCCGCAGAGATCGTATTGATTTCCCTGAAGAACTTGCGGGTTTGAGCGCACAGCCTTATGTGATTGTGGCGAGCCCTGCGTTTATGAAGCGCCTTGTGGGTAGTAAAATCCCCAACAATTTATTCTCGGTGATTCCGGTGGTGCTTTCTTCGGGAGGCGTGTTACCTGTGGAAGTCGCAGAAAAGACATTTCAGATTACTGGTTTTTGGCCGCAAGAAATTTATGGTAGCACGGAAACGGGCGGTATCGCCTACAGACAGTCGCGTGATTGTTTGGAGTGGACTCCATTTGCAGGTTGTGCGATGACGGTGGATGCTTCTGGATGTTTGAACGTGAAGTCCAATTACATCATTGAAGCAGATGGTTTTACCACGGGTGATCTCGTGGAATTTCTGCCTTCCGGACAGTTTTTGCTGAAGGGTCGTGCGGATTCTATTGTCAAAATCGAAGAAAAACGAATTTCTCTCCCTGAAGTGGAAATGCGACTCATGGCCTCGGGTTATATCCAGGATGCCTGCGCGGTGGCTTTGTCTAAAAAAAGACAGTTTCTTGCCGTGGCATGTGTTTTTAATGAAGACGGGAAAAAACATTTTGAAGGGGTTTCTAAATTCGAAATAAATACTTATTTCCGTAAGTACCTTTCGGACTTTCTGGAAAGTACCGTATTACCCAAAAAATGGCGGTATGTGGATGAATTGCCTGTGAATACTCAAGGAAAATTGACGCGTAAAGATGTGGAAAAACTTTTTGACTCTTCAGAAATTCGCTATGATTTAATTTCCGTCGAAGAGACAGGAGAGAGAGCATTGAATATTCAAGTGCGGTTCCCGACATCCAGTATTTATTTTGATGGCCATTTTCCACAGTTTAAATTGTTGCCCGCCGTGGTGCAAGTGGATTTAGTTTTGCATTGGTGTCATAAGTATTTGGGCTCCTCCCTGAAGTTGATTAAGATTCCGCGCGTCAAATTTAGTCGCCCCATTTGCCCCAATTCGATGATTCGCCTTGAGGCATCTTATCATGCTGAAATGTCTAAAATTTCATTTAAGTTCCAAGATTTGGACAAAAATCAGACCTGTTCTTCAGGCAATATTTTTGTGGAGAAGGTCTAATGTCTGAATTGAAAATTTGCGCTGTTATTCCTGTGTATAAGCATGGTGAAACTGTGGGTGCTGTGGTGCGTGCACTTTCTCTGATGGATATCCCGTCAATTTTGGTCGATGATGGCAACGTGGGAGCGTCCAAGGAGGCTCTCATTGCAGTCAATCAAGATTTTCCTACATCAACATTGGTCTCTTACCCTGTGAATGGGGGAAAGGGTTTTGCGGTTTGCGAAGGACTCAAGAAAGCGATTGAATTGGGGTATACACATGCCCTTCAAATTGATGCGGATGGACAGCATGATCTGAGTAACGTTTCGTTCTTTTGCAAAGCGGCGAAGAAACACCCGGAAGGCCTTATTGCGGGTTTGCCCACGTATGATATTTCGGTGCCCAAGTCTCGTGAAAGAGGTCGCTTGATTACGAATTTTTGGGTGATGGTGGAGACGCTTTCTTGCACCATCCCGGATGCGATGTGTGGATTTCGCATGTATCCTTTGGAAAAGATTCGCTCCGTGTTGAATAAGGGATTTTTCGATTATCGTATGGGCTTTGATATTGAAGTGCTTGTTCGATTGAATTGGGCGGGCATCAAAATGTATTTCTACCCAGTCAAGGTCATTTACCCGGAAGGTGGCATTTCCAATTTCCGGATGTTGCAGGATAATTTGGCCATTTCTAAAACGCACACGTTTTTGTTCTTTGGAATGTTAATACGTCTTCCACGACTTTTATGGCGTCATTTTTCTAAGCGTTGAATAAGATATGACAAACGGAATCCATTGGTCTAAAAAGAAAGAATATGGCGCTGGCTTGTGGCAGTTCCGTTTTTTCTCTTGGGTGGTCCGTACCTGTCCGGGTGTTATCATGAATGCGATCGTTGCCGTGGTGACCTTCTTTTTCTTTCTCGGAGCAAAAGAAGATCGTCGTCTTTCTTATATGTATCTTGCGAAGCTTTCCAAAGTGTCTGCGACGGGTTTACCAAAGCCCACATTCTTTGCTGTTTATAAGCACATGTTTTCTTTTGCGCTTTCCATGGTGGAAAAAATTGCATGCTGGAAAGATGGAGGCGCGTTATCAAAAGTCGAATTGCAAAACGATGATATTGATGCGTTGGTGAACCAGCTTAATGAAGGGAAGGGCGCTTGCTTGATTTGCTCCCACTTAGGGAACATGGAAACACTTCGTGCGTTGACGGGTGTTAAAAAAACTCACGCGAGTCGTTCTTTCAAGGTGATTCCTGTGATTGATTTTTCAGGGACGGCCAAATTCAACGAAATTTTGAAGCAGTTGAATCCCACATTAATGACGGAAATTGTAGATGCGAATTCCGTGGGAACGGATACCGTCATCTGGATGCAGGGTGAAATTGAAAAAGGAAATCTGGTGGTCATTGCGGGGGATAGAACCTCGACTCATACGATGAATCGCACGGTCGCTGTCCCCTTTTTGGGTGAACTCGCTTATTTCCCTTGGGGTACTTTTTTGCTCACGAGTATTATTGGCGCTCCGATTTATTATGCTTTTGCTTTGCGCAAACGAGATCTCAATATTCAATCCCCTTGTGAAATGCATATTCAAAAAGCGAAGGTGGAGACTTGCGGCACCCGGAAAGAGCGTATGAATAGAGTGCAGAACATGGCTTTTGAGTATGCGGAAACACTCGAAAAACATTGTGTGGAACACCCCTATCAATGGTATAACTTTTTTGAATTTTGGACAAAGCCTGTTTTATCGGGCCTATTACCAGAGACAACAAACCAGGAAGCGAAATAATGAAAAACGTAGTTGAAGTCGGCAAAGGCCGTTTGACCATTGAAGATGTGGTCGCGGTCGCTCAAGGAAAAAGCACCGTGAAGTTGAACGAATCTCCAGAATTCGTAAAGATGATTGATGCGGGTGCAACGTTCCTTGATGAAGCCTTGGCCGAACATGGTGGCATTTATGGCGTGACCACCGGATATGGTGATTCTTGTACGCAGACGGTTTCTCCAGAACACTACTATGATTTGCCTGTACACCTTTCTCGTTTTCACGGTTGCGGACTTGGTGACTTTTTTGATCCTGAGACGACGCGTGCGATTATACTCGTTCGCTTGAATACGCTTGCGCAAGGATTTTCTGGGGTGAGCATGAATTTGCTCCGTGCGATTGTGAACCTTTTGGATCACGATATTCTGCCTTTGATCCCTGAAGAGGGTTCTGTAGGCGCGAGTGGCGACTTGACTCCGCTTTCTTATTTGGCGGGTACTTTGATTGGGGAACGTGAAGTCCTTTACAAGGGCGAAAAACGCGAAGCTTCTGATGTGCTCCGTGAATTGAATATTCCGATTTATAGATTCCGCCCTAAAGAAGCGATAGCCATTATGAATGGGACGGCGGTGATGAATGCTGTCGCTTGCATGGCGTATTCCCGTGCAGAGTACCTTAGCGATATGGCTTGCCGTTTGACGGCGATGAACGTGATTGCCCTTAAGGGAAATCGTTACCATTTCTATAAGCGCCTTTTTGATGTGAAACCACACCCGGGTTTGATGCTTGCTGCAGAAAAGGTGCGCGACGCCCTCGCCATTAATGCGGTGAACGGCATTGTTCCTGAAAAGATTCAAGATTCCTATTCTTTACGTTGTGCTCCGCATGTGATCGGTATGTTTTACGATGCGAGTCCTCTGATGCGTCAGATGATTGAGATCGAAATGAATAGCGCGAACGATAATCCGCTGGTGGATCCAGAAACGCGTTCCGTGTTCCATGGAGGTCATTTCTATGGCGGTCATATTTGCTTTGCGATGGATTCCCTCAAGAACATTGTGGCGAACACTGCGGACTTGATCGATCGTCAGATGGCGATGATTGTGGATATTAAATTCAATCGCGGTTTGCCTGCAAATCTCACGGGTTGCGTCAAGGAAATTTCTTTTAACCACGGATTCAAAGCGGTGCAGATTGCTGTTTCCGCGTGGACCGCAGAAGCGCTCAAAGCAACCATGCCTATGAGCGTATTCTCCCGCTCTACGGAATGTCATAACCAAGATAAAGTGAGCATGGGTACCATTGCGGCGAGAGATTGCATTCGCATTATCGAATTAACGGAGCAGGTATTGGCGGCCATGTTGCTTGCCGCTACTCAAGCGCTCCACATTCGTCTCGAAAAGAAAGAAATCACCCAGGAACAAATGGTGGGTGTGCAAGATACTTATGACAAAACGTTCAGCTTCTTTGCGCCTTTAGTGGAAGATCGCCCCTTGGATAAGGAACTTCGTAAAACTATTTCTTTGATCAGAGAAAAATTCTGGAATTTCTAATATGGCAAATAAACCAATCAGTATTGACGTTGAGTTTAATGTAGAGTTCTACGATGTGGATTCCATGCAGATCGTTTGGCATGGAAATTATGTGAAGTATATGGAAGTGGCGCGTTGTGCCTTGCTGACGGCGCTTCACTACCAGTATCTCGACATGGAAAAAAGCGGCTACGCCTGGCCTGTGGTTGAAATTAAACTCAAGTACATTCGCTCGCTTCGTTTTATGCAAAGAGTGCGTATCACGGCCACTTTGCTTGAATATGAAAACTGTCTCAAAATCGGGTATGTTTTTTGCGATGCAGAATCGGGTACCGTGCTGAATAAAGCGGAAAGCATGCAGATGGCGATTGATATGAAAACCATGGAATCTTGTTTTGTGTCTCCTCAGTGTTTTATGGACAGGGTTCATGAATACATCAAAATACAGGAAGAAAATGCGGATGCCTAAAGGTTTCCTTTTCTCATTTTTAGTCCTTGTGTTGCTGGGCGTGAGCTTTGCAGGCTCTGTTTATGATTTTCCTCTTCAGGCAGAAAATCGTCCAGTGCTCGAAAAATCGTTCTCCATTCTTGCTGCCCATAAAGTGACTCGTGGAAATTTTAAGCAGACCAAAACGATTACGCGCATTTCTAGAACTTTTATTTCAGAAGGTACGTTTGTCATCGCTGATGGGAACGGCATTATTTGGGATACTCAAAAGCCTTTCCCTTCAACCTTAGTGATTACTTCTGATAAGATTGTACAAAAGACACCTCAAGGCAAGAATAGTACCTTGGATGCTTCAGACAATGCGGCATTCCGGGAGTTTTCCAATACCATTCAAGCGGTATTTTCGGGGAAACCCAAAGCGCTTTATTCTCAGTTCAACATTTTCTTTAGTGTGCAAGGGAATCAATGGAAATTGGGCTTGATACCGAAAGAAGACGTGGTTCGCTCCATTATTTCGTCCATAGAACTTAATGGGGATCTGACCCTCAATAGTGTTCTCATTAAGGACGGAAATCAGGATTTAACGCGATACGAATTTTCTGCACATAAATACTCTGAGGACTTAGAGCCCAAGGAAAAAGATGCTTTCGGACGTCCTTAAAAAGCATTTTGGAAACGGTCAATGGAACCGCCCTATGGTGGCTTTTTGGATTGTATTCCATTTGGTGCTTATTGGAATTCCTCTTTTTCTTTATCCGATTAATATCAATACCGATTTGTATTCCGTTTTACCCGCTTCGCATGAATTGCATAAGGTTAGCGAGGCGGAACGCGCTTTAAGTTCCAAAACCATTTCGCAGTTCTATGTGTTGGTGGGCCATGAGAATTTTGAAACCGCCAAAAGAGCTTCTGAAACTTTATATGCGGCAATAAAAGAAGATAAATCTTTAGATACCGTGCGGTTGTACGTAGATCCCTCTTCTATGCAGGAAATTCAAAATTTCTTGTTTGTCCATCGTTACCAAATGCAAGGTCCCGAAATGGTGAGGCAGTTAGAAAAAGGCGAGGTTGATCGCATTCGCTCTGATGCGTTGAGCTCTGTCTATGGGGCCTTTCAATTTTCTTCTTTAGATAACCTTGCAAAAGATCCTTTTTTATTAGGCGAAAATAGCTTCCATCGCTATCTCTCTTCTTCTCTCTTTTCGAGTCTCGCTTTTGGCATTAAAGAGAATGTACTTGTCGCAAGCGATAGCGGAGTTCAATATGTGATGCTCAGTGGAAGCCTTGCTCCCCAGGTTTCTGCTATTGCAAAAGAGGGCCATATTATTGGCCGCATCAATGAACTTTGTGCCAAAATGGAAAAAGAAACTCCAGGCCTTCGTATCGCTTTTTCGGGAGTTCCGTTTCACAGCTATGAGAGCTCTAGCAATGCACAGAACGAGGTGATGATCATCAGCCTTATTTCCATGCTTGCCATTATCATTTTGTTTATTTTCGTTTTTCGCTCCCCACTTCCCCTGATGATGGTTATTGGATATATCTTTGTAGCGGGTTTGACCGCTTTATGTTGTACGTTATGGGCATTTAAAGAAATTCACATTTTTACTTTCGTTTTTGGCACGAGTCTCATTGGTATTTGTATTGATTACTCTGTGCATTTCTTTATGGACTGGAAAAGCAGTAAAGAGAACAAAACGGGTTTTGATGTTCGTGCGCATATTTTCAGAGGTGTAATTCTCGGTTTCTTGACAACTGAAGCGGGTTACATCGCGGTAATGCTCGCTCCGTTTCCACTCTTGAAACAGATGGCACTCTTCTCTTTTGCTGGGCTGTTAAGTTCTTTATTAACCATCATGATTATTTTCCCGAACCTCAAATTACCGACTGTTGAAAAACGTATGGTTCCTTTGAAAGCCGCAGATCTCCTGTTGAACATTTATTCTCGAATTTTTGCACTGAAACGCCCCGCATGGATCTGCATTTGGATTGTGGCCATTGCCGTAATTATTTCGGGTTTGATGCGCCTCAACATGGCAAACGATATCCGCGGACTTTATAGTATGTCCGATCATCTCAAAAAATCAGAACAGCTTGCTGCGCGTGTCATGAATCTCGGCACTTCAGGTTGGTTCTTTATCATTTCTGGTCAATCCCCGGAAGACGTGCTACAAAGAGAAGAACGTTTGTGCTCTCGTCTGGATGCTGAAAAAGAGAAGGGACAACTTTCCTCATACATGGCGACCACTCTCTTTGTGCCATCACTGGCGACGCAAAACCACACTTATTCTTTGATTCGCGAAAAATTGATTCCATCATCAGAAAATCAGCTCACACAGTTAGGTTTTGGTGCCGCAGAAAATGAAAAATTTTTGGCGGATTTTAATGCCGCATCGAAAGCGACGGTGACTATGGATTCCCAGTGGCCTTCGAATCTGAGTTTCATGCTGAATACCCTTTGGTTGGGTAAAATTGAGGGCGTTTACTATAGTGCCGTGTTGCCTTTACATGCCAAAGATCAAGCTGTGTTTAAAAAGATGGCTTCGGAAATGGATTCGGTGTATTTCGTGGATAAGATGACAGACATTGGTCATGAACTCACACGGCTTTCGCACATTGCACTCGGTCTCGTGATTCTCGCCTATGCGTTGGTTCTTGTTTTGCTCTCGTTTGTGTATGGATTTAGAACGGCCTTCCGCATTATTCGTACGCCACTTTTGGCATGTATCATTGCCGCGAGTCTTTTGGGTCATTTAGGCATCCCCTACAACTTCTTTGCGATTGTCGGAGCCATCCTTACGCTGAGTATCGGTATCGATTATTCTTTGTTTTTTAAGGAAAATGCGAAGACGATGCGGACTACCATGCTTGCGGTACTTCTTTCGGTAGTGACCACGTTGCTCTCTTTTGGGGCTTTGGGCCTGAGCTCTTTCGCTCCAGTTTCTACTTTTGGACTTTCGGTTTTGTTTGGTATTTCTTTCTGCTTTTTTCTTGCTCCTTTCAACGGGACTCGTCCCCAAAAGTAATGGCAATATGAGATTTACTTCTTTCTCTTTCCGCTGGATCGGCCTCCTCTTGGGGGTGTCGATTTTGCTGCTGTGCTCTTGCACAAAAGCTTCCCGCGGAGGCCATTTGGAGTCTCCTGTATATTTGACGGATACGCAACGCATCTATTTGCTCCCCCCTTCGGCAATGGGCACTCCTGTAGATGGCGCCCAAAGAATTGAAGCTATTCATAACGGAGAAACATCTCTTTTTGAAGCATGGGTGATGGCCAACGATACCATTCTTTCTGTGACTCTTTTTGGCAGCATGGGTGCCACTATTGCTGAAGTGAGCTACACCAGCGATAGTTTGTTTTTTTCGAGTCGCATCATGGATACGGAAAAAATAAAGCCACAATATATCATTGCCGATTTTCAGCTCTGCTTTTATGAGACAGAAAAAGTGCGTAAGGTGATTGAGGCTTCCCATCTTGAGTTCGAAGAAACGATTCAAGGTGATGAATCGCGCCGGATTATTTCTACAGAGGGCAAAAAAATTATTACGATTGAACGTAATAAAAATGAAATTCATTTAACGAATCATCTTCGCGGTTATGAATACCGCATTCATTCGGAAAACGTGGGAAAGTGATGCTACCGTTATTTATTGAAGATTTTAGTTTGGTGTGTTCTTTGGGCGATTCCAAAAGCCAGGTGTGGGATCATTTGGTGAATGGCACCCGCGTAGGAATGATCGAAAAAGAATTCGGGAATAGGCGTCGTTATGTGGCCACTTTGGAAAATAATGCTCCGCTCGCACCCGTTAAAAATGAATACTTTGATAATCGTGTGAATCGCATTTCGAACAAGGTTTTGGACGATTTGGCACCTGCGATTGAATCCGCTATTGCGAAGTATGGCAACGATCGTGTGGCCGTGATTATCGGTTCTTGCGATAACGGTTCAGAGGCTTCTCTCTCAGCCCTTGCTCATTATCGCGAACAGGGGACTTTCCCCGAAGGTTATTCTTTAGCCATGCAACAAGCGGATTTTCCTGCCCGGTTCATTGCGGATCGTTTTGGGCTCACGGGAATCGTTATGAGCCACTCCACCGCTTGTGCATCCAGTGCAAGTGCTTTTGTTTCTGCTCGCCACATGATTTATGCGGGTCAATGTGATGCGGCCATTGTGGGTGGCGTCGATATTGCCTCTTTACCTGTGGTTTTGGGATTCACTTCTTTGGAAGCCGTTTCCCCGGAACCCGCGAATCCTTTTAGTAAGAATCGTTCAGGGATTACTTTGGGCAATGGGGCCGCTTACTTTGTGGTAACTAGGGAACCCTCTGCAACCACACTGTTCCGCGTTGCCGGTATGGGTGAAAGCGCGGATGCCGATCACATGACCGCTCCGAGAGCTGATGGAGAAGGCGCTAAGTTGGCTATTCTAGCGGCCCTTCAAGATGCAGGAATTTCTCCCGATGAGGTGGATTATTTGAACCTTCATGGAACGGGTACGCAATTGAATGATTCTATGGAAAGTCTCGCTGTCGCGGGTGTGTTCCCGAGTGAAATGCCTGTGAGTTCTACCAAAGCATTGACCGGCCACACGCTGGGTGCCGCTGCCGCTTTGGAACTTGCGATTTGCTGTTTGGCTTTGTCGGAAAAGAATAATGATCATTTATTGCCCGTGCATCTGTGGGACGGGGAACAGGATGAGGCTTTGCCACGTTTAAACTTTGTGACGAAAGGCTTCAAAAAAGAAAGACTTTCTTGTTGCATGAGTAATTCGTTCGCTTTTGGCGGCTGTAATGTCAGTTTGATTGTGGACAAGAAGGGCATGGAGTGAGTATGGCGTTAGCTCAGAATCTGAACAAAGTCGAAGTAGAAACTCTGGTTCCACATACAGGGAAAATGTTTCTTCTGGATCGTATTGTCTCTCATGATGTGGGTTCTAGAACCCTGATTTCCGAAGTCGATATCACGACGGATGATTTGTTCTTCGATGAAGAACTCAGAGGAATTCCTTCGTGGGTGGGTTTTGAATACATGGCGCAAAGTGTATCTGCGCTTTCGGGAATTTTTAATAAAGAGTTGGGGGTAGATCCCAAGATTGGATTTATTGTGAGTGTCTCGAATTATACTCCTTCTGTCTTTGTCTTTACCCCAGGGAAAACCGTTTCGGTACATGTACGGGAATCCATTCGTGTGGAATCGACGGTAACGTTTGAGGGAAAAATTTTTGAAGAAGGCACGTTGGTAGCGACAGCGACTTTGAATGCCGTTGAATTTGACAGTGTAGATGCAGTGAAGTAGGAACCTATGGACAAGAAACAAGTATTAGTTACAGGTGCAAATGGTGGAATTGGGCTTGCGATCGTTGCGGCAGTGGCTCGTGCAGGCTATGCTGTCGTTGCTCATTATCGTAAAAGTGCAATTGCCCTTGAATCGTTGTGTCAAGAATTGGAAAAAGAAGGACACTCGGTTCGGATGCTTCAATTTGATGTTCGCAATCGAGAACAGTGTAAAGAAGTTCTCGAAAAGGATATGGCGGATAACGGTGTTTATTATGGCGTGGTGAGCAATGCGGGCATTTGTGCGGATGCTACTTTTGCAGCCCTCTCCGAGAACGATTGGGATTCTGTTTTAGATACCAATTTGAATGGCTTTTACAACGTGATTCACCCCGTGGTAATGCCTATGTGCCGCAGAAAGGCTCCGGGCCGTATTATCACCATGGCGTCTGTTTCTGGTATTATCGGAAATCGCGGACAAGTGAATTACAGTGCTTCCAAGGCGGGTCTTATTGGCGCTACAAAAGCCCTTGCCACAGAACTGGGCGGTCGCAAAATTACAGTGAATAGTATCGCTCCGGGCCTCATTGAAACAGAGATGATCAAGGATGCCCCCTTGGATTATATTTTGCCTTCCATTCCTATGGGACGTGCTGGCAAACCAGAAGAAGTTGCTGGAGTCGTTGTTTTCTTACTCTCCGATTCCGCATCCTATATCACACGACAGGTTATTTCTGTTAACGGAGGTCTCGCATGACTAGAAGAGTTGTTATTACTGGCGGTTCCAGCATTTCTGCACTGGGAATGGACATGGATACCATTATGGAAAATTTGCGCGGCCTGAAAAATAAGATTGTCCGCATGGATGAATGGGACAAGTACACCAAAATGAATACGCGTCTTGCGTGCCCAGTATCCGATTTTGTTTCTCCGGATTTTCCGCGTAAAAAGACACGCGGCATGGGTCGAGTCGCGTTGATGGCTGTCACTTCTGCGGATGCCGCCATGAAGCTCGCAGGACTCAGCGATGATGCAGAACTCCGTTCGGGGCGCTGCGGTGTGGCTTTTGGTTCTTCGA
The DNA here is from genome assembly GCA_002307115.1 of Fibrobacter sp. UBA1313. Taxonomy (GTDB): domain Bacteria; phylum Fibrobacterota; class Fibrobacteria; order Fibrobacterales; family Fibrobacteraceae; genus UBA1313. Next base: position 4,397 of record DBTP01000127.1, on the reverse strand, counting down.
CGGGGAGCGTGGATGCGCTTCTCGATTTTTATTCCATGCTTACCACGAACGAAGTTGCAGGCATTACAGCAACCACTTATATCAAGTCTATGCCGCAAACTTGCGCGGTGAATATTGGCGTATTTTTTGGTCTTACCGGTCGCTTGATTTCTACCAATACCGCTTGCACGGCAGGGAGCCTTTCTATAGGCTATGCTTACGAAGCGATCAAATATGGAATGCAAGATATCATGGTTGCTGGCGGTGCTGAAGAATTAAACCCGACGGAATCTGCGGTATTTGATACCCTTTTTGCGACGAGCACTAAAAATGCCACTCCTGAACTCACTCCCGCTCCTTATGACAAGAATCGTGATGGATTGGTCATTGGTGAAGGGGCGGGTTCTGTTATTCTTGAAGAATACGAACATGCGAAGGCTCGTGGTGCAAAGATCTATGCGGAATTGGTGGGCTTTGGCACCAATACGGATGGGGATCATATCACCCAACCTAAAAAAGAAACCATGCAGCTCGCTTTGGAAAGTGCGATTCGCGATGCCGGAATTTCTCCAGACGCTATTGGTTATGTGAACGGCCACGGTACTGCGACAAAACAGGGTGATATGGCAGAAAGTTGGGCGACTTTCAATGCGTTGAAACGTGCGGCTCCTATCAGTTCGCTCAAGAGTTACATTGGCCATACGCTCGGAGCTTGCGGTGCTATTGAAGCTTGGACCTCCATCAACATGATGCAGCAAAAGTGGGCCTGTCCGAATTTGAACTTGAAAACCATTGACCCAGATTGTGCTCCCTTGGATTACATTATGGGTGCTGGTCGTGAAATTGATTCTGAGTATTTTATGTCCAATAATTTTGCCTTTGGTGGCATCAATACTTCACTTATTTTCAAGCGCCTCTAATCCAAAAGACATTTATACGAAATCAAAAGTCCCTATCTTTATAAAGGTAGGGACTTTTTTGCGTTAAATGCTTTTCTGGTAAAGAGCGATGATCCCAAGAAATGCTTTTATTTGTGCTTTTTAATGACATTGACATATCAGCGGGCAAATGCAGAACTTTGTCCGTTATTCATGTTGAGAATTTGGCAAAAAGAGCACAAAAAAAGATCCAATATTTTCATTGAACCTTTTTTCACGATAAAAGAAATTGTGGAGAAGTTTAGATAGATACTTGGGCTGTACACACCCGGTTTCGGCCCTTCGCTGTTGCTTGAGCGAGCGCCTGTTCAGCAAGTTCAATAAGCTCGCTACTATTATTTGCATGTTGAGGCAACATGGCGACACCGATGCTCAAGGTAGTTTCGAGAATAGTGTTCCCATAGGTAACTTGTAAATTTTCAATCTCGTGCCGAATTTTTTCTGCACGCTCCTCGGTGATATCAAGATCCGCACCGGGAAGAATTACACATAAAGTTTCGTTGTGGTAGCGGCAGGGAATATCTTCGTAACGGATATAGCGGGGCAAGCGTTGGGCGAGTTCCCAAAGCATTTGTTCCACGGCATGAGGCCCGCGGGTTTCCCTCAAGGCTTCGATTGCATCTGGGTGAATCATTATCATGCCAATAGGAGTGCGGTGACGGGTCGCGGCGGCCACTTCCCGTTGCAACGATTCTTCCATGTAACGGCGATTAAATAAGCCGGTGAGTGTGTCACGAATGCTGTGTGTCTGGAAGCGTAGGTTCAAATTTTGATTGGCCACAAAAAGCCCAAAAGTCGCAGAAACGATGCTTATCTTAGCCTTCCAAGAATCGGGAGTCTCTCCTGAAGGCAAAGCATCGACTTGGAGTGTTAAAATGCCAAAGTGTTCTTCTAGGCCTTCAATGGGCGCACAAAAAGAATAGCCAACAGGTCGATGATGCAAATGAGTACAGCCACCAGAAAGGCTTGGAGACGAATAATCGGCAACTACAATTTCAGCGCGGCTAAAACTTGCGCATTCTACAGGAGTGATAACGGGTTCACCTACGGAGTGCTTGCCAAAAGAAAGCACTTGGTGAAGTTCGGACTGGTTGTCACTGTACATATAAAGAATGCCAGAGGCATTAGGAAACATCTCGGGGAGGCACTGTCCCAACTTGCCGATGATTTCATGGAACGGCCGATTCTTGAGAATCCCACGGCAAAAGAGATGCCAAGTATTCAAAGGGAAAAGAATCTGAGAATTGCTTGTGCTTTTGGGTGCGGTGGAGTGAACCTCTTTTTGGAAAGAAGACTTCATCGCGACTGGAGGCAATATAGGGATCTCGGTAGTTTCAGTTTTGGCTGAAGCCTGCACGCCATTCACAATCGGAATTAATTGGGTTTCAGGAGGTTTTACAGGGGTCAGCGCGGCTTCAAAATCCATTTTGGCTGTGTGTTTCCGGGTAGCACTTTTCGAAGCGAGAATTCCTAAAATACATCCGAGAGAGGCTCCCCAAATTCCCAGAATTGCAAAACGCTCAAAGAGCGAAAGCGATGCCTCGGGGAGTATGTAGGTGACAATCACACCAGCGAGAAAAATAATAAGCCAAAAGAAGTAAAGAAGCCAGTTCATATTACTCAAATCTAAACTTTTCTATGTGATTCAAATCAATAAATCCGTTAAAAAGTCACTTTTTATAACTAAAAAGCCCTTTTTATCAGGAAACAACGGGTTCTCGCAGAGCAGGTAATGCAAAGCAATTTTTTCTCGATGAAAAATAAAGGACCACCGGTATTCTTGTCAGCTTCTTTTTTGAATGGGGACGGACTATTTCTGTAATAAATACAAACAAGTAGGGCGTGAAAAAACTCGACGTCCTCATCGCTTCGACCTCCAGCATTTCTTATGGGAGGAACCCTGCTTGTTTTCTGCAATCGATGAGAGTAAGGTTGTGACGAAATATCTCGTTGACAGAAATCAGGTTTGGAAATATTTCTACGGGGGCTGATGCGGGAACAGAATTTGCGGGATAGAGATAAATTTTATAACCCCGAATCTTTCTTTTCGTTAAAATGCGGAGGGTACATTCGAAAGAGTTTTATTTTTTCAAAAATAAAGCACTTGAGGGCCTTTTCATTTGGGTTAATAATTCTAGATTTGCGCAGGTTTACCCTTTTTGAATTTCTCGGAAAGGGGGTGGCCTCTTCAAAGTGTGGAAAAGAAGATATGCCAAAGCGCGAAGATATACGCAAAATAATGTTGATCGGCTCTGGGCCGATTGTGATCGGACAAGCCTGCGAATTTGACTATTCCGGCGTCCAAGCCTGCAAATCTCTTAAAAGTGAAGGGTATGAAGTTGTTCTCGTGAATTCGAACCCGGCAACCATTATGACGGATCCGGATTTTGCAGATCGCACCTATATAGAACCTCTGACAGCGCAGGCGCTGACGGAGATCATCCGTCGCGAGCGTCCCGATGCTCTTTTGCCCACGATGGGCGGACAGACGGCTTTGAACCTCGCCATGAAACTTCACAAAAAGGGTGTACTCGCCCGTTACAATGTGGAGATGATCGGTGCCAAACCGGATGTTATCAACAAGGCAGAAGATCGCAGCCTCTTTAAAGAAGCCATGATTCGGATTGGGCTCGATATGCCGAGAAGCGTTTCCGCACATTCCATGGAAGAAGCGAGGGAAGCGCAAAAGATTTTGGATTGTTGGCCCGTGGTGATTCGCCCGGGCTTTACTTTAGGGGGTACCGGTGGTGGTATCGCTCATGACCCTGAAGAATTCGAAACGATTTGCCAACGTGGCCTTTATTATAGCCCCACTACGGAAGTTTTAATCGAAGAATCCATTGAGGGTTGGAAAGAGTTTGAGCTTGAAGTGATGCGCGACCGCAAGGACAACTGCGTCATTGTGTGCTCCATTGAAAATCTGGATCCTATGGGTGTGCATACCGGGGATTCCATTACGGTGGCCCCGGCACTCACGCTGACGGACCGCGAATACCAAATGCTTCGCGATGCGGCTATTGCCGTGATGCGTGAAATTGGTGTGGATACTGGTGGATCGAACGTTCAGTTTGCTTTGAACCCGGAAAATGGACGTATGGTGGTGATCGAAATGAATCCCCGCGTGTCCCGTTCTTCAGCACTTGCCTCTAAGGCGACCGGCTTCCCGATTGCGAAATTTGCGGCGAAGCTCGCCGTGGGTTATACTCTCGATGAAATCAGCAACGACATCACTAAAGTGACGCCCGCTTGCTTTGAGCCTTCCATTGACTATGTGGTGACCAAGATTCCGCGTTTTGCTTTTGAAAAATTCAACGGTGCTGACACGAGACTCGGGACGCAGATGAAGTCTGTGGGCGAAACGATGAGTATTGGTCGCACCTTCAAACAGTCTTTCCAGAAAGCGCTCCGCTCTCTGGAAACAGGCCGTTCCGGGTTCGGTGCCGATGGTAAAGATGGTCCGTTTGAGGCGACCCCCGATGC
>DBTP01000160.1 GCA_002307115.1 Fibrobacter sp. UBA1313 | reverse complement strand
CGTATTATTTTCTTTCTATGAACACAGCGATGTTTAAGGGCTTCTTTCTGTCCTTTAAGCGAGAACGTAACGGCGGTTGGGCAAGAGAGGCTCGTGGTGATGATATGGAGGCTTCTTCCATGAAAGTGATTCCATGGCTGACTGCTGCTGTTTTAGGTCTCTCTGGTGCCGTTTCTACAGCTGAGGCGGGTTTCACTGCGGATTTTACGATTGGGTCTTTAAACCCTACAGAAACCATAAAAGATTGTAACCTGGATTTAGTCGGCCATTGGTGGTTTCCAGCGGATGAAATGGTTTTTGCTGGTGTTGGTGTAGGTTACGAAACTATAGACGGCATTGATTTGGTGCCAGTGATTGGTAGCTTGTGGGTTCGGTTACCCATTGGCCGACAAGTCCTTCCTGTAGTCACTGCAGACTTTGGTTATGCGTTTGGAGAAGATGCCCAGATGCTTTGGAAAGTCGGCGGTGGTTTCGATATTAAGAATGGGAAAAATTCTTCGATACTGCTGTTAGGAGGGTATCAAGAATTACGCAAATATGGCAATTTCATATATCTGCGCGCAGGCCTATTGCTTGAATTGTAATGGACTGAACCTCTGTGCGACGTCCGCCACATCAGGTTCACTCTTTAGTTTACAGTCAATTCTTCTTCAGCGATATTTAGGCTCATCACAATTTCGAGGGCTTCGGGCTCTTCCGCAAAATCGATAATCAATCCGACTCGTTTGCTTTCATCGCGCTGCTTTTCGAAATGAACGATGTCGTAGATTTTCATGCTGATCGTCGCGGCTTCAGTGATAGGGATTTCAAGTGTCATGCCTTTATTAATAGGGCCTTCGATCACTTTGCCTTTAAAAACGAGGCTTTTTTCGTCTTCCCCGAGGGAGGTTTTTTTTACATGAAATTTCGGCATGTCTCTGTTTTGAAATAGAAAAGGTTTAAAAGAAAATAAAACAACAGGCAAAAAGTTAAATTTTTTTCGTATGGTCCTGCGCATCGGTCGTATCCCTTTTCTTGTTTGCGCCCCCTTCTTTCACGATTTCCTTGGAAAAGAGACTAAGTACCCCAGTTATTCCTTTGTAGAGGGTCCTCCAAGTGCACTTGTTTCGCTGTTAAGGGTGGGTGAAATCCATTTGGCTCCTGCCTCATCTATAGGCTATGCCCTAACTCCAGAGAAATTTGTGCTTGCCCCTGACTTGTGTACCTCGTGCAAACTGGAGGTCCGGTCTGTGAAATTATTCTCCCACTATCCCTTTGAACAGTTGTCTTCGCGGCGAGTACACTTGACTACGCAGAGTCGAACTTCCGCTGCTCTTGTTCAAATTTTGGCGGAGCTTCGGTATCAGGTGCGACCAGAGTTTGTATCCAGTGTTCCCTTTGATTCAACCTTTGATGCCCGTCTGTTGATTGGTGATGAAGCCTTGTTAGAAGATGTGGCGGGTACATTTGAATTCAGTTATGACCTTGCTTCCTTGTGGTTGGATTGGCAGGGGCTTCCTTTTGTTTTTGGTGCCTGGAGCATTCATCGTTCCGCATTAACGTCTGAGTATCGCTCAGAGCTCGATGCTTTTCTTGATGACGTGACTTTGTCGGTAACGCATTTTAGAGAAGATCGTAAAGCCTCTTTAACCAAATGGCTTTCTTATTACCCAGTGGTGCTTCCTCAAACAATTATGGAAAATTACTACAACGTAATAGACTATTCTTTTACGGATGATCGTAAATTGTCTCTTTCTTTGTTTTTTTCGCTTTGTTACAAAATGGGTTTTATTCCTCAAAATCCACAACTTGTTTTTTTGTAACCTTGAATCTAGCGCGAAATCAGAACCTTGTAAAATTTTGAAGAGCCCCTTTCCAAATCTTTTAAGGAGAGGCTATTTTTCCCGCTGAATGAAATTCAATTCATTTGTTTGTAATTTCTATAGATTGTGTTTGTGCTCGCGAGGGCAAGAAAGGATGGAATAAAAATGGCTGAGGGCAAGATATTAGTTGTGGATGATAATCCCACGAATTTACAAGTTGTCGGAGACTTTTTGAATGAAGCGGGTTATGTGGCCTCTTTGAGCAAATCAGGGGAAGCCGCACTTAAATTTCTGGAGACAAAACATGTGGATTTGGTTATCCTGGATGTGATGATGCCAGGGATGAATGGGTACGAAACTTGTGCTCAAATTCGTAAAAGATTTCCCATTGATGATCTCCCTATTATTTTCTTAACGGCTCGCGAAGATGCAAAAAGTGTGATCGAAGGTTTTAATGTCGGTGGTTCTGACTTTGTTTGCAAAAATTTTGTTCCTGAAATTTTACTCGCCCGTGTTGCTGTGCATATTCGCATGGCGCAGACTCTCCGTACGATTAGAGAAATTTCGTTGACCGATGATTTGACGCAAACATACAATCGGCGTCATGCCATGTTCACGCTCCGCGAATGGTTCGCTCGTTGCACACGTTACGGAACACATTTCGCGTTGATTTATTTGGATCTCAATGATCTTAAAAGAGTCAATGATAGACATGGGCACCAGGCGGGTGATTTAATGCTCCGTTCGGTGGTGGCGGGTATTAAAAAGGTCCTTCGCGAATCCGATATGCTTTTTCGTATGGGGGGTGATGAATTTATGGTTCTTTGCCCAGATACAGATAAAGACGGGGCCTTAATTTGTGTGGATCGAATGTCCGAATCGGTGAAAGCAATTACGATTGTAGATCAAACCGCAAGTTTTGCTTACGGTATCGTTCACTCTACCGATAACTACAAACAAATGGATGACATGCTCCATGCGGCGGACGATGCCAT
>DBTP01000013.1 GCA_002307115.1 Fibrobacter sp. UBA1313 | reverse complement strand
CTATTGCTTTCTGCATAGCGGCGCACAGAGGTCTTGAGACCGCTAAAAGAAAATTCAGCGTTGTTTTCGTATTTAAGGGCTCTCGGGAACAGATGAAATTTGCGATTGCCGTTTTTGCCGAGCTTGCCTATGGTGGCACCGGCAGGGTAGCCGAGACCCAATATTTTGCCGCATTTGTCAAACGCTTCCCCTGCGGCGTCATCTCGGGTACGGCCCAAAAGAGTGTATTTGAAGTGGGGTTCTTCAAGGACTAATTCGGTGTGTCCACCAGAGACGGTGAGTGTGAGGTAAGGGGGCTCTAAATCTTTTGTGGTGAGATAAGCAGCAGACAAATGACCTTCAAGATGATTGATCCCGTACGCAGGGATATTCAAGTCTCTCGCGAGTCCTCTTGCAAAACTCGCTCCTACGAGGAGTGGACCCATGAGCCCTGGGCCACAAGTAAAGGCAATGGCACCAATATCGTGGAGTGAAATTCCCGCTTCTTGAATCGCTTCATTCGCGATCACCGTGATTTTTTCAAGGTGCGCGCGGGCGGCCACTTCTGGGACAACGCCCCCATAAACAGAGTGTTCCTGAATTTGACTGTAAAGTGGGTTGGAGAGTATTTCGAGGGGATCATCGCGCAAAATGGCGCAGGCGGTCTCATCACAACTGGATTCTACGCCAAGCCAGATCAATTTTTTGCCTCGGGAGGAGTTTGGGTCGCGTTGGAGTCGGGGAGAAGTTCCAATGGATTTTCTTTTTTGAGATAGAACTTTTCGGGATGTACTTGGAAACTTTGTACAGGGTGTACAATGCGCACTGTGGGTTCAAGACTATCGGCATCTTCGATGGCGAATCGATTGAATTCCACAAAAAGTTGGATGTCATTTTGACGAATCTTGGAAAGTACCCCTTTGCCACCAGTGACTTCCACGGTTGCTGTCGCGGGGAGGAGACTGTAAATTTTGTGATCATAGCTTCCGATGAGTTGCACTGGGATTCCTTGAAAGGATGTCCGTTGCAATGGCTGAATTTGGAGCTTTACCGAAACCATCGTATCGCTTGCATAAACGTAGGGGGGTAACGTATTCATGTCTAAAGCAATAGACAGATTCTGATCTCCTTGGAGATTTTGGAATCGTTCTTTGTTAGTGGTGATTTCGAAAATACGAGTGAGCGCTTTTCGGGCCCCTGCGATTGTAATTGTGTCCGGTTCAGGTTGAGGGGTCCCGATAAGGGTAAATTGAGGGTCCACTTCAAATACGTTGCGTAGACGCACAGGAATAGTACGTTTGATGCGAGTATCAAATTCCATTTCCACCGTCGGAGTGTGTTCTGGGGTTACATATTTAACTTGAGGAAAATCGGGTGCGGAAAAATTTTCACTGCTGATGGGGAATTGTTGGACCCCTAATTCTACAGAATGGAGATCAATGACGATTGTTGCCGCTTCTTTGCCCCCCGCTTTCAGTCGAATAAGGTCAATGGCGCGACCCTTAATTTTAATAGGGAGGGATAGGGGAGGGCGCGATGCAATAGCGATTGTTTCTGGTAAGCGCCTATAAACAATGGGAGCCTTGATTTCGATGGTGCTGTCACGATCAGAGACAACGTAGAACCAGAAACCAATTCCAACGAGAAATGCAATTATTTTAAGGCCGATATGTTTCATCTAGTTGCCGATCTACATTAAGGTACCTTATAAAAATAGTTATATTCCCACCGTGTTCGGACAATTAGGCTATCTAATTTCAGAGGCTTTCCGTGGGTGGAAGCAACATCGTACGGTTATCCTTCCGTCGTTTGTGACGATTTTCCTTTGTTCGCTTCTCCTTTCTGCGAGTGTGGTGACATTGCTCGGTATTTTTCGGGTGATGGAAGTGGAAAAATCCCTCTACTCTGTGGAAGTTTTTTTAGATGCTCCGCTCGCAAAAGATTCTTTGGAATCGGTGCGGCAGAAGTTGGAAAGAATAAAACAGGTGGGGGAAGTCACTTACATCAGTGAGGATGAGGCTCTAGAGGATTTTCGCGCGCGTTTTTCTCACGATATGCTTTCGCTCGTGACAGGTAACCCCTTGCCGCCTTCTTTTCGATTGCAACTTGCCGAGCGGTATTGTACCCCCAAAGATCTCCATGAAATTCAAAATCTGTTACAGCGAGATGGCACCTTTGATGCTGTACAAGCACCCACAGAATGGGTGGATCGGTTGGCTTCCTGGAAATTCAGCCTGATTTTTTGGCCCATCTGCCTGAGTATTCTTTTACTATTTACCCTAGCTCTTATTATTGGAAATTCGGTACGACTTTCTCTTTTCTCTCGCAAATTGCTGGTAGAGAACATGAAATATGCAGGCGGAAGTCCTTTTTTCATTGAATTCCCATTTGTACTGGAGGGGGTGATGCAAGGCCTTTTGGGGAGCGGGCTTGCGGCTCTATTCTTGGCTTTTGTTTTTGGTACGATTAGAGATTTTGTTCCGGTGATTATAGAGTATATCTCTGGGTATGGCTGGGTGCTTGCCTTGATCGTTCTAGGGGTGACAAGCCTTTCTGCCTATTCCAGTTTCCGTTCCGTGCGTGGTTTTTTAACGCATGAAGAAACCTACAATTAGGGTCTTTCACCGTGCGTAAGGGCTTTCTCCAATTCGGAATTTTGTTCCTGCTCATAAGTTTCGGAATTGGATTTGCCTCCCCTGCTACAGAAAATGCATTGCAAGAACAACGAAATGCGCTCAAACAACTAGAAAAGACACTCTCTCGCCAGCGCAATCAACTCAAACTTTTGGAAACGGAAGAAAAGGGCGTGCTCAATACGATTTCCCTTTTGGACCAAAATCTGAATCAGACTCGCGAATATGTGGGGATGCTTGCTTCCAATGAGATGGCGGTCAATCAGGCATTGATGGTTCTTTCCATAGAATTGGATTCCTTGGATCAATGCATTGCCATGCAACAAGCGGCCATGAAAAAACGGATTCGTGAACTCTACATCAAAGGGCGAAACAGCAATTGGGAATATCTCTACAGGCTGATGCGTCAAAAAGAAAACCCGGAAAGGCATTTATACATGGTTCGTCGCTTGCTTACCGAAGACAAATCGCGAGTGGATAAACTAGAAGCGTTACTTCGGGAACGAGAAATTATTAAGAAAAAAGAGTCGGCACATTTGGTAGAACTGCGGACGTTGCGGAATAAAAAAGCGGTAGAAGAAAAAGGCCTTGTGGGGCAAATTAAGAATCAGGGGACCGTCCTTGAAACGCTCAAGCGAGATAAGAACGTGCAAAAGCAAGCGCTCCAAGAGTTTGAACGTAACCAAAAAACGATGCTTGCATTGATTAAAAAATTGGAAGAGAAACGCAAAAAAGAATTGGAAGAAGCAAAGAAGAAAAAGAGTGCGCCTAAGGGAAAAACAAAGACTACGCCGAGTACGGTCATGGCGGCGGTGGGCCCCAAATGTATGCCGCTTCAAGGCGAAATTATTAGTGAGTATGGTTCTCATGAACACCCCGTGCTTCACATTATGACCAAAAATTTAGGGATAGAAATTCGAGGAAAGCGTGGTAACGTGATTAAGGCTGCGGCGAAGGGTAAAGTGGTGATGGTCACGGAAATTGATGGTCGTGGCCCCTCCGTTATTATTGAGCATGAGGGAGGTATTTATTCTGTTTATGGACATTTGAACTCGATACGCGTTAAAGAAGGTATGGAAGTGCGGAATTGTGAAGAAATCGGTGAAGTGGGCGATCTTGCCTCATTGAATGGAATTAAATTGTATTTTCAGATAAGCGAAGGGACCCGCACTTTGGATCCTCTACAGTG
>DBTP01000169.1 GCA_002307115.1 Fibrobacter sp. UBA1313 | reverse complement strand
ATAGAAATGATGCATGATTTTATTCTTAAGAACCCCGAATTATGGAACGAGGACATTGGAATATAAAAATTTGGAGGGAATATGGAAAAAAAGTTTTTAGATGCGGTGAGAGATAGACGAAGCATCTATACTCTCGGGAAAGAGAAGGTGATTACCAAAAAACGCATCCAAGAAATTGTGGAAGATGCGGTAATGCATGTGCCATCAGCGTTTAATTCTCAAAGCGCGCGCGTCGTTCTATTGAATGAAAAGGAAAGTTCCAAATTCTGGAATATGACGCGAGCCACTTTGAAAAAAATAGTACCAGAAGAACTTTTTGTGGCGACTAATCAAAAGATGGATTCTTTCGATGCCGGTTTTGGTACGATATTATTTTTCGAAGACCAAGCGGTTGTTAATGAACTCGTGACCAAATTTCCCGCTTATAAGGATAAATTTCCAATGTGGTCGTTGCAATCCAGTGGAATGCTCCAATTTACCATTTGGACCGCTTTTGAAGCCGAGGGTTTAGGGGCCTCTTTGCAACATTACAATCCACTCATTGATGCCGAGGTGAAAGAAGAATGGAGTCTTCCAGAAAGCTGGACATTACTTGCCGAAATGCCTTTTGGTTCCGTAGTAGCCCCTGCAGGAGCGAAGGAGTTCTCGCCCATCCGAGAAAGAGTCAAAGTTTTTGGATAAAATTTCAGAAAAACAAAGAGTCCCGCGAAATGCAGGGCTCTTTTTTGAATTCTGAAAAATTTTAGGAATGACCTAAAGGCGATCCAAATACCGATTATGCAACTTGGAAAAAAAGAGAAGCGCGAAAATGGCACCAACCAAGCACATAAACATATCGGTTTGCGTGTCCCAAATATAGCCCTGAGTTCCCAAAAAGGCTTCTGTGTCTGCTGGATTAGAGAGAGAGGAGAGCCATTCGATAATTTCGTAGATCGCTGAAATCGCCATAGCAATGGAGACGGTGATAACGTTGAGCCACTTGCCTGGTTTGAGTGGCGAGGTACGGATCAAAAGTTCTCGAGCATAGAGCACCGGCCCAAAGCCTTGCATAAAATGGCCTATTTTATCATAATTGTTACGAGTCCAACCAAACCAATCTTCCATCCAAAAGCCGAGTGGAACTTTCGCGTAGGAGTAATGACCTCCAAACATCAAAACAATCGCATGAATTGCAATAATAGTGTAAACAAAATGGGTAAACGGAAAACGTTTATAGGTCAAAAGAAGAATCGGGAGCGCGATCATGAATGGTGCCGTTTCCAAAACCCATGTGAGGCGCGAATCGTGCGGATGAACCCCCGACCAAACGAAAAAAATAACGACTAACGCAAGTAAAATCTTGGGATAGATATCTTTTTTTGACATTTTGCTTTGCTCCTATTTTAGCGACAAAGATAATTATTGATTTCTTTCATTTTTAGGGTCTCTGTAAAAAATATGATACTGTAACAATTACCGCCGAACCACACCGTCCCACCTTATAAATCAAATACTTGGGAGCACTTTTAGCATTGGATGTTTACAATTTTACCCATTTTGCAGTCATCCTTATATTCTTCAAGAAGCTCGGTTCTCGATTTTCTATGTATGGGAACCACCTAAAAAAGAGTGAGTTGCCATATTAACGATGGAATACACACTAAGTTTAGGGAGTTTCTAAAAATTCATTTTCTGCAACCAGAAGCCGGTTTCCTTTGGGGAACATCAGGCTTCGCAGGGGTGAGGATCGAACAACGTGACACCACAACAAATGGGCTGCGGGACTTCGCTATAGTTCGATTTCATTTTCGTGAAGCAATTTTTAAAAATTCATTAAAAATAGGGAAGAAAATTCCCGGTGAAGCCAAAATCATTTTTTTTCATTTCCCAGAATTAATTTATGTACAAATCACACCATTTTGGAGTTTCATAGAGGCTTATAAAAGATATCCAAGGGGTATATTTCATTGGCATCAATGAAAGTTAAGGAGGTGTTGATATGAAAGATCGGTATGACAAGTTATTTATTTCAGGATTATTTTTCATAAGCGCGGCAATGCTGACACAGGCCCAATATCCAGATTCGGTCAAATTCATGACCTATAATATCAACGCCGAAAGTCACGGCTCTGGTTCTTACGGTGATATAGCAGCAGTCATTAATGAAATTGATCCGACCATCAACGGAATTCAAAAAGTCGATAGCTGCAATAGCCGCAACTCCTCCAATGTTTTGCAATACTTGGGAGAACAGACGAATATGTCGTATACATTCGCGGCGGCCCAAATAGACTATCAAGGTAGTAGCGGATCGTACGGCATTGGTTTTTTGTCGGACGAAGCCCCTTTGAGTGTGCGTCGTCTGCAAATTCCGAAGGGAAGCGCTTCGGAGGCTCGGGCGGCACTCGAAATAGATATCACCATGGCTAACCAACCTGTCCGGGTCATCGTCACACACCTTGATAACGCAACCGCTGCGAATCGAGCCTCTCAACTTCAGCAAATAGTCGTTTGGATGGACAGTGTGGGAACGGCAACCGATCCGGTGATCATCATGGCGGATTTCAATGCCCAGGCGACCGAAAGTTCTATGAAGGTCCTCACCGATGCTGGTTTTGTTTTTGTGAAAGGGGCAAACGGAGAAATTTTGGATACCGCCCAAAAAATCAATCATATTCTTTATCGTCCAGAATCCCGGTGGAGCATTCTCGATGTTGGCAATCCAGTCTATTCTGCATCGAACCGTTATCCCCTGTGGGCGATTTTGAAATTACTGGACACGACAACGACAGCCTTGACAGAGGGATCTACAAATGCGAGGAATAATTACATAACTATCTCTGGGCCGTTCGTCGAACTACAGTTGATGGAACGTTCCAGTGTGTCGCTCGAAGTGTTCAGCCTGACAGGCAAAAGAATCGGTACCCTCAGCCAAAAGCAGATGCTCGATGCTGGAAAACATACATTCAGGATACCGGAAGGCTGGGCCATTCACGGCATGATGATGGCGATGGCAAAAATCAACGGCTCCGTGCTAACAAAAAAAATGATTATTTCCCATTAGCAGGGTATAAAAAAGCGATGATTTGTGAAAATCATTTTTCCCGAATTATTGCTAGGATATCCGATTGACAGAATTACCCAACCCATTCACGGGCGTTGCGGAATAGCTTCATCCACGGGCCATCTTCACCCCATTCCACAGGGTGCCAGCTATTCTGACAGGTGCGGAATACGCGTTCTGGATGCGGCATCATAATGAGAGCGCGGCCATCTGCGCTGGTGAGCCCCGTGATTCCAAAAGAAGATCCATTCGGATTCAAGGGATAACTATCCGTATAATTGTGAGAACCATCCACATAACGTAAGCTGACGAGTCCTGTTTTGAGGCAGGCTTTGGCACCGTTCTGATCTGCAAATTCAGTTTGGCCTTCCCCATGAGCTACTGCGATGGGAAGAATACTTCCTTCCATTCCTTTCAAAAGAATAGAGGGAGTTTTTTCGATCTTGAGGCTTACAAATCGAGCTTCAAAACGTTCAGAGACGTTCTGTACAAAGCGTGGCCAGTGAGAGGCTCCAGGAATCAAATCCTTGAGGTTGGAAACCATTTGGCAACCGTTGCAGACGCCGAGAGTGAAGGTGTCTTTGCGATTAAAAAAGGCTTCAAATTCGGTACGAGCTCTTGGGTGAAAAAGAATGCTCTTTGCCCAACCTTCGCCAGCACCGAGAACGTCGCCATAACTAAATCCACCACAAGCCACAAGACCCTTGAATTCCTTTAAGTCAACGCGCCCCGTGAGCACATCCGTCATGTGCACATCAATGGATTCAAAACCCGCGCGATCAAATGCGGCGGCCATTTCAATTTCCCCATTCACACCCTGTTCGCGGAGAATCGCCATCTTGGGACGGCTGGAATAATCCTTTTTTACGGCCATGTCGAAAGTAACCTTCGGGCTGATACCCGGATCGTTCTTTTCGAGCTTGAGCGTGTATTCGCTTTCGGCACATTCGGGATTGTCACGAAGAGCGGCGATGCGGCGGGTGGTGTCACTCCAAATAGCGCGGAGTTTGGAAATGTCTTGCTGGTAATCGCCTATTTGGAATGTGTATTCTGCATTCAGGGTTCCAATATCAAAAAGACAGGCGCCGAGCCCTGCGGCTTCAAAGGCTGTACGCACGGTCAAAATATTTTCAGTAGCGACCTGAAGGACGGTTCCTAATTCTTCGTTGAAAAGAATTTCGAGAGTGGTGCCTGGGAGCTTGGAAATATCGAGAGTAACCCCCGTATGACCTGCGAAAGCCATTTCGAGAACCGTCGTATAAAGACCCCCATCCGACTTATCGTGGTAAGCAGAAATGGCTCCCTTCACATTGAGCTTTTGAATAGTTTCAAAAAAGGTGCGAAGTTCTTTAGCGCTTTCCACATCGGGAGCAACGGAACCGATTTTATTGAAAACCTGAGCGGCAATAGACGCTCCCATGCGATTTTTACCACGGGCAAGATCGATCAAAAATAAGCGTGAGTTCACGGGCAACAATTGCGGCGTAAGCGTTTTGCGCACATCGCCACAATGAGCAAAGGCCGTGATCACTAGAGAAATCGGAGCGGTCACGGTGTGCTTCCCGTTGGATTCTTCCCACACGGTACTCATGCTCATAGAATCTTTGCCCACGGGGATCGTGATGCCAAGTTCCGGGCAGAGTTCCATACCGATCGCTTTTACCGCAGCATACAAATCCGCGCCATCGCCTTCATAATTGGGGGAAGCCATCCAATTTGCAGATAAATTCACGCGTCCCATATCAGGGACGTAAGCGGCCGCCATATTAGTGAGAGATTCCGCCACCGCCATGCGAGCACTTGCGGCAGGGGACACAATGGCGATCGGAGCGCGTTCGCCAATACTCATCACTTCGCCTTCAAAAGAATCCAAAGTGGCAGAAGTGACCGCACAATCGGCAACGGGAACTTGCCAAGGACCTACCATCTGATCACGGCAAATCATGCCTGTCACAGAACGGTCCCCAATGGAAATAAGAAAGGTCTTATCGGCAACAGAGGGGTTCGCCAACACGCGAGAAGCAACGGCGTCGATGGTTGTATTTTCAGGAAAAATCGAAGGGTCCAGAGGACGTTTTTGACTCACTTCGTTGCGGATCATGCGCGGCGGTTTTCCCAAAAGGACTTCGAGCGGCATGTCAATGGGCTTGTTACCAAAATGAGAATCGGTGAGTGTCAAATGACGTTCGGGGACAGCCTCCCCCACAACCGCATAAGGACAACGTTCGCGCTTACAAATGTCATCGAATACATCCAAACAATTGGCCGCAACTGCCATGACGTAACGTTCCTGGGATTCATTACTCCAAATTTCGAGGGGACTCATACCCGGTTCATCATTCGGAACCTTGCGGAGTTCAAATTTGCCACCGAGACCGCCATCATTCACCAATTCGGGAAGCGCATTGGAAAGTCCACCCGCGCCCACGTCGTGAATAAAGGAAATGGGATTTTCATCATCCATGGCCCAGCAGCGATCAATCACTTCTTGGCAACGACGTTCCATTTCTGGATTTTCGCGCTGTACACTTGCAAAGTCTAAATCTTCATTCCCAGAGCCACTGGTGACCGAACTTGCAGCGCCACCACCCAAGCCAATGAGCATCGCAGGGCCACCGAGAACGATCAAATGATCGCCCGGGTGAATATGACCTTTTTCTACATGTTTTTCTTTAATGCTTCCGAGACCCCCCGCAAGCATAATGGGCTTGTGATAGCCCCGCACTTCTGCACCTTGTAAGCAAGGAACCTCTTGTTCAAATGTGCGAAAATACCCCAAAATATTGGGGCGACCAAATTCATTATTAAACGCGGCACCTCCGAGAGGACCTTCGATCATGATGTCCAAAGGACTGGCGATACGAGAGGGTTTGCCAAAATCTTTTTCCCACGGTTGCACAGCACCCGGAAGTTTCAAGTTAGAGACACTAAACCCGCAGAGACCCGCTTTGGGCTTTGATCCGCGACCGGTCGCTCCTTCATCACGAATTTCGCCACCAGAACCTGTAGCCGCTCCAGGGAACGGAGAAATAGCGGTCGGATGGTTATGAGTTTCCACCTTCATCAATGTGTGAATCGCTTCTTTGTGCCAGTCATACTTGTTATTGCGAGGGTCCGCATAGTAACGACCCGCAGTCACCCCCGTCATGACCGCCGCATTATCCTTGTAAGCAGAAAGAATGTTCGTAGGGTGCAATTTGTAAGTATTCTTGATCATCTGAAATAAAGAATGGTCCATCTTTTGACCATCGATGGTCCATTCAGCACCAAATACCTTATGACGGCAATGTTCGGAGTTCGCTTGAGCAAACATCATGAGTTCCACATCCGAAGGATTGCGATTCAAAGCCGTAAAGTTTTCGAGCAAGTAATCAATTTCATCGGGAGCGAGGGCTAAACCTAATTTTTTATCGGCACGCACCAAAGCATCTCGGCCATCCTTGAGAATCGGTACTTCGATCAATGGGCGAGGTTCTGCGTGACTAAAGAGCACAGAGAGCAGGTCAAAGGCAGGGAAAACCTTTTGAGTCATGCGGTCATGAATCTTGGCTTTGATTTTCGTTAATACGGGTTCGGTAGCGCCCCCGTTAAAATCGATGTAATAGGCAACGGCTCGTTCAATGCGAATAATTTCAGAAAGACCACAAATATGAGCGATATCGGTAGCCTTGGAACTCCAAGGACTAATGGTACCTGGGCGAGGGGCCACGACAAAGAGGGTGCCCGCAGGCTTATGACTTTCCCGTTTGGGGCCATAAGAAAGGAGTTGATCGATAACGCCTTTCTTTTCTGGAGTCAACTCCGAAGAGAGTTCCACGATGTGAACAAACTCGGCATAAACCCCTGCAACAGGTAAGGACTCTTTTTGAAAATCATTTAAGAGTTTTTGAAGTCGGAAATCAGAAAGAGCGGGAGTCCCACGAAGTATAAGCATACCAAAACCTAAACGCTAAAGGTGAACATTATCTATACCGTCTAAAGATAGCTAAGAGCCTCTACCTAGGCACTTAGCAAGCACAAGAAAGGGGCCAAATAGCGTAGCTACCAGCCCCCAAATAAACGATGTATTTCTGTTTAGAACCAACGCCAAGTAATGCCAAGCAATACAGCGTCCTTATATTGGTGATCTTCACTTATATCTTTATCATAGGCAAGGTCAATACCGACGCTCAATTCAATCAAAGGAGCAAGAGCCACTGCAAGAGAATTTTCCCACTTGCCATCAATAGCATCGATGCTTTCAAAATTCACAAAAGCCCAAAGTCTGGTTTTAAACACGACAAGAGCAGAAACATCAAGCTTATATTCCGTGACACTTTCTAAACCCGGTTCGTCCTTAAAGGTTTCCACCTTCGTCGTTTTCTTATCGTCTGCCCAGCCATAACCATCTGAAATGGTCATTCTATTTGCGAAAGCCAAGCGCTGAGAAAAATTTTCATTGGGTACATAGCTAAGACCCACAACCTGAGTCAAATAACCGGGATCCATAAAGCAAGAAACTTTTGCACTCGTGGAATCGGTATAGACATAACCTGTGGTAAACTGTGATTCAAAGCGAGCACCCAAATAAGGCTTGATCACGCCGAAACCATTATAATCAAGAGTGGTTTCAAAGAAAATCTTATCGACGGCCTTTCTGTTACCAATGCCATCTAAATAAGAATTGCCCCATGCTAAATTCGATAAAATGCGCCAATCCACAGTGGTCCAGTGACCTTTGGCATCTGCATTATATTCTGCAATCCAAGAAGAAGCATTGGTACCCCCTTCTCCCCAATTATCATAATGGTTACGCGTATACTTGAGCGCAGCAACAACATCTGCGTTCCAATTATCGGGAAGAGAACCAGAGAACATACCTTCGTTCCCTTGAGCCCAAAGAGAAGTGGCAGTAATTAAACTTGCAAAAGCAAATAGGCAAAGTTGTTTTTTCATTTTTCTGTTCCTATAGAAGGTAACCTAGGGTTCAAAAGGTAGAAAAACAAGTGCTAAAATTATTTTAATTCCACAGAGAATCCTAAACTCTGAAGAGCCGTGTAAAGAGCATCACTTCCATGTTGAAGTTTGACCTTATAGGCGAACGGTTCGCGACGCGGCGCGTACTGTTTGCGAAGCGAATCAAAATGTTCTACATTATTTCTAAGAAAGGTATTATCCTGAGCGATATCGTAAGTTTGCTGGTAAACTTCAGCAATGACATCCTGATTACTTTTGAGAAAAGCATCTACCGAAATCACTAAAGCAGCATCTGCTGGGGGAACGGCAACGAATTTTTTAAGAGCCTCGATGTTCAAAACAGTGGCCATTTTTTGTACCACCTGTGTGGTCGCATTGGCTTTTCCATCTTGGCTATAGCCCGCAATATGAGCAGTTCCAATATCCACGGCACTTAAAAGTCCCAGATCCAAATGAGGTTCGTCTTCCCAAACATCAAGAACTGCCCCACCAATACTTCCACCGCGAAGCGCCACACTCAGTGCCGCATTATCTACAACAGAACCACGGGAGGCATTGATAAGCCATGCATGGGGTTGCATTTCTTGAAGAAACTCCGCATTTACCAAACGGAGCGTACGATCAGGCCCCTCTTTGATCAAAGGAACATGAAGCGTCACTACATCGCAATGCGAGAGCATATCCATCACGTACCAGAAATTCTTTTTTCCTTCGATTCGAGCCCGAAGAGGGTCACAAAGTAGCGTACGCATTCCGAGAGCGGTTGCCGCGTTCATAACCCGGGAGCCCACATTACCCACACCGATAATGCCCAATGTTTTTCCAGCAAGCGGCATACGAGAACGACGACTCAACTCTAACAAAGCCGATACGACATACTGAGTAACACTCGAAGCATTACAGGCAGGGGCATTAGACCAGGCGATTCCCGCCGATTCTAAATAAGCCGTATCCAAGTGATCACTACCCGCTGTTGCAGTACCCACAAAACGAACCCCGCTCCCCTCAAGGAGTTCCTTATTACAAGGAGTACGTGTACGAACTAAAAGAGCATCGGCACCTTTGATGATATCCCGATTGATTTTGTCTCCAGGACAATAACGCACTTCAGCATAAGGTTCCAATGCCCCTTTTACAAAAGGGATCGCATCGTCTACCACAACAACCAATTTTTGCGCCATGGTCTGAATATACACACTTTCAAAAGCCTATTATCATTTGTAAACAAAATTTCAAATTTCTTAGTCTTTCTATTTTTCGAATACTCATGATTAAAAAGGGCTTCATAATTCTGCTGGTTACTTTTTGGACGCTTGCGGTGGCTACGGAGGCACCCTCCCCCTGGCTTTTTGAATTGGGCGTTTCATTAGGTTCCCCCACCCCACTCACATTACTTACTGGAGTCCGATATCGATCCTTCTATTTAAGGGGAGAAGGGCTCGCTAATTACAAAAAAGAAGATGATTTTTGGTGCGGAGGACGTGGCTCCCTGGGTTATGACTGGTTTGCCAAAAAGGATTGGGGTCTTGAACTCGGTGTGAGTGGCGGTTACGCCTACGCGAGAGCCCCCAATGGAATGCACCGAGCCTTAAATGAAGCGAATGATGCCTTCTATCTTTTTAACAATGACTGGGAAGAAACCGCCGATATTTCATTGGAAGGGGGGGTGCGCCTCTTTGGAGTCCACTCTCGGATCGAAGTGCCTCTTTTTTATCCCCTAGGAAACAAAAAACCGAATCTCTTGTGGAGACTCGGCTATATTGTCATTTTCTAAGACATTCCATACAAACTAGTAGCTTTTGCCCACACCCAAAACTTCGCGAATACGATCCATATTTTCACGAGCGATAGGCCGCGCTTTTTCTGCCCCTGCACGCAAAATACTGTCTATTTTTTCTGGGTGGGCAATTAAGTCAAAGTACCTGTCACGAGCGACACCCAAATGCTCTTCCAAAACCGATTGGAGCTCTGCTTTGGCGTGTCCCCAGCCCATGCCACCCGCACGATAGCGAGCCGCAAGAGCATCCGATTGTTCTTGCGATGCAAAAAGTTTGTAAAGTTTGAACACGTTGCAAATCTCAGGGTCTTTGGGTTCATCCATTTCTTGGCTATTCGTAACGATCTTGCCAATTTTCTTTTTGAGCGACTTGGAGTCCAAGAAAATATCGATATAGTTATCGTACGATTTGCTCATTTTGCGACCATCGAGCCCTGGAATCACATCTGTATTTTCTTGAATAATCGCTTCTGGAACGGTAAAAATGGCTTTGCCAAATTGCTTGTTAAAACGAAGCGCCACATCGCGCGCAAATTCCACATGCTGTTTTTGATCTTTGCCCACGGGCACAATGTCCGCATTGAACATAAGAATATCGGCATCCATGAGACACGGATAACAAAAAAGCCCCATATTCACATTGGAGTCCGCATCTTCACCTGTGGCAAGACTTTTCGCCACTTTATCTTTGTAGGCGTGAGCGCGATTCATGAATCCCTTGGGGGTAAAGCAACTCAAAGCCCAACTGAGTTCAAAAATTTCTGGAATGTCACTTTGTTTGTAAAAGAGACCCTTTTCTGGATCTAAACCAAGAGCAAGCCAAGTCGCCGCCACTTTGTGAATATTATCATGCATTTCAAGACCATTGTGAACGGTGGTCAAAGCGTGATAATCAGCAATAAAGTAAACCGTTTCATAAGTTTCAGAAAGGGCAAGTGCTGGACGAATGGCACCCAAATAATTGCCAAGATGCGGGGTTCCGGTGGGCTTAATGCCTGTAAGCGAGATCTTTTTCATAACCCAAATTTAGTATATTCAAAAAAGAGCCTTGGGTAACTGAAGAATATTACACGCTTACCTTTGTTCGGTTTGTCCTATCCTTTACTAGATTTCCTCTTACTGTGCCTATTCAAGAATCTTATACTCTCGTCAATTCGCAAGAAGGTCTAAACATCCTTTTAAACGAACTTGATCTTTACGATATTGCTGCCGTTGATACCGAGGCTGATTCCATGTATCACTATTCGGTGCGGCTCTGCCTTATTCAAATTACGCTCGGCGATCATCATTGGATTATAGACCCTCTTTCGGGTATTGATGTAAAGCCCATTTTTAGCACTCGTGCAATGCAAACGATTATTTTTCACGGCGCCGATTATGACCTCCGTATGCTCTGGAACACCTACAAAATTTCCCCAAAGCATGTTTTCGATACCATGCTCGCCGCCAAACTTTTAGGCGAAGAAAGACTGGGACTTGCCCATTTGGTGGAAAAATATTTTGATGTTAAACTGATCAAAGACAATCAGAAAGCCGATTGGACGATTCGTCCCCTTCCTTTGGATATGTGCGAGTATGCGATACACGATACGCTTTACCTCCATGAACTCTGTGCCATTTTAGGCGACCAGCTTATCAGTCAAGGAAAATTTACCTGGCTCATTGAAACTTGTGACGAATTGATTGAACACTCTAAAGTGCCCCATGAACTAGTCCTTGAACCGTGGCGTATCAGTGGGTCGAGCCGATTCTCTCCAGAAGAACTCAACCTTTTAAAGTCCCTGTGGGAATGGCGAGAAAAGGAAGCGGCGACTCTCGATAGGCCCCCCTACAAAGTCTTAGGTGTAGAACTTATGTTCTCCCTAATTCACTCGCTCTCCGGCTCCTACCCAAACCTAGATATGGATCGTCTCCCCAAATTGCCGCGCAATTTTAATGGGGATCGCCTGGATTCTTTCAAAGAGACGTTGGAAAAGGCATTACAAGTGCCTCCATCCGAATGGCCCCTCCCCCTCCAACGACCCAAGCCTCCTCTCAATGGCCCCGATGGGGATCTCTTGGATGCGCTCCATATTTGGCGCGATGAGAAAGCAGAAGAATTAAAATTTGATCCATCGTTACTTGCAAATAGAACTCAGTTAATTGCGCTCGCAACACCAGGCAAAGATTCTTGGGAACCGCGCTACGAGGCGGCTCACCTGATGCGTTGGCAAAGAAACATTTGGAACATGATTCTTAATGAACATCTTAAATGCAAGGAGTTTACATGTTAAGAAATATTGGTATCCCAGAACTCATTCTCCTCATATTCCTTCTGGTGTTGCTTTTTGGAGCAAGACGCATTCCAGATATTGCCGAAAACTTGGGAAAGGCGCTCCAGAAATTCAAAAAAGCATCCAGCGAAAGTGACGATGAAGACACCAAAGAAGAGAAAGAAAAATCCAAGACCGACGATAAAAAATAGGCATCCATGGCTCTTTCAACACACATGAAAGAACTCCGACGAAAGCTCCTGATCTGCCTTGTGACTTTGGCGATCACCACCACATTCGCTCTATTCTTTTCTTCGGAGCTCTGGCGATTTCTGCTCATGCCTCTTCAGGGGGTTGCGGTCGTTACTCTTATCAATCTTTCTCCCACCGAAGGCATTGCTGCTGATTTTATGGTCTCGGCCATTTTTGGAGTGCTTCTTGCCTTACCTATTTTTTTTGGTGAACTCTATTCTTTTTGTGCGCCCGCACTCCATGCAAAAGAAAAATTTCTCGTACTCGGAGCGAGTTTTGGTTCCGTTGTCCTTTTTGTAGCAGGAGCCACCTTCGCTTTTTTTGTCGCCGTCCCCTTGCTGCTCATGTTTCTTTCCCACTACAGCAATATTGCAAGTCAGTTGTGGTCCCAAGAGGCTTATGTCAGTTTTCTTTTCCGATTTGAGCTCTTATTTGGGTTCGTTTTTCAAATGCCCATGCTCACTTATTTTGTCACTAAATTGGGGTTTATTGATCAGCGATTTCTAGTGCGTCATTTTCGAATCAGTATATTCTTAATTTGCCTTGTCGCCGCATTAGTAACACCTCCTGATTTATTTTCGCTTTTCTGGGTTGCTATTCCCATGCTTTTGCTTTATGGAGTGAGCATTGTTGTTAATGCGCTTGTGGCCCGACGGGAGGTGGCATGAACTCTGGGATTGGTTTTTCAGAATTATGCCTTTTATTGATTCTTGCTCTCGTATTTCTCACCCCAGAGCAAATGAAAGATATGCTTTTGCTTTTCCGCAAGTGGAAAGGAAAATTCTACCGTTTAAAATACGATCTAGAAGATTCCATTGAAGGTATTATGAAAGAGAAACTAGTGACAAAAAATGTTGTGGAAAAAGACAAGGAATCCGCTTGGATTCTCAAAGAACTTGAAGCCTACGCGCCTCTCGAATCGGCAAGCACTGTTGCCGCATTTTACCCCCTTCCTAACGAACCCAACATTGTTCCTCTATTAGAAAAACTTGCGAAAGAGAACCGTTTACTCCTCCCCCGCACTCAAGACAAAGGGATCATGGACTTTGTGAAAATCAAGGACCTAGAGAAAGACCTCATCATGGGTCACTTTCACATTCACGAACCCAAACCGGAGCTCCCCATTTGGGAAGGTGAAATTTCTTTGTTTCTCGTCCCAGGCGTTCAATTTTCAAGAGAGGGAGGGCGCATCGGGCATGGGAAAGGATTCTATGACCGTTTTTTGAAGAAACACCCACAAGCAATAAAATGTGGCATTGCATTTTCCTCACAAATTACAGAAACCGATTTAAAACTTAAGCCACATGACGTTCCAATGAACTATATTGTGGCTCCTCATGTCGACGCCCCTAAGGAGACCCCCTGATGTGGAAAACCAAGCCATTTGAAAATCGCGAAGAACCTGAAGATAACAAGGTAAACGACAATCGCAACAATTATTCCTATGGCAGACCCGCAAAGGTTCACTCCGAGCCTCGTTTTGAACAATCAAGTGTACCGCGTCCAAGAGCAGATAACATCGCTGTATCTGTAGGGGATGTTGAAAATGCGCCACAAGTGGCCGTCGGTGGCATCCGCGAAGTGGAAGAACTTTTGACCAAAGACCCCGCCCGCGTCCATCGTGTGCTTTTCCGCCATGTCTCCGGCAACCCGAGATTATATACACTTCAAAAGATTGCTAAAAAAAATCACATTCACGTTCAACAAGTGGATGCAAAGATTTTAGACTCTTATGCAACGCCAAATCAAGGTATTGTGGCTCTCCTCCACGAAAAAGGGGTCCTTACTTGGGATGAGGTAAAACAAGAATTTTACGAAGCTAAGGAAAAGGGTCTCCGTAAGGTAGTGGCTGTTGCCACCAATATTGAAGATCCACGCAACCTTGGCGCGTGCATTCGTTCTGGACTCGCTCTCGGTGTGGATATTCTTTTAATTCCATCGAAAGGCATGTGTGGTATTACACCGACGGTTTCCCGTGCCTCCGCAGGGGCCCTTGAAAAACTCCGCATTTGCCGCCCCGATAGCTTGGAAGCGACCATTGGTGAACTCAAACTTGCCGGATATCAGATTTTAGGACTGGATGCAGTCACCGATACGAGTCTTGCCGACTTCCCGTTTGAAGAACGCATCGTGCTCGCCGTAGGTGGTGAAGACGTGGGTCTCCCGCCGTTCATCCGCAAACAATGCAGCACAGTGCTCCGCATTCCGATGAAGCCCGATGCACATTCTTATAACGCATCCGTGGCCTTATCTCTCGGGCTTTATGAATTTGCCCGTAAACGAATTTAAAACATAAAAAAAATAAAAAGGCCCCAAGATAATTCTCGAGGCCTTTTTTGTTATAAAAGAATTTTAGCGAGCGTTAAGATAGTCTAATACTTTTTGAGTCAAATCATTTTCACTCTTCCAAAAAAGCACCGCACCCGTTGCTCGATCAATGACCATGTCATAGCCTTCCTGAAGAGCAATTTCATTCACCGCCTTTTTAATGAGTTGAATAATGGGGGCGCTCACTTTTTCGTTTTCGGTGATGAGTTCACCGGTACGACCATAAACACGATTGATGAAATCCTTGAGCTCGGTATCTTTTTTCGCATAGTCCGCTTCAAGTTCTTTGCGTTTTTCATCAGAGAGCATCAAAGCTTGTTTATCCAACTTTTCTTTTATTGCCGAAAGCTCTTTCTGAAGTAAGTTCGCCTGCTGTTCCCATTTTGCCACTTGGCGGTCATACTCATCCTGAGCCTTTCGAGTGCCTTTGTAGCCCTCGAAGATCAGTTTGGAATCCACATGGGCAATACGAAGACCATCCTCCGCAAAAGCACCCGTGCTGAGACCTATGAGCAAACAAAGAAGCAGCAAACGGCGGCACATATCAGAAGCCTTGTCCTATGACGAAGTTGAATTCCATGGAGCCCACACCACTCTTGGTAAGGCCGTTGTAGGTTTCCCCCGGATCCAAAGGCCAAGCAAAGTCAAAGCCAATAATACCTAACATGGGGACGACGACTCGGAAGCCAAAGCCAAAATCACGTTTGAGAGAAGAGGGATCCCATTCGGAGAGAGGGTTCGACTGATGTTTCGACACTTTTTCATCGGGGTCATAACGATCACCAAAGACATTACCCGCATCAAAGAAGAGAGGCAACAAATAGAAGGTATTTGGAACAATACCCCACTGAAGTTCAGCTCCAAAATACTGGAAACTACGACCCAAACGACGATAACCGATAGAGCCCGAGCTATAACCACGCATCATACCATCATAACCAAGTACACCACCCATCTGATAAAGAGTGCGGTATTGTAATGGATCGCCCACAATAATGCCATACTCATTAGTCAACGCCAACGTGAGTTTGTCACTAAACAACGGGAACCACCATTTCACAGTGAGATCCGTTTTCACAAAATTGAAATCACTTAGGAAGGCTTCATCCGCCCACTGCACTCCAATTTCATAGCGAGATCCGTCCGTAGGGAACTGTGGCAAATCCTTATCATCACGAATCAATTTGAAATTAATGGCGGATTCCACACCCGTGTTACGAATGAGGCTTCCTTCTACATTATCGCCTTGCTTATTCATGAGCCAGCTATAACCAATCTGACCGTAGAAATAGTCATCGGGCCATTTGAGGCGTTTCCCCACATAAACACTACCACCATAACGGGTAATATCAGGATCATCGTCCTCATTCCACCATGTGTAACTGAGGCTTGCACCCAAAGTAATCGGATGATCTAATAACCATGGTTCTGAGAAACTAACAGAATAACTCTTTTTGTCTTCGCCATATTCAATATTGAAGGAAGCACTCTGGCCATCGCCCATACAGCAGTTAGGAATAGAAACGCCCAAAGTACCTGTAAGGCCATCACTCTGACTATAGGCAAGACCCGCACTAAACTGACCCGTACCCGACTCTTTTTCAGTGACCTTGAAATCCAGATCCACTTCCTGATCACCCACTACTTTAATATCTGGATAAACCATATCAAAGTAATTGAGTTGCATAATTTCGCGGAAACTTCTTTCCAGTAAAGACTGCCGATAAGTATCACCTGGGAAAAGCCGAACTTCACGCCGAATTACTTTATCCTTAGTTTTAGTATTACCACTAATAAGCACACGATGAATCTGGGCAGGCAAACCTTCACGCAAATGATAATCCAAATTCAAAACAGAATCCGATTCAAAACTTCGAGACTCATCAAACTGCGCAAACAAGTAACCATCTTCGCGATACGCATCTAGAATGCCTTTCTTTGTCGCTTCGTACTTATAGTAGTCAAAAACTTCTCCACTATCCAAACGCACAGCCATACGAAGCATGTTGTCCTTGAGAACTTCATTACCCGAAAAATGCACCGCACCCGCATAATAGCGACGGCCTTCTACCACATTGACATGAATACGCACATACTTTGAAGTATTCACACTATCGTATGGCATCAAGGCACTGAAGGTTTCTTCAATTGTATAACGCACCAACAATTGGTCTTGATATTTCGTGCGCTTTTTAAGTTTTAAGAGAGAATCAATTCTATTGTTTTTCCAACGTTTTTGAGGTAACTGACGAACCCATTCTTTACGAAGTTGTTCGTAGGTAATGATACCATTGAGGATCGCCGTAGCCTTTTCTTCATCACCTACAACAGGAACCGGGATGGCTTGTGCGATTTTGGAATAATTTGTACGATGATTCCGGAAGTAATGAGCAGACTTTTCAAAAGTACGACCTGCAAGTTCGTGCATGGGGTTTGTCGTATCTGCAATCGCCTCATTCAACTGGGCATAGAGGAGCTGAAGCTTTTTGTCTTTGGGTACAACACGGCCCAAATAGAAACCACAGGTGGAATCCGGTAAGTACTCCGCCCGATAGTCTTTGAGTTCCGCATCAAGAAAACCAAAATGACGCACCGCATTCAAAACAGTATCCCGATCAGCGGCAAATACAGTTTCCTTGAATTCACCTTCACCCCACCAGTGAAGTTTTTTGGTCAGCATTTTTTCTGTAATATCCTCTTCGGGCACATGATCGTTCCCTGTAATCACAATCGATTCCACCTGGACTTTCGGCCCTTCCCTGATAATAAAAGTCACTGTATTTGTATGTTCAGAAACTGGCGTTTCACGAAAACCCACTTCAGCAAGCAAATATCCCTCAGACTTATAATAGGTTAAAATATTCTGACGATCACGTTCCAATTGACTCTTGCTGTAAACCTGATCCTTAACAAGACTAATTTTAAGGCGTAAGTCATCCTCGGATACTTCATCAGAACCTTCAATCATGACAGAGTCCAAGGCCGGGAGTTCTGCCACCCGGAAAATCAAATCCAACTCACCACTGGTGCCCACATACTCCACCCAGGCAGTCACATCGTCAAAGAAACCGGATTCATAAAGTGCAGTAACACTCGATTGAACCTTTTCTGTGAAAACCGCGGGGGGGAAATGCTGACCATCACGAACGCTCACTCGGCTCAACACCGACCGCTCATCCATGTTGATGGTGCCTTCCACGCGAACATGACGTACGCGATTTTCGGCAAGGAAAGAATCAGAGACGTCCAACAACTGAGCACTGGCAATACTCACAAGAATACAAACGAAGGCGAAAAATCGGAAGAACAGGGGGATACCTACTCGTGAAAAAAACTAAAATTTCGATTCCAAAAATACAAAAGTTCAGTTTTCAAACCAGTAAAAGAGACAGGGAAAATCTAAAAATGACACAGTCTAGACCAAATTGAAGGTTTACTTAGCTTAAAACGAGCAAAGAATGCATTTTTAAATAGACTTCTTTCAAATAATGACCACCTAATGCTGTATTTAAAATTTTCTGCCAATCTGCAAAAACTCGCTGATACTCTCATTAAAGAGTTGGAATCCGAATGGAAAGACCCGTTGGAAAGTCCAATGGTGATTTTTGCGGACAAAAAAATGGAACAATGGTTTCGTTTACAGTGGGTGAAAAAGAGAGGCATTCTTGCAAATCTAAAAGCGATGCGCTTGGAATCCTTCCTTTGGGAAGCTCTCCAACCCGAACCGGACACGCACCCTCTCAATGGCGATATTCTGCACCCCATTATTCAAGCGGCGCTCGTTTCCAAAAACCCAGTCAATGATAAAGAATATTGGCAAAATTGGAATGACTTGCAACTATTCCTTGCAAAGGAAGGCAATCCTCTCATTATAGACCCTGTCAAACTGACGGAACTTTCTGCAGAACTCGCTCGTCTTTTTTTGGAATATGAATATAGCCGCCCACAGCATTTTTATGAGGACAAAAAAGGCATTCTAGACTGTTGGAAACAAGGACATTCGGCCAAATTTTTCAGCACAAGCAAAGAAGACCCTATTGAAACCTGGCAACGCGAACTGTATGGAAAGATATTCCACGATGAACCGGATGCCCCCTCCTTTATCACTCAAGCGCAAGCATCCAACTATTTGACACTTACTTATCTATTCAACACCCACAAACAGAAATTGAAGGCGCTGTCGAATCAATCCATCTTCATTTTTGGCCTCTCAGGCGTGGGGCAATTTCATCGTGTCATTTTACAGGAAATAGCCCAAACCGCATCCGTACACGCATACATTCAAAATCCTTGTGCAGAATTCTGGGAGGATGTCAACACCACTCGCAAAAGTCGTGAGTTTACACAAAAAAATGCTCCCCCTAAGTTGAAATGGACGGAAGATCTTGAAACCGGTGAAGAACCGGACATCCGTGAAGACGAGAATCAATTGTTGCAATTGTGGGGACAAACCGGGCGTGAAAACATTAAACTATGGAGTCAAGCAACCGATTATAATTTCAACGCTTTGGAAGATTCGATCCCCACCCCATCGCTTTTGGGTTCAATTCAATCCATGATTTTAAATCGCACGAATACCTTGAATAGTCCAGTTTCAAACGATGATTCCCTAACGCTCGCCAAAGCCCGCAGTAAACGCCGCGAAGTGGAACAACTCCGCGAACAAGTCTGGAAAGACTTACAAAAAGATCGTGAGCTTCGTTTGGATGAAATGATTGTTCTTGTCCCTGATTTGGAAAGTTATCGTGTAGCGATTAACCAAGTGTTCAGCGACACGGAACCGAATGGCAATGAATACTTGCCTTATACAATCACCGATGCAGAAGAAAAGGCCTCTTACGTTGTTAATGCAGTACAAACATTCTTGAATATAGTGCAAAGTAAAGAAATCAACCGCCCACAATTCTTTGATTTGATAAGGAACCCTATCGTTCAAAAAGCACGAGGCCTCACCGAAGCCATGGCGACACATTGGGAAGATTGGGTTTTGGGAATGAATGTTTATCGTTCCAGAAATGAAAAAGACTTCGAGAATCCTCATTCTTGGGCTCATGGAGTTCGGCGATTATTGCTTTACCGCCTCATGCGCACGCCGTATGCTTTCGGAGAAACCACATTCCACCCGTTCGGGACCTTTGATAGCAGTGATGACAACTCTCTCAGCGCTTTCTGTGACGCATTGAAAAGCTTGGAGAGTTTCATTGATAAGTTTCATAAAAAGAATTCCCCCAGCCGACAAAGAGAACTCTTTTTTGCCTTTTGTCGTGAATGGATCAACGTAGAAGACTTGAATACCGAGCGTCCCGTACAAAAGAATCTTTTCAACGCCCTCTTTGCTATTGATTGGCAGGAACGCGCCGGAAGAAATATTCTTCCCTTTGACGAATTTAAGATTCTCGTGCAACGCGCCCTCAAGGGAGCACGCCCTGGAAGTAGCGATTTTTTGATGTCGGGACTTTCTTTTGCAAAGTTTCAACCAGACAGAGCATTGCCGATGAAGGTTATATATATGCTGGGGATGAATGAAGAAGACTTCCCTGGGCATTACAATCCAAGCACTCTCGATCTTAGAACGCCTACCGAACTCCGCCAAAAACGTTGGCCTGGGGATTCCAACCCCATTGCGAAGAACCGTTATGCCTTTCTTTGCGAACTCATGTCGGCGACCCAAAAGCTCCGAATTTCTTACTTGGGTTACAACGCAAAAAAAGACAAACGCCTCGCCCCTTCAAGCGTCATTGAAGAATTGCGCTCCTTTATAGAAAATCACGTTTTAAGAAATGAAAACGAGAAGAGGACATGGAAGCTGAACGAGGGGACCTTTGATGAAAGGCGCCCTATCAATGAAATCTACAGCACCCACGGACTTTATCAAAAGTATCTTGCGCTCGAAAATAATGCGCCTACAAAAGTAGCGGAACTCGCACAACGAATCCCTGGTACCTTGCCTATGGAACTTCAGGCAAAACAGTTACAGCGGTTTTTAAAAAATCCGTTCGAATTCCAAATCGAAGCCGCACTGCACCTTTCCGAAGAGGATGTTGACAAAACCCGCATTCCGTTGGAACCCATTGAAGTCGATAATTTGTACACAGCCATTCTTGGGAAAAAGCTTTTACACGATACGATTACCACAGGGGTATTTCACGCTTCCGAAATCAAGATTTACGAAGAACAAGGATTCCTCCCCGAAGGCATCTTTGGAGAAAAAACAAAAAGAGATTTGCAAGACCTCATTGAAACGCAAATACAAGATGAAGCCGCTCCGAAAAACTACCACGAAGGGGAGCTTTTGGAATGGGATTTTCTACAAGAGGCAGTCCTTGTCACTCGCTTCACAGGAACCCCAGAATGGATTTGCAAGACCGCTGAAAATAGTACAGCCCTTTTAACAACCTGCAATGGCAATGCCAGCCTATCTCATTTTTTACATCCCCTCGTGTGTGCTATGATTATTGCGGCAAGTGCGAAAGAGGAACAACATTTCACGCTCTCTGTAGTAAGCGGCAAAGACAAAAAAAGCACCGACATTCGTAAGTTTACTCTTTTACCCGAAGAAGCTTCCGATTGGCTCGTTGCCGTGGGGAAAAAAGCCTTCCAAGAAAAATTCAGAGCCAACTTACCGATTCTTTTTTTAGAGGATTATTTTGATCGAAAGAGGAGCCACAAAGAAGCTCTCTCTAAGGAAGATTTTTTAGAAGATCTGAACAAAGATTCTTTTGGAAAATATTGGACCTTCCCGAGCAAAGAAGCCTCACTCTTTGTAGAATCCGATTGGTCTATTCCTGAAACTGAAAAAGCATTTACGGAACTCGTCGATCAGTATGCTGAATTTTTTAAGAAATTGTATGAGGCCTCCGTATGACACGCGTATTTGACTTAGAAAATATGGATCCCCATTTCTTTCAAAAGAATGCGTATATTAATGCCTCTGCGGGTACCGGAAAAACCCATACCATTCAGAATCTTGTCTGTAAAATGATCGAGAGCGATGGAAAAAATCTTGTGGGTGGGAAACCCATTACCATCAGTGAAATTTTGCTGGTCACTTTTACAGAAAAGGCCGCGAGCGAGCTTAAAACACGCATCCGTGACATTTTGGAAGAACGTCTACAAAAAGGCGCGATACCAGACGTTGTACACAAACGAATTTCCATCGCCATTCAAAATATGGATACCGCTCCCATACACACAATTCACTCTTTTTGTCAAAAGATACTTGCCACCTACGGGTTTGAAGCAAATACCGGATTCGAAAGCAAAATGGCAAGCGATGAGGGGGTACGCAGTTTTATCGAAAAAATTTGTCGTGACGAATGGCCAAAGGATTTTCTATTCCAAACCTTGGTGGCACAAGACGCATTTCACTTTGAAAAAGCAATTGCGACTCTCACTCAGTTAGTAAACAAATACAACCCTGAAACGACAATCATTGGAGACCCGGCCCTAGATGTAAATGCGGATTTGGAAGCCCTTCAAATTCCTTTTGAAAAGCTTGTCGAAACCAAGCTCGCGGCCTCGAAATCTGTTCTCGGAAACAAAGATTACCAAGATTTTCAAGAAGCCCTTGAAAAATATAAAGCCGGTGAAAAGAAAACTCCTTTCAGTGGAAAACTGGGGCCTAAAAAAATTGAAAAAGCAGCAGAAAGTAATCCAACGCTGGCTCAATGTTTTTGCGACCTCAAAATCTACGATTACAGTGAAAATGATTTTCACAAGCAAATCGCGAAGCGCCTCGGCAATCATTTCCTCGCTTCCGAAGCAGATAAAATCTACGCTCGTTTTCAAACGTACAAAAAAGAAAACAGTGTTCTTTCTTTTGACGATTTGATTATTTCCCTTTATTCCGCGCTCAAGTCGACTACAAAGAACCCTCTTTTAGAAGTTCTACGCAAACATTATCGCTATGGTATCATTGATGAATTTCAGGATACGAATGAAATACAATGGAGTATATTTAAGCATATTTTTTTGGAATCTGAGCATAATTGCCTATTCGTTGTCGGTGACCCGAAACAATCCATTTACGCTTTTCAAGGGGCGAATCTCGCCGTTTACCAAAGAGCACTCCAAGAAATTGCAAACTATAAAAAGCGAGAGGGAGAAGGTTATCGCCTTCCTAAGAATTACCGATCTTCTAAAATGATGATCGCCGCTTGTAATACACTCTTTACCGCACCCGAAAACGCATCCGTTTGGTTCTCTAAAGAAGGTGACATTCCTTTTCAGAATTCAGAAGTAGGCAAAACTAGCGATAGTTATCAAGCGACATTCAAAGGGAAAAGCATCAAGCCTATTTGGATCACACCCGATATTGTGTCCCCTTTCACTCACGCTCTTTGGTGCTTGGAGCAAATAAAGCAATGCTTTGTGCTGGGTGACAATGGGAAAACGGCGTTACAAATTCCTGAAAAAGCGGGCGATGAAAAGTTTACGCTTCGCAACGTTAAGTTCTCAGACA
Source organism: Fibrobacter sp. UBA1313 (assembly GCA_002307115.1). Taxonomy (GTDB): domain Bacteria; phylum Fibrobacterota; class Fibrobacteria; order Fibrobacterales; family Fibrobacteraceae; genus UBA1313. Next base: position 7,938 of record DBTP01000169.1, on the reverse strand, counting down.
TTGCAGTCCTCGCTCGCAACCGCAAAGAGATGAACTGCATAGAGGCTCTATTCCGCAAAAATGGAATTCCCTTTACCCGCTATAAAGACACCGGGCTCTTCTCTGATAGCGAATGCGCTCACTGGATCGCTCTCCTCCAAGCGATTGATGCCAAGAACAACGATCAGAAAAAATTGCGGGCCGCGCTCCTCACACGTTTTTTCAATTATTCTTTTGAAGACGCAGAAGTTTTCGACTTTGAAAATGCGCGCAATACTCATTTCACAGAATGCCTCACCTACTGGCGAGAAAAGGCCGAGCGCCGTGAATGGCCCCGTCTTATCCATTCCATTTTGGAAAAGAGCGAAATTGAGCAAACGCTATTCCATCCCGAGACGATGCAGGAACTTGCGAAGTTCCGCCAAATCGGAGATTACATCGTAGAAGTTCTTTGCCAACAAAGTATTTCTCTTTCTTCCATGGCAAGGCATCTCGACAATCTGCGAAATGGGATTGAGGAAATAGCCACAGAAGACGGTGATTTTATCGCCACCGAAACCGATTCAGAAGTCATCCAAGTCATGACAATTCACGCATCTAAAGGACTTCAATTTCCGATTGTGGTTCTCGTCGGTGGCAATGGGGAAGGGCTTCTCCACCAAGACATTTACACATTCTCCGAAGCAGAAAGCACCCAGCGCATCCTCACTCTGGATGGTGATTACACAACGAAGCAAGGAACCAAGGCAAAAGAAAAAAATGCGATGGAAGATGTTGCTGAATGGAAACGCCTTTTTTATGTCGCCCTCACTCGCGCGGAACATCTTCTTTTGATGCCACAATTTCCACAAACCAGAAATAATAGCGCCACAAAGTTCAGTCCTTATGGAAAATTCCTCGGCAAAGCGCTTGATGCCCTCAAAAATAAAAGCGAATATTGCGAGCTCCGTAGTATTGAAACTCCAGAGAGGGCAAACCACATTTTTGAAAATTATCGAAAACATCAAATTCAAAAAGAAGCCCTTGAAGAGTCCTCACTTTTTGATCTCAAAAAGCAAAAAAATGCACTCCTCGAAAAGTTAAACGACATAAAAAATAATCGTCCTCAAAAACTTTATTCCCTTTCTACCTCATACAGCAAAATCGCTCACGGCAAAAGCCATAGCAACGCAGAGGGACGCAACGACAAAGCCGAAGAAGTACTCCCAACGCCAGAACCCATCGCACCCACAATTCCTGAAATCGAAATAGTTCCCCCCTGCTTTGACGATGCCGATTACCCCAAGGGAAGCCAAATCGGAAACGCCATCCATGAAGTCTTGGAAGTAATTGATTTTCGTGAAGGGATGGAAGAAAAAACCTCTTTAAAAATTCAAGAACGCATCGCACAACAACTCCAAGCCAATGGAATTGAAAGCTCCCCCACTCTCATCGCTCAAACAGCAACCCTCATTTCTCATACATTGCGCGCGAAGCTCCCCAAAATCTGGGAAGGAAATTCAGCATCCTCTTTTGTATTAGGCGAAATCCCTGCCTGTGATCGTTGCCATGAAATGCAATTCAACAAAACCGAAAAAATCGATTGGTTCATGAATGGCTTTATCGACTTGCTCTTTAGAATTAAAGATGACCAAGGCAAAATGCGGTGGTGCCTCTTAGATTGGAAATCCAACAAAATCGAAAGCTATGACTCCAAAAGTATTGAAATTAGTATGAAGGAAAATAATTACAATATTCAGCGAGCTCTTTACGCTTACGTCGTTATCGAATGGCTCGCCAGTCTCCGTGGAATCCATGACAGCGTAGGTAAAGCGAAACTCTTTGATGAAGAGTTCGGCGGCGTTTATTACGCCTATGTGCGCGGGTGCCACGCAGGGACGTCCCTCGGATTTTCCATCTCTCGCTACGAAAGCTATCAAAAGCTCCAAGAAGATGTCCAAAAAGAAGTATTGTCGAGGCTTCACTCATGACAAAAGAACGAGTACATCCGTTAGACAAGTGTCTCATTGACATGCTCAAAGAATTTCAACCGAATTTATCTCTGTCGGCAGAGGAATTTCTATTCTCTCTTCTCGCACAAAATCGCCGTGGAGATACGCGCATCGCGCTTGACCCTTTGACAGAAGCGGGCAAAGAAATACTCGCCGGAAATTACCCAGCGATCATCACCACCGATACACAAAACCCAGAAAAGCCCTTCGTCATCGGAGACAACTGTCTCTATATTCAAAAATATTTTCTCGCAAAAAAAGAAATACTGGAAAGAATTCCACTCCTTTTTCCTAAGACGGAATCTTCACCATTCCCCAACCTTAATGCAGAAAAAACCACACTCTGCAAGGACTATCACCTTGCGGACAAACAAGCCGAAGCGGTGATCCGCGGCGTTCATCAAAATCTGATTATTACCGGTGGGCCAGGCACAGGCAAAACCACCGTTGTTTTTCACATTTTACGCAAACTATTGGAAATCACCCCCAACATCAAAATTCATTTAGCGGCACCTAGCGGCAAAGCGGCCTCCCGCATGCAAGAAAGCCTCGTTCAAAGCCTCCAAAAATGGAATGTTCCCACGGCTCAAATAATTCAAAAACTCCAAGGACAAACAATCCATCGTTTATTGGGATATCAGCCTCAAACCAACACATTTACCTACAACGAAAAAAATCAGCTCCCGATGGATAGCGTTTTTATTATTGATGAAGCAAGCATGATTGACATCAATACCTTTGCGAGTCTCCTGAAAGCGATCCCCGTAGAGGCTCGACTCTTCCTCCTCGGAGATGAAAATCAGTTACCCTCTGTAGATGCAGGTGCCGTTCTCGGAGATCTTCTAGGCCATATCAGTAAGCACCGCGTCCATTTAGATCAATCGTTCCGTTCTTCAAAAGAAATTGGGGAACTCGCCCGCCAAGTGAACCTGGGTAGTATCGAAATCACTGGAACGGAACTTTGGCTCATCGAGCATCCACAATGGGATACTCTCATCGATACCTGGATTCAGGAAAATTTCGGGAATGATGTCACAACACGGTTGCAAAATTTAAGCGAAAAACTAGGTGCCATGGAAGGTCGATTCATCACACAAGAATCTCCTCTATATCCATTATGTACTGAAGCATGGAAAGTAGTTACCAAAGCCCGCATCCTTTGTGCAGAGCGCGTAGGGTCTCAAGGAAGTATTACTCTCAATGAGCGCCTCCGCGAAAAGCTGGGCGACATACTCATGATGATCACCAAAAATCTTTATCCGTATGCACTTTACAATGGGGATACGGGCATTGCGCTCAAAAGTGCAGACAAAATGATGGCATTATTCCAGCGCCCCAACGGATTTGAAATTTTTTCTCTCGGAATCTTCGCGGAAGATGATTGGGAAACGGCCTTTGCCATTACCATCCACAAATCGCAAGGTTCAGAATTTGAAAATGTTTGGGTGGTGCTTCCCACAAAAGCAGAACATCCCTTGCTCACACGACAAATTCTCTATACAGGGATTACCCGCGCAAAATCAGGCTGTAAAATTATCGCCTCCAGAGAAAATATCAAACTCGCGGCCCAACAAAAAGAAAAACGAAATACTGGTCTTGCGGACTAAAAAAGCCAAAGCCCTTTGATCTCTTTACTTTCGAGTTAAACCGCGAAGCCGCATTTTCTCCTGAGTATCTACCTGTCGAGATTCGCAAATTTTCTGAATTGTCTTATTAAAGACAAAATCATCGAAAGCATTCTCTGATATCAAAATTTTTTCTGTCTCTTGCGGAAATTTGATATACGCCATAGAAAGTGCCCAAGCGAGTGCCATTTGGGCATAATAGCCTTTATGCTTCACCCGCCTCAATTTTTGAAGAAGAACGTCAATATACTCAGGCACTCTATAGTAATTGAGGCCAATCACTATAGCAAAACGAACGTCATATTCCTCTTTGCTTTTAAAATAAGGGGATAAAAAGCGCAAGAAAAATGAACGATTTTTTTCAACAAATTTTAGCGTTCCACAAAAGCTATCACATACAGACCAGTTGTCCATTTTGGGAACAAACTTTTGTATGCGGGCCAAAGTTTTTGGCAAATCGTTCGCAGCATAACCAATGACCATTCCCTGTAGCATAATCTCTTCAAACGTAGCATCACTCGCCTCTTGGAGATACCGATCCACATCACCGCGGGCTAACTCTCGAGCGAGTTTACGCAATTTCGGTAATCGCACCCCCAAAACATGACTCACCCCAGGCATCAAGGACATGCTAAACGCCCTAAATTGAGGTTCAGCCCAAGTCATTAACAAAGATTTAATTGCTTCCGGTGCCATTATCTTATAACCTAAAAATTTTACCCACAAAAAAAAGCCTGCCCTAAGACAGACTTTTTCAATTCTAACTCAAAAACTTATTTAAACCTAGTATTACTGGCCCAAATATTTGCGACCCCAACCGTACTGATCCTTGTATTCCACATAGTCAGGAATGAAACCTTGTGGGAATGAGAAAGATACATTAGCAGAACATTGGAACTCATTCATGAGCTTGCCTTTGCCTTTAAAAGGAGTCTTCTTCTTTTCAATCTTCGCATTTTCTTTCTTGCCAACGATGACTTCGGCTTCGCACCAGCCATTACCCACCTGCTTCGCAAGAACTTCATCACCACGGGTAGAAACGAGCTTAATCTTTTCGACCTCTAATTCAGTGTTATTTCCTGTAGAGGCCCAGAACTGAATTTCACCCGTAAGACTTGTGGAGGTAATGTTGATTGAAGGGAATCCCATCACATAACCCCACTTGTCAACAAGAGTAGAAGCCTTTTCGCCAAGATTTTCACCGAAAATCAAGAAATAACCGCGAGTAGCAAGACGGCTCTTGTTGAGTTCGCGCTTCAATTGTTCATTTTCTGGAGCAATCAAAGCAATTTTAAGGAGGTGATATTCACGAACCACCACGTCTTCTTCTTGCAAAACTTCAGGCATTACGCGAGCGACATAAGCATTTTCAGCTTCTGTGCGAATAGCTTTGATTGGAGCCTCAGCACCCCCCGTACGCTTCACAACGGCAAGAGCGGAGTCGATCTTAGTAAAACCATCCAAAGTAGTCCCCAAGTCCCCATCCACAGCCGCTTGAGCTTTACCAACGGTTGCCATGGAAATAGCAATCTCTTGAGCAGTTTCAGGCTTGACCACCTTATCCAAATTTTTCATGGTCTGCGAAAAATAACCGCTCAGTAAACTGCTGTTCGGATCTTTTTTGCTCTCCATTTCAGCCGCTTTTACCAAAGCGAGGCAGAAATTATCATAAAAATCTGTAGAAACGTTGCCATTACTCTTTGCTTCCAAGTAAGAATTGATGGCATTGCGGTAACGACCCTCCTTAAGATGTTCATCACCACGTTTTTCGTTGGTTCCTTTGCATCCAGAAAGGATGATCATGGCCCCAGTAATTACCACTAGTAGCATTGTTTTCATCATTCGTCCCTTTTTGTTGTTGCTCCGTAAAAAACAGGCAATTATACTATCACTAAGTAATTTAATTAAATATCTTTGTATAGAAGCCTTTGCCGAAGGTAAATTTTTTTTTGGAGTTTTTTGTGAAGTTCCTTGCCGTTAGCCCGGAAGCTGGAGACTGGACCAAACTCAGTCCTCTTGCTGGCGCAGTCAACCACCTAACAGAGGCTTATGCTCGTGTGGGGACCGAAGTGTTGACCTGTTCGCCATTCTACCCGGCCCTTTTAGGGGATATTTCGGCGTATTCTTGCGTTTTTAGTGGAATTGAGCACCTCCGTAACATGCCTTTCGAAGTCTGGAAAAGCCCTAATTCACTGCACACTTATATCCGTTGTGATGAGTATTTTGCCCGTCCAGCCATTTACGGAGAGTCGGGGTATTCTTATTCTGACAATCATCTCCGTTTTTCTTTTTTAGCCTCAGCAGCACTCACCTACTGCACTGAAATTGATTTTCAACCGATCGCGATTTGTGGTCACGATTGGGGTGGAGCTCTCGTGGGGGCCCTCGCAAAAAGTGTTTACAAAGATCTTTTCGGAACCCTCCCTTTCTTTTTCACAGTTCATAACATTACCTACGATTTTCACGTTACTGAACAAGAAATTGAAAAAATAGGACTTTCTAGGGCTGATTTTAACATGGATGGATATGAGTTTTGGGGCAAAGTCAGTTTGCTGAAAGCAGGCCTTTTTTATGCTTCCAAGGTCCTGTTCCCTTCCCCTGGATATCGCGAGGCGATGCTCAATAGCAACCTTCCCGGTGGCCTCAGTGGATTTTTATGCCGCAATGAGAAAAAATTGAAAGGAATTCAGTTCGGGGTGAGCTATCCTGTCTGGGATTTTAACATTGAAGCAAACCTCCCCATTGAAGAGGCGAAACGACACGCCCGGAAAAAACTTGAAGCTCATATTGAGAAAAATTTTGATGATCATTTGGTGATGTACTGCCACTTGGATGAAGAATCTGGCAGGACGTCTGAAACCTTAGCGACCATTCTCGCAGACATCACTAAACTAAATTTTTTCGTAATTGTCGGCGTTTCGCACAATAGCTCAGAGGGAGAATACTATCGTTCTGTAGCAGGTCAAAACCCGGGCCAGATCACCACAATGGACATCTCTCCAGACGACAACGAGCTCAAAATGGTGCTTGCGGGTGCCGATATTCTTTTTGCCGCCAATCCTCGTGAACCCTCTGCCTCACTCGTATTAAAAGCGCTCGCCGCAGGAACAGTTCCCTTGACCGGTAAGGAAGTTGGCTGTGCAAACCTGCTAGCGAATTATGATGGTGACTTTAAAAATGCTAACGCCATGCTGGTAGATGATGCTGCAGCGCCAGATCAAATGCTTCGAAAACTAAAAGAAGTAGCAGATCTTTTTGCCGTAGCACCCGAAAATTGGGAAAACATTGTACGCAATGCTTATCGGTTCCGCTATGAGTGGGACCGTACGATCTCACAATATTTGATCACTTTTGGTGAGTGTTGTTAAGCACACAAACGTGCCATTCATCGCCCTCGCGCATTCCCCAATAATCCACCGTAGATTCATTCACACAAGAAGTGTCGCAAGCGGCATTCAAAGCGATTTCTTGCATTCCATCTAAATCACAAAGCTCCACCGTTTTTTTCTCACGAAGACTGAGTTCAATGGCTTCTTTCGCGTTCATTTCTTTTTTTGCTTCAGACATATAAATATTCCTTCTGATAAAGTGAATTCCTATGAACGTAAATATGCAAATTTTAGCAAAGGAAAACCCCGCCAGTAGTTGTACTGACGGGGTTTAAGTGGGCCCTTCCGGACTTGAACCGGAAACCGACGGGTTATGAGTCCGTGGCTCTAACCGATTGAGCTAAAGGCCCGCTGCTGTCTGCAAATTTAATTAAAAGAGATCATTTTTCAACAGCTTGCTTAGAGAAACTCAATAAAAGCATTTCGAAAATGAAGTATATTTCCTCCTATGGAATCTCCTCGCGCTATAATAGATACATTCTTAAAAGCTACACATTCAAAAAATGATGTTAAAGAGGCTCTTTTCAAGGCCGCTGAAGCGGCGCAAGAAGAGGGTTGGACATACATGGAGGCGACCTTCCAACTGGGAGAGAAGGCAAAAGACGAGGGCCTCTCTGAAGAGGAATCCGACTCCACCATTCGGCGAGCCTTCGCTTCTGATAAACGTTCGAAAGAACGTGAAAAAGAGTCTGCATTAGCAGCTAAACAGGCAGTGCCCACACAGACACTCGTACAACCCATAGCGGCCAATATCATCCCTCTCGATCAAGTGATCGCGATGGGCTTGGACACCCAGTCCTTAGAACTTTTGCAGAATCATCGCATTGACCCTGAAGCACTTTCCATTCCATGGCCCACCCCAGATTGGCGTAAAGATTTTGCAAAACTTTTAGAAGCTTTATTTCAGCCGGGCGAAACGATTGAATTCAAAATTTCCAATACCCCAGAAATAAC
>DBTP01000198.1:720-5452 GCA_002307115.1 Fibrobacter sp. UBA1313 | reverse complement strand
GCTTAAATTTGCCCTATTTTGGTTCAAATTCAAAATATCCCCAAACGAGACAATAACACTCGATTCCTATGGACAAAGAGGTTATTGGTGGTGAATCAGCATGGTTTGAAGGGCGATAAATGCAAATGTGTTAGCCTTTTGAAGGGTGAGAGAGATCGCGAAGGGACAGATGTTGTCCTAAACCATGTTTGATCCAGAAATTTTTGCTTTGCTCAAAAACAAGCTTTCTCACATCCAAAATTTTGAAATTTTATTTTGAACAGTAGTGTTGTCGAGCGTTAGGTTTCAATTCCCCGTAGCTTGTTGCGGCCTTGTTTTTTTATGTTTAGATGAGCGAATATGTACACAAGAGCCACAATGTTTTAATGCTGGTTTACTTGATTTCGTTTTGCTTACAGTGTTGTATGGGGATTTGATTCCTTTTTGGGACGTGACAAATTACACTAATTGAAATAGTTTTTTTACAATTGTAACTTCGAACACTGTTTTCCCTATTTGGATACACTTGTTTCCATCAAATTGGATGTAAATCAAGCTTTTTCCAGTGAAAGAAATATTTTTAAGACAACGTTATTGAGGACAAGAATGACACATAAAAAAAGCATCTCCCTTTTAATAAGTATTGTCGGAGTTTTGTTGTTCACCGCAAATGCTTTTGCCGTTCTTGAGATTCCCAATACACAACCTAAAGTCAGCGCCACTCAGTGGAACGCAATCCTTGACAAAGCTTGGGATGGAATTAAGGAAAGGAATATTAAACCTTATTCCACAGACTCTGGCCTTGTACACCGCCCGAAAAGTGAAACTCCAGGCGATGCCGTTTCCGAAGGCGTGGGCTACGGCATGATTGTCGCCTTATTTTCAGATGATCAGACAACCTTTAATACCATTTGGGAAGCGGGCAACACATATCTGTGGAACAACTGCTACTATGACTGGTACATCGGTCCTACCGGAAGCAAAAATGGTAATTCTGGAGCGGCCTCCGATGCCGAGGAAGATATTGCGCTCGCCTTAATTTTTGCAGATAAGCTTGTTTCGGAAAAACGCTGGATCGATTATTCTTCCTCCTCAAGAGGAAGCTACGCGACTCACGCTCAAAAGATTCTGGATTGTATGTGGAGCACAAAACAAATTACGGACACTGGGATTCTCGCGCCTGGTGCTGACTGGGGGGGATCTTATTTTGTCAATCCGGGCTATTTTTCCCCTGCTTGGTATCGCATTTTCAAAGATTTTGATTCCAATTCAAATCATAATTGGGACAATGTCATTAACCAGAGCTACACTATTATTGAAAAAAGCCCAGGATATGCCGAAGGTTTAATTCCCGATTGGATGGTACCCAATGGGAACTATTATTCTGGATCTCTCGGTTATAATGCTTACCTCAGCGGCCACGCCTTTTTTAAAGATGCGATTCGCACCTTGTGGCGCATTGCTATTGATGCCATTTGGTTCGATGAGACAAGGGCCAAGGCTTACTTAACGAATGCTCTCGCTTTCATTAATTCTAAAGGGGGCGCAGAGGCCGCGAATTTCTATCAGATCGAAGGCGATAATTTAGGGCTACTCGTCCCAGAAGAAGATAAATGGTTTGAGTTTAATGACAAAAAGGACTCCTCCACCTGGCGCTACCGCCGCGAGCATAGCCATCTCAGCATCGGGATGTGGGCGACCGCTGCCATGGCCGTCGGCACCGATGAAGATAAAATTGCATTTAGCAAAGAGCTCTCTAAATACTATGAATACGATGCCCATGCGAACTTTTTTGGCTTGATCACAGACACTACGGGAATGTTAGAAGATACACTCCACAACGAGATGTACTTCGACCAGTTCCTCGCCTGGTTCGGAGCCTCCCTCATGAGCGGTGTTTTCAATAATGTCATCGAGAACCTGGATAACCCCAAGACCAATGAAGCGGGCATTACCTACGACCCCTTTGTGGGCTTTTCGCGCCCCGTTGCCCCTAAGTCCGGATTTTTGACCCTGCAATATCAGAATGAGGGCATTCTTCTCTCCGCGCCAGCAGCGTGGCAAGAGGTGCAATGGAAAGTTTATAATCTTCAGGGATCTTTGGTGCAACAAATTCAAAGAAAATCACTGCAACTCAGCAACCAGAAATTCAATGGAGTTCTTTTGGTGAAAGCAGAATCAAAGTATGGAACTTTGAGTAAAAAGGTTTTTCTGAGATAAAAAGACTCTTTAATTTGACGTAAAAAACTTTTGTTTCTCTAAACACAAAAGTCATTGTTGTAGACAAATAAAACATTTTTGTTCATCCTTGTTTTTTTTATTGCCTTTTTACCACTTTTGAGGGGGTTTATTCCTTGGCATAGTCTTTGCATTAATGGGCTTATACGAAAGGAAGTCCTATGAGTTTAATTGCCTATGCCCTATGGAAAAATTACGACGCTGTGCAAGCGATCGCTAACGTGGATCTGAAAGTCGAGAGTGGCGAGTTTGTAACGCTACTGGGGCCTTCTGGGTGTGGCAAGACCACTTTACTCCGTATGATTGCGGGTCTTGAAAAGCCGGACAACGGCATTATTATGCTGGATGGAGAATATATCCACGACTTACCTGCAAACCAACGTCCTATCAATACCGTGTTTCAGAGTTATGCCCTGTTTCCCCACCTGACGGTGCTCGAAAATGTGGCTTATGGCCTCTTAGCCCGAAAGTTTTCTAAAGCGGAAGCCTATGAACGTAGCCGCCGAACATTGGACATGGTGCGGTTGCAAGGAATGGAAACTCGTTACCCCCAACAAATGTCTGGCGGACAAAAACAACGCGTAGCGATTGCTCGCGCGCTGGTCAACGAGCCTTCTATTTTGCTTTTAGACGAACCCATGAGTGCTTTGGATGCAAAATTGCGAATTCAAGTACAAATTGAGATTCGAGAACTGCAACAAAAATTGGGAAAGACTTTTATCATGGTGACGCACGATCAAAACGAAGCGCTCGCTGTGTCTGACCGAATCGCGGTGATGGAAGCAGGTTGTATTCGCCAATTTGGTCCGGCAAAAACCGTTTTTGATAAGCCCCATTCGCGCTTTGTGGCCGACTTTTTGGGCACTGAAAATTTTATTGAAGCGGAAAAAATTGGGGATCATTCGGTGCGAACCCTTTGGGGTGATTTCACCGTGGAAGATCCTATTCCGTGGGAAAAAGGAACGCTTACCGTACGTCCGGAAAATATGTACTTAGCGGCAGAGGGTATCACCGCCCGTGTCACGACGACTCTTTACCGTGGCCCTTACCAAATTTTGATTTTGGAAGGTGGACTTCGCATGCAAATTGATGCAAAAATCCCCGTTCGTAGTGGCGATGAAATCCATTGGACTTGTTCACCAGATTCTTGGGTGGTGCTCCATGGCTGACAATAACAATATTATCTATAACGGAGAACTCGTTTCGCCCAAGGCTTTGCGGAAACGGGCGTCCGTGTTTTTGTTGCCCGGTTTATTGTGGATTGGCTTTTTCTTGGCTCTTCCCTGTTTCGGCCTTATCGCTGTGAGTTTTGCGGAACGGAGTGAGTACGGTGCTGTAGATTGGATTTTCACTTTTGAAAATATGAAGCGATTAGTGGGCTTCGATTTGTTCGGTTGGTCTGCAGACAATTTTTGGATTCTTGCTCGCAGTGTGATGGTGGCGGCAGTGTCGACAGGCCTTTGCATTGCGTTGAGTTACCCGCTGGCATTTTTCCTCGCTTCCAGGCCCGCCCGAAATAAAGGGATATGGATGGCGTTGTTGCTTGTGCCTTTTTGGACGAATCTTGTGATCCGCACCTACGCTTGGTTGATTGTGCTCGCCCCCCAATTCCCGCCCGCCCGCATAGCCGCAAGTTTCGGGTGGATTCAGCCGGGAGCTCCTCTTTACCCCAGTATGGTTGCGGTGTATATCGGTATGATTTCCACATTTTTACCCTTTGTCGCTTTGCCTCTTTATACCGCGGTGGATAAACTGGATTGGAGTCTTGTGGAAGCGAGTCGTGATTTGCGGGCCGGTTTTTTCCGCACTTTCCGTCATGCGATTTGGCCCCAGACAAAGGCTGCTGTAGCCGTGGGAATTACGCTTACGTTAGTGCCCGCGATGGGAATGTTTGTCGTGCCCGATATGTTAGGTGGCGCGAAGTATATGCTTATCGGGAACCTGATTCAGCAACAATTTGGTACCAGTCGCGATTGGCCTTTTGGTGCAGCACTGAGCCTTGCCCTGATGGCGATTACACTGGCCTCTTTGCTTTTGTTTAATCGCAATAGTGAAAAAGGGGGTGCCCAATGAATCGGACCCATCCTTGGATTAATTTTGCGGCGATCATGCTTTTTATCATGCTGTATTTGCCTCTCCTCTGCGTTGTCATTTTTTCGTTCAACGCGTCACGACTAGGTACTCAGTGGGGCGGTTTTACGCTACACTGGTATACCGATTTGTTCCACAATGAATTGATTCTGCGAGCGGCAATGAATACGTTGATTCTCGCGGTGAGTTCCACCCTCATTGCAACCGTCGTGGGAACCGCTTTAGCCATAGGTCTGCAAATGGCCCCCTGGGGCAAGAAGGCGCGGCGCGTTTTTGAGCCTTTGCTGAATTTGCCGGTGGTCACGCCAGACATTATTTTTGCGGTGGCTCTCGTGATTGCTTTTGGGGCGGTGCGTGCGCTCACAGGATTATTTGAACTCGGGATGCCTACGATGATTGTGGGGCATGTGACGTTTCAGATTGC
>DBTP01000198.1:0-335 GCA_002307115.1 Fibrobacter sp. UBA1313 | reverse complement strand
ATTTTGCCGTTGCTCCTCCCGGGCATTCTTGCAGGGGCGATGCTTGCTTTTACTTTGTCCTTAGATGATTTCATTATCAGCTTTTTCACCGCAGGGCCTAAGTCCATTACCCTTCCCATTTACATTTTTGCGAGCGTGCACCGCGGAGTCACTCCTGAAATTCACGCCCTTTCTACTTTAGTCATGATATTCACTATTTTCGTCGTACTTTTGCTACGCCGATCTGAAAAACATAATTCACAAAAACCCGAGGAAAAACTATGAAAAGGTCCCTATTTAGCCTTCTGCGCAACGCGATGATCGCCTGCGCCATAACCCTTTGCGTTACCGGAGTC
>DBTP01000041.1:4335-6160 GCA_002307115.1 Fibrobacter sp. UBA1313 | reverse complement strand
GGAGTGCAACTAACTGAAGGCAAAAAAATATTGTCATTGCTTTTAGTGGGAATCTATATTGAGGAGCATGAGGCGAGCTACTTTACAGACTTTCATGATTTTGGCGCGTTTTTTCCCTATGAGCATTTTTAACTCTCTCATTATCCCCTTGCTGTGGCAGGCCACACAAAAAGCAAAATAGGAGGCTAGGGTGAAACACATTCTTTTACTAAAGGTATACTTCTGTGCTTTTGCTCTGCTGTCTGTCTCTGTGTCGGCAAGGACGGTTTCTACAGAGATTGACCTTCATATGGATCTGGGAACAACCACCCTTACTTTCACGTTTCCTTCGGATACCTCAATCATGATGGATTCCCTGGGAGAAAATGCCTATTATGTCTACAGCGATTACTACAGTGGTTACAGCGATTCCTTAGATCTTTTTTTAATGGATGAATGGGCACTCATTCCAGAAGCAGGTTCCTCCACTTTTGCTCTTTACACGGATTCGCCTGGATTCTGGATTCCTCTTGATACCGCCAGTCTTGATTTGAGCACAACTCTGAATCTGAAGGACACTATGCTTTTTCAGCAACGGAAGCAACTCTATCCAGAATCCCAGAACCTTTTTATTTTCCAGACAAATAAGGAGGTATATGCATTCTGCCGCACGCAATTCAAAGACTCTTTAAACCTCGTCTTTCTGTTTACAGTGATGTACCTCACCTGTGAAGTACAGGAGGACGGGACTCCGACCTTTGATTCCATCCCGCAGTATTCTGGTTCCCCGGACACTGTTTTCGTCTACAAAATACCGTCATGGACGTGGGAAGACACCGTTACCATTCACCTAGGAAAAACAGAAGCGGACGGCATTGCTTTTTCTAAATATAACGCCAAATTTCTCCATATAACTCCCTCCAGCAGTGATATTTATTTTGCAGGCTCTTGTGCTGTAGATGAAGGATATCCATGTATCTATGAGGTAGAGTTACACGGTAATTCTACAAATGGCTCCATCTGGACAGTGAAGGACATTATTGCGCTGGATTTCACTACCACTTTTGACCTCTCCGACAACAGTGTTTTTCACTACCAAGGCACAAGTGTCGAGCTGGACTCCGGCAAATACGGTTTTGAGCAATACTTCATTCTTCTGCTGGGTTCGGGAAATTATGCCTTTTGCCACGGAACACTCGTGGACACGACTTTCATCTGGGCATGGAATGGTTCCTTAGTTTCCGATTATGTAAGAATGCCCCTCGCCTGCCAAGTTCAGGAAGATGGCACTCCAACCTTTGATTCCATTCCGCAGTACAAGGAACCTCCTCTCGCTTTACCGCCTTTGCGACAAAATACTATTCAAAAACAGGAGGCATCATTCGCACCCTACCGCGTCAACGGTACCACTGCGGGCACTTCTACAGCCATCGGCATCCGCGTAGGCAAGCATACCGCGATTAGGGAGCAATAATTTTCAAACAAAAAGTAAGGAACATTTTATAAGATATCAGCGACAATGCAGGGGCTTCTTTGATATCTACTTCGATGAGCTGTTTTGCTCGCCCTGTCCGCAAAAAATAATGATACCCCGGTGACTGTCGTGTATCGGAAGGACACATTGGATACGAATGCTGTAGTTCCTGTCACAATTAAGTTATTACCCAGCCATTAAAATAAGAGTAATCACAGTAAAAAGTTACCACTAATTTTAACAAAGGCTCCTCTAAAACTGGTTTGCGGTTATGGAATCAAGCGAGACCAAGCAAGAAACACGAACACTTGCGCTTCAGCGCTTAGTGAGAGTGATCCTTCATAGGAGCTTTGCAGAAATGAGCGGGAGCAG
>DBTP01000041.1:0-4012 GCA_002307115.1 Fibrobacter sp. UBA1313 | reverse complement strand
CAAGTGCGAGAGCACAAAAGTGGCTAAAGCCATGTAAGGGGAGCGTCGCACAACTAAGCTTGCTTGGGTTGAAAAATATCTTTAGCAAATACAAAAAATTCATTTTGTACATAAGCAAAATTCGTTCAACCTGTCAAGATTGATGGACGCTTATTTTTGGTGCTTTGCGTGAGGCATGCGGAGGGTGGCGTAAGCCAGTGTTTTGCAAAGCAAAACACCGACCGGAGGGTAGCCCATAGCTCGCCGACCCGGCGGGGTTCTTTGAAATAGTCTCATCGTGAAGCCGGGGCACGCCCAAAGAGAACGATGGACCACAATTTTCGCCAAAAGTAAGTCAAATGCTAACGACTGCCACAAGCCTCTGATAACCTCCTAAATTCGCTTATCGCTCCCATAATAACTATCTTCTCATCATGATCAGATTTCTTTTTTGTCTTTTTCTCGTGGGTTGCGCCTTTGCGGCCTCCCCAAAAACAGTTTTCGAAAGTAAAACCCCTTTCGCGCCCGCAGTTCTTTTCGGCCACCTCGATAGCATCGGGCGTAACGGCAACTGGATGGAATGGGATTCTTTCGGCGTTCAGGACAAAGAAATCGAAGCCATTCTCAAGGGCGAAAAACAAGTACAGACGTGTTGGCTGATGCAAGAACCGAGCCAAAAGCCTTTGCTCGCGGTGCTTACTAAGAAAGGGAGTGGAGCTAAACTCGCTTTTTATGAGCTCGGTAAAGTAGGGGAGTCGCCGGTGCCGCTTTCGATTCACCAGACGCTGGATCAGGGCGTGGTGTTTCGCGATTACGAGGAGGTGAGTGTGGGAGTTTTTCAGCATCTGGATCAGCCTTCGCTCAAAGCGTTTGTGACTTCGAGCGGAATCCGATTCACTTACAGCAATCCGGATAAGGAGACCCTTGAATTTACCCCGAATTACAAGTTGCTCTCTGACCTCGAAAAACGCAATGCTGTGAGCGATTACAAAGCTTTTTTTGAATACGAATATTCTTTAATGCTGCGTGCGTTTCTGCAATCCACTCGCGGGATTTTTAATTGGCAGGCGTGGCATTGGTATAACCCAAATTGGAGAGGTTCCGCGTTTATCTCTGACCGCGAAATCCAGGCGATGCTGGAATCGGGCACCAAGCCCGCAGAGTTTCGTCTTTTTTATACTAGGGCCACTTCTGGCGAAACGATTGAGATGAAAACGAATGGAAACGGATTTTATACACTCGAAATAAGGAAGTGATATGATTTCACAAACAGTTTTTCGTGCTCGTGCCTTTTATGATAGCGGAAAAACGTTGCCTTACGCTTTTCGTGTAGAGCAGTTGCGCCGTTTAAGGCAATGGATTGAGGATCATCAGGCAGAGATTAATCATGCACTTTATCTGGATTTGAACAAGTCTGAATTTGAATCTTATATGGCCGAAATCGGGATGCTTTTGAGCGATATTACATTTATGATAAAGCATCTCAAAAGTTATATGAAGGATCGCTCGGTCAAAACAGCCTCCGCTTTGTTTCCTGGTAAATGTTTTATTTCACCCCATCCTTATGGTGTGTGTCTTATCATGTCGCCTTGGAATTATCCTTTTATGCTCGCGATTGATCCTCTGATCGGTGCCATTGCCGCAGGGAACACGGCGATTCTGAAGCCTTCCGCTTATGCTCCGAATACGTCGCGCCTTATAGATAAACTTGTCAAAGAAACGTTCGAACCGGATTACATACAAGTTATTTTAGGTGGCCGCGAAGAGAATAATCAACTTTTAGAAGAACGTTTTGATCATATCTTTTTCACGGGTTCCGTTGCCGTGGGGAAGGAAGTGATGGAAAAAGCGAGTAAGCACTTGACTCCTGTTATTTTGGAACTCGGCGGTAAAAGTCCTTGCATCGTTTCTAAAACAACCGATTTGAAACTCGCCGCTAAACGTATTGCTTTTGGGAAACTTCTGAATGCGGGCCAGACTTGTGTGGCTCCCGATTATGTTTACATTGATCAATCGGTTAAAGATGAATTTGTACAATATTTGTCTGAAGCTTTTCAAAAAATGGTGCCCCAGGGAGCCGCAGAAAAAGACTTTCCCAAGATTATCAACGAAAAGCACTTTAACCGCGTGATGGGACTTATTAAAAACGAATCGGTAATTCTCGGTGGCACCGCACAGGATGGCAAAATTGCACCCACCATTCTCGATGCCGTCACCTTTGATTCTCCGGTGATGCAAGGGGAAATTTTCGGGCCTGTCATGCCTGTGATCCCTTACAATACGGAATCAGAAATGATCGCCAAACTTAAAAGTCTTCCGCATCCGCTCGCGCTGTACCTATTTGGCAATGACCCAAAATTAGAAAAGCAAGTTCTCGACAATGTGAATTTCGGCGGTGGTTGTATTAACGGAACGATTATGCATCTTGCGACCCCTTATATGCCGTTTGGCGGTGTGGGGAATAGCGGAATGGGTGGTTATCACGGAGAAGCGAGTTTCAAAGCCTTCAGTCACGAGCGCAGCATTCTTAAAAAAGGAACTTGGATTGATTTCGCCTTCCAATATCCGCCCTACACTAAAATGGGTTTAAAAATGCTCAAAATGTTTTTAAAGTAATTCTATATTCTGCGCATGATGGAATCCTTATTTAGCCGTTACCCGCTTTTTCGCTACGTCCCCGCAGTGCTTCTCTTGGCCGTTCTTTTCCGGACCTCTGCAATTACAGGTGATCACATGGGGTGGTTGCGCCCTCCATTTGACAAATTTATGCATGCTGGAGCTTATACTGCATTAGGTTTTTGCTTTTGTTTTTGGTTCAAAAATTTCAGGTGGGATGCGCATAGAATTCGCTGTGCCCTAGTCTCTGTCTTATTATGCGTCGCTTTCGGATGTCTGGATGAATTTCATCAAAGTTTTGTCCCCGGCCGGAGCGTGTCCGCAGGAGATGTCGCTGCCGATCTTATCGGTGGCATCGTCGGGGCTTCTCTTTTCATTGCGATCAAGCCCTGGAAGCGATTCAAAATTTTCCGATAAAAATCACTTCGCGCGTGAGTTCCACACCGGAATTTTCCTTTACGCGGTCTATGACGAACTGGCTCAAATCGTAAATATTTTGCGCCGTCGCATTGCCCATATTGATGATAAAATTCGCATGTTTTTCGGAGACTTGTGCGCCCCCCAACTTATAACCTTTGAGCCCCGCCGTTTCAATCAAAGCTCCGGGGAAGCCTGTCGCAGGGCGCTTAAACGTGGAACCCGCACTAGGGAACTCCAACGGTTGCTTTTGGCGACGCTCGCTCATCACGCGTTCCATTTCGGCAAGAAGTGGCTCGGCAGGGGAGGGCTTTAACTCAAATGTGGCTTCAAGAATAATCTCTTGATTGGTTTGAAACGCTGAATGCCGATAAGAAAATTCACAGTCCACATTTTTACGTGTGATCACGTTCCCAGAAGCATTCAAACTTTTTACCTGAAGAAGCGTTTGAGAAACGTCTTCGCCATAGGCCCCCGCATTCATGTAAATGGCACCCCCCACCGTTCCAGGAATCCCTGCCAGTAGATGGATGCCCCCCAAATTATGGGTAATGGAGCTCCGCGCGAGGCGAGCCAAAGGACACCCGGCTCCCGCCACTAATAAGTTATCCTCAAAAGAAAAATGAGAAAGCCCGCGCGCCACTCGAATAATCAAGCCTTCGTAGCCCCCGTCAGACACAACCACATTGCTACCGCGACCTAGTACAAAATAAGGGATTTCCTTTTGCTTCGCGAATTTTTTAGCCTCAACAATAGCGTCCACATTTTCGATATCCACAAAAAAACGTGCGGAGCCACCCACTCGAAACGACGTAAACTGTCGCATCGGAACATTTTCTTGTATATTAAGGCCAACACTCATTAGGTGGAAATGTAGCAAGATGGTGAAAGAAAGGGACGAAATTGAATCACTAAAAGAGGCGTTGTCGATTACCGCGGTCGCTACGCGTTTGGGTCACACCGTAGTGCGGGGTAAAATTCGTTGTCCCTTTGCCCGCCG
>DBTP01000149.1 GCA_002307115.1 Fibrobacter sp. UBA1313 | reverse complement strand
GGTTTTAGTCACCATGGTCTTTACATTGGTGGTGGTAGAGTTATTCACTATTCTGGAATGGCCCGAACATTGGGTCTTAAAGATATTCCCAAGTTGCCCCACTTGATCCGCTATGGTTGTATTGTCAAAACATCTATGAAACGTTTTTGCGAGGGACATGGTTTTAAGGTGCGCAAACACCCTAAAGCCAAATTCAGCGGGATTGCCGCTGTGGAACGCGCCAAAAAGCGTCTCTATGAGCGCTCCTATTATTTATACAGCAACAATTGCGAACATTTTGTGAATTGGTGCATTGACGATACCTTTCGAAGTCCTCTGATTACCAGGCTTTTGCTGGTTTTTGCCTTGGTGGGATTTCTGGTTCATCGCCTTCTGGTTTCCAAATTGGGCCGTAAAATGCCCGAAAAAGACAGGATGATTTTAGGAGGTGCTTTTGCCGTTTTTGGGGCACTTGCCATGGGACATTTTACACAATCGGCATTGCAGCCTGCTATTGGTGTGCGAGGGCGGGAACGCCGCAATCGTTACTTTGGACGTATTGGAACTAGAATTGGTGTGTTATTAGCGATTCCTCTTTCTCTTTTGGGAATTAAACGGGGGTGGCGTTTGTTTGCAAGTTTTGTCCCCTATTTTGTCCCCGTGTGGTCCGGACTGGGGACCTATTTTGTCGCCCGTGAAATTGATTCGCGAGAACGGGTGAAAGTGCGTGAAGAACGTAAAAAATCTCAGGCGAAAGTAGAGCCAACAACGACTACGGTACCTGTGGAAGAACAAATAGCTTCTAGTCTTGAAAACAATACGGTAACGGAATAATAAGTTCCGAAAAATGCAACGGGGGTGTATTCTGAAGCATCCAAAGACTGTAATGAAAACAAAAATGAAAATATTTCTTGTTTGTGTCTTGGGGGCTTCGGCTTCTTTTGCTGCTTCGGGTGGATGGACGCTTTCAGATTGCATAGCGCGCGTCCACACCGCGAGTCTCAAGGTTGAATCTGCGAAGCTCAATGAACAACAGACCATTGTCAGTTTGGATCAGGCCCGCGATAGTCGTTACCCGAGTCTTTCGGCGAGTGTCAATCAGAGTTTGTTTGAT
The DNA here is from genome assembly GCA_002307115.1 of Fibrobacter sp. UBA1313. Lineage (GTDB taxonomy): Bacteria > Fibrobacterota > Fibrobacteria > Fibrobacterales > Fibrobacteraceae > UBA1313. Next base: position 8,624 of record DBTP01000149.1, on the reverse strand, counting down.
AGCCCCTTTAATGATGTGCCTCAAGATCATTATAAGTTGAGTCTTGGGATTACGGGCTCCATGAATTTGTGGGATGGGGGCGCGACCGGCCTCACTATTGAAAGTCGGGCCCTGGATCGTCAGGCGGCGAAGTATAATACGGATCTTGCGGCCATGAATGTGAAAGAGTCGGTCATGAACGCTTATATTTCTCTGCTCGCTTCCATGGAACAAAAAACAGCCGATTCGGCTTCGCTCACGGTTTCTTCGGCGGTGTTGGAATATAACACGCATCTTTATGAAGCGGGAAGCATCACCAAGCGCGATTATGTATTGGCGCAGTCCGATGTGGCGACAAGCCGGGTGGCCCTGCTTTCCGCAGAACAGGCAGAAAGAAGCGCGATCACGACTTTGCGTCAGCTTTTGGAACTTCCCCGTGGGGATTCTTTAATTGTGAATGCTCCACAGATGGAATATCAATCTCCAGAAGATATGGGACCTCTCCCCGATTATGAATCAGTTCTTAAAATGGCCCGCGAAAGCAATCCTGGGCTTCTGGCAGATAGCTTGTCAAGTCTCGCCGCACAGAAAAAAGTCACGCTTGCGGGAAAGAATAATTCCATTAACGTTAATTTGGGTGCGAACGCCACCACAGGACTTCAGTCTTGGGAATCTGATGGCTATGGAAATCAGATGAAACTTGGTTATACTCACAGTCTCACTTTGGGAATTACGATTCCGATTGTGGATGCGGGCGAAACGAATGCAAAAGTTTTGGGGGCGCAAGTCGCGTCAGCGCAGGCAGAAGTCAACAAAAAAGAGACGGGCAAGGAACTAGAGAATAATATGGAACAGTTGTACTTGCAAGCGGTTTCTGCGGATGCGCAGTGGGACGCTGCAAAATTACAAGTAGAGGCGGAAGAAGAATCGTTCCGTGTGGCGGAAGAACAGCGCACGGCGGGCTCTCTGGGTTATACCGATTATCTCGAACAGAAAAATAATCTGGAAACGGCGCGCAGTAATTTAACGCAGGCGAAGTATACGAGCATTCTTGCTAGGCATCTACTGGACCTTTATACAGGGAAATACTAATGAAAAAGTATATCAAATGGCTTGTCCTCTTTGCGGCGGTTTTCGCTGTGGGTCTCGTGGTGCGTCACTATGTGGCGTCTTCGGCGAGTGCCGATGTGGGTGCTTTGGTGAGTGAAAAGGTAAAACTCACAACGATTGCGACAACGATTTCGGCAACAGGTTCTTTGGAGCCTGTGGATGAAGTAGAAGTAGGCACGCAGGTTTCTGGTGATGTGAGCAAAATATATGTGGACTTTAATGATAAAGTCAAAAAAGGCCAAGTCATTGCGGAAATTGACAAGTCAAAGTTACAGGCGACTTTGTATCAGGCGCAGATTGCCTACCAATCAGCCAAGAATGATTACGAGCATTCGTTGAAAACATTTGAACGCACCAAAAAACTTTCGGAAACAAATAGCGCAAGCACCGTTGATTTGGAAACAGCGGAATATCAAGTGAATGCAGCAAAGTTCTCTATGGATAAAAGTGCGAGTGAAGAGAAACAGGCGCAGTTGAATTTGAGTTATAGTGTAATCAAAAGTCCCATCAACGGAGTGGTTCTTGAACGTTCTGTGGATGTGGGCCAAACGGTTGCGGCTTCCATGAGTACGCCGACACTTTTTATTCTGGCTAAGGATTTGAAGCAGATGAAGGTAATGGCAGATGTGGATGAAGCGGATATTGGAGCTGTGAAAAAAGGACAGCGCGTGGAATTTACGGTGGATGCTTTCCAGAATGAAAAATTTAAAGGCTCCGTTCAGGAAGTTCGTTTGAACCCTACGGAAACTTCAAATGTGATTACCTATACGGTGGTGATCACTGCAGAAAACCCGGAATTGAAATTATTGCCAGGGATGACAGCGACATGTACCATTGTGACAGAGGAAATTGTGGATGCTATTTCGGTGCCTGTGAAAGCTGTCAAATTTACGCCTGCGGAAGGAACGCCGATGCTTGATCCTAAAGATATGCCCCGTCCTTCACATTCTAAAGAGGCAAAGGCTTCAGATGATGATGATATGGGCCCTCCGGGTATGATGGGTGGTGGCGCTCCTGGTGGTGGAACGAAGAAAAAAAGTTCTTCTTCCTCGCCTAAGATTTCGGGTAGTCTTGTGTGGGTAAATCTGAATGGAAAAGTAGCACCGCGTCCTGTGAAAACAGGGATCAGTGATGGTGTGAATGTGCAGATTCTGAAAGGGCTTTCCGTAGGTGATTCTGTGATTGTCCGCCAGGAAGATCCCACTGTCGCGAAAACGGCGGTGACAGAAGAAGCTTCCAGTCCTTTTATGCCCAGTCGTCCGGGCAAAAACAAGAAGTAATCTATGGCAACTGGCTCTCCAATACTTTCCATTCGCCACCTGCGAAGAGAATTCAGGATGGGTGAAGAAACGGTTCATGCTTTGCGAGGCGTTAGTTTTGACGTACACCAAGGTGAGTTTGTGACCATCATGGGCACCAGTGGCTCAGGTAAAACAACGATGTTGAATATTTTAGGTTGCATGGACAAGCCTTCCAGTGGAGAGTACATTCTCGATGGTGAGCACATTGAACTTTTGCGCCGGGACAAACTCGCCTACATCCGCAGCCACAAAATCGGATTTGTATTTCAGAGTTACAATCTACTTTCCCGCACGAGTGCTATGGAAAATGTGGAACTTCCCCTTCTTTACAATGCTTCCGTGACGCCACAGGAACGCCATGATCGGGCAATTGCTGCTTTGGAACGCGTCGGTCTTGCGGATCGCATGAACCATATGCCCAATCAGCTTTCGGGGGGTCAGCAGCAACGCGTGGCCATTGCGCGGGCGCTTGTGAATGACCCGGTGATTATCCTTGCGGATGAAGCTACAGGAAATTTGGATACGCGCACGAGTTATGAGATTATGATGATTTTCCAAGATCTGAATGAAAAAGGGAAAACCATCGCTTTTGTGACTCATGAGCCGGATATTGCGGCGTTTTCGGGGCGAACCATACTTTTGCGAGATGGTCAGTTGCGCAAGGATACCGTTAATGGAAATACGCTGAATGCAAAAGCTGCGTACGACGCGCTCCCGCCTCCTGAATTCTTTGATGACGCTGACGATGCCGAGGAGGCTCCCACATGAGTCCGTTCACTTTAGCTCGTATTGCATTAAAAGCGCTTCTGAGGAATCGCACACGCACATTTCTTTCTGTGCTCGGCATTGTTATTGGTGTGGCCGCAGTGATCACCATGGTCGCCATGGGAGAAGGATCTAAAAAATCTATTAAAGACAAGATGACGGCGATGGGCACCAATGCGATTACGATCATGCCCAATACTTCCCGGAAAGGAGGCGTTCAATTAGATGCCAGTTCATCGACGGAAACCTTAGAAGAAGCAGATGTTTTTGCGTTGCGCCAAAATGCGGTGTACTTGGATGGCGTTTCTCCAGTGGTGACTGCGAATGGGCAGGCCGTGGTAGGGAATAATAACTGGCCAGTGAGTCTCACGGGGATCAGTGCTGAGTACCTTAAAATTCGAAATTACAGTATTGCCGATGGCGTGATGTTTGATGATGATGCGGACCGCATGGCTAAGGTTTGTGTGATTGGACAAACAGTGATCACGAATCTTTTTCCGAATACCGATCCGATCGGGAAAACCATTCGTTACAAAAATATTCCGCTTCAAGTGATTGGAACTCTGAAGTTGAAAGGATCCAGTGATTTTGGCCAGGACCAGGATGATGTGATTTTTACCCCTTACCAGACGGTGATGAAGCGCTTTAACGCGACCACGGAGATTCGGACGATTTATGCGAATTCGATCGGTGAGGGCTATGCAACAAAAGCAACGGAAGAAATTCTGACGATTCTCAAGGAGCGCCGCAATTGGACTTCTGCCACGGAGCCATTCAAAGTGCGCACTCAGGAAGAGATGATAACCATGATCACAAGCACCAGTGATTTGCTTTCCATTGTGCTCACGGCGATTGCGGGAATAAGCCTGTTTGTCGGCGGCATTGGTATTATGAATATCATGTATGTTTCTGTCACCGAGCGCACTCGTGAGATTGGGCTTCGTATGGCGATTGGGGCCCGTGGTCGCGATATCCTGTTGCAATTTCTTTTTGAATCGGTGATGATCAGTTTGCTGGGAGGTTTGATCGGAATTATTCTCGGTATTCTGGCGACAGAGGGCGTGCGGATCTTTTTGAACTGGCCCATGAGTATTACTGTTTCGAGTGTAGTGGTGAGTTTTGGGGTCTGTTTTGCAACGGGCGTTTTCTTTGGCTGGTACCCAGCACGAAAAGCCAGTCGTCTAGATCCAATTGATGCCTTACGGTTCGAGTAAATACGCTCATGTTTGTATATTTTGTGCAGGCTTTTTTGGGAAGGTAAACATGGAACTCACTCCGCTTGATATTCGTAATCAGACTTTTCGTTCCAAACGTTTTGGAGGGGTGGACCCTTCCGAAGTCAAAGCTTTTTTGGAAACAGCGGCTCAGGCGTTTGAACAGCAGGGACGTCTGCGCACGGATTTGACCGAGCGCTTGAAAATAGCAGAAGAACGAGTCAACTACTACAAGCAAATTGAAAGAACTATTCAAGATGCAGTAGTCACTATGCAGAAAACGGTAGAAGAAGTCAAGCACAGTGCGGAGAGAGAAGCAGAATTGATCATTGCTGAGGCCAAAGCGCGTGCGTTGCGCGATGTGGAAAATACAAAACATCAAGCGGAAGAGCTTCGTGCTGAAATTGAACAACTGAAACAATTGCGTACAAATTATTTTATTCGCACGCGCTCTATAATTCGTGCACAAGAAGATCTTTTGCAAGCGATGGAAAAAGATCAAGCGGTTGAGCCTGTTTTTGTCCCTCGCCGTACTTCTTCAGGGACGATGCCGCCTGCAGGCCCTGTGATTCTTTAATTTTTTATGAAAATAAGTATTAAAGTGCATGCCCGTAGTAAACGCGAAAGCGTCACGGGCCCTTTAGAAGATGGTTCCTACAAGGTGGATGTCAAAGCGCCCCCTGTCGATGGGGCCGCCAATGAAGCCATTTGCGAGCTTCTCGCGGGCTATTTCAAAAAATCGAAAAGTTCTGTTCGTGTAATATTGGGAAGCACCAATAATCGCAAAGTCGTTGAAATAGAGGACTAAGTAAATACTTCTGGAAATCTTATAAAAAAAGGCTTTGAATAAAATTCGAACTAAATTTTCGAATTCAAGATCAATCAAATTCTTGTTTTGTGCAGTGGTGACAATTATTGATTATTTAAAACGGCAGGGGAGATCACTTAGGGGAACTCGTACTGTGTCGCCGAGGAACCCTTTGTAAGGGGACCTCTTGAATGTGATCAAATCATTTTCAAAAAGGATCTGATCATTCTGATCTTTATGATTCGGAATAAAAGCGCATTTGTCGTGGGTGACAAAAATTTGAGCATCGGGAGACGTTTGTTGGATTAAGAAAATCTCACTATTATTTTTGTGTGCAATACTTCCGATCGCGTTGAATGTATTTTGATTGGGGTAGTGATTGAGCGTTACACACGTTGCAAAATTATCTTTAGAATTGGGAGAACAAATATACATGGCTTCGTCAGGTTTGAGACGAGTAAATTCTCTTATTGGTAGTGAGAGCACAGACTCTTTTTCGGTTCTTTTGTGAGGTAAGAGATTGTCCATGTTTTCCAGTTTACTCATAGGCTTTTGAGTGTCAAGACAATAAAGTTTAGATCCTTGATCTTGACCCAGAATTAAAAGGGAATTGACAAGTGCAGCGTGGATTGTATTTTTGTTGAGGGACAGCAACTGAATGGGATCATTATTGTTCAAACAACCTTTCCATAAAAGAGAATCAGTTTCATCCAAAAGGATTTTAAAACAGGGGAGTTGATTTTCGGGGAAGAGTTTTTCAAATTTTATGGGAACAAAGATCATGGATTTCGTATCCAGATGTGGCCAGCGATCACATTGAGATTGATCGTAATATTCGATTTCTCTTTCGAGACGTTGAATGTCGTAAGTTTCTCCCGTTCCATTGGGGCCTTCATAAATAAATGTACCATAAGTCTCAATGGCAAGGGCGGTTCCATAGGGGTCATAAAGTGTTTTACTTTCTGGAGATCCTAAGTTAAAGGTGCTTTTCTCTACAAAACCATCGTGGTCTTTGTACTCCATACGGAGGGTGTCTTTTTGAACAAAAGGAGGCCAAGAATTGGATTCCCAAGCAGGGTCTAATTGTGTAGTGATTACAGAAATGAGACGATTATTGGCATCATAGCGATAAGATTCGTTAAAATCTAAGAAGTTAGGGTGAAACCATTGATGATCGTATTCAAAAGAAGCGCTTTCTAATTTTCCATCAGAAGCATATTTCCAAGAAAAACGACCCATCTCCTCATTGTCTCTATTAAAGGCCTTTATACGAACTAAGGAATCATTTTCATCATATTCGTACAGGTGTCGATATTCTCCGCTAGGAAGATTTATATGCCCTGCAATAATTTTTTGTTTTGGGTTTTCTTCCCATGAAAAATGTCCATCGGTGGAATTCCAAGAATGATCCAATTCGCTTTGTTTATAAACGCGGTCGTTTCCTTGTTCTAAAATGCGGCCATTTTTGTCACAGATATAGACAAAATCCTTACTGTCTTCTGCAAGATGAAGGTATATCTCTTTTCTGGAATTCTTGTAGATGACAAAGGCTTGGAATAGGATCGTTCCCCCAGTGGAATCATAATAGGTGAAATCGGCGAGGGTCCCATTTTCTCGATAGTTGATTTCTGTAGTCCCTGAGAAGTGCGCGGGGAGCAAGTGGCCTTTGGCGTCTTTCGCGATTTCGTAATGGCGTTGCCGAATGAATTTAACAGGCCCTTTGATTTCGCTATAGTTTTTAGCGTCACGATCCCCGACAATGATTTCATAATCAGATTTGATGTTCGGGGGAGTCTTTTGAAAGAATTTGAGCTTTTCGAGACCATGACTGTCTACTTCGCCTGAGCACCCCCAGAATCCTAGGCTCAAGAAAGCACAAAGAAGAGAGAGGACAATAGGCGGAATCACGATTTTCATGGAACACTCAATATATAATGTTTTGGCAGTATAAATCAGAGCCTTCTTTGGAATTGAAAAATTCTCGAGATTCTGTAATCTTATCGGCTCTTTTTACCTATTTTCAAGGCAGATGGATACTATAGAACTACCTCTTCCTGATGATTTTCATGTCCACTTGCGACAAGATGCGGCTCTTGCTTCTTACGTTCGTGATGTTGCTTCGCAATTTGGACGTGGTTTGGTGATGCCGAATACGGTACCGCCATTGACCACGTTGTCTGCTATTTTGGATTATAAAAAACAAATTTTAGCTGCCGTCCCTCATTTTGAACCATTGATGACTTTTAAGTTATCGCCAAATTATACCGAAGAGACTCTTTATGCTTTTAAAGAGGCAGGAGTGGTCGCTGGAAAATATTACCCAGCAGGGGTTACCACTAACAGTCAAGATGGAGTCTCGGATTTCGAGTCGGTCTTCCCGGTAATTGAAATTATGGAACGTCTTGGTTTGGTGTTGTGTGTTCATGGGGAAGAACCGGGAGCTTTTTGTCTGGATCGTGAAGAGGCCTTTATTCGCCGTATTGAAATTTTGGCAAAAATGTTTCCTCGTTTGCGCATTGTTTTTGAACATCTTTCTACAGAAAGTGCGGTGAAAGCGGTGTATGCTTTACCTGCAACGGTGGCGGCGACAATTACCGTGCATCATTTGATTCACACATTGGATGACATCATCGGGGATAGTCTTCGCCCGCATCATTTCTGTAAACCTCTCCCTAAACGTCCGGCGGATCGTTTTGCGCTTCGCTCGGCAGCGTTTAGTGGCAATTCGAAATTCTTTTTAGGGACCGATAGTGCGCCTCATCTGAAGGGGAAAAAAGAATGCCCCTGCGGTGCGGCGGGTGTGTATTCCGCTCCTGTGGCGATTCCACTTTTGATTCAGATTTTCGAACGAGAAGATGTTTTAAGAAAGCTTTCCAATTTTGTAAGCGGATTTGGGGCTGATTTTTACGGGCTCCCTCGTGCCACTCAAACCATAAAATATGTGCGTAATCCGTGGGTTGTGCCAGAAGAAGTTCATGGCGTGGTGCCTCTGGCGGCAGGGGAAACCTTGGATTGGAGACTTTATGGTCAAGTATAAAATCCCCTTGTTACCAAAAATAAAGGGCTACTTCTATTTTTTCGTTGTGGGAATAGGGGCCTTTGTTCTGTCGCCTCTCTATGGCTTTTTCTTTTGCCATGCGTTTCGAGATGGAGTAAAATTTAATGGAATCGCTTCATTTTTTTTCCATCCTATTTTTAAACTTTTTGGAATAAAGCTTGTGGTAGAAGGAGCGGAAAATATTCCGAAAGGGAAAGGTTATGTTGTCATTGCCAATCATCAGAGTTTTTTAGATATCAATGCGGTATATGCTGGCGTTTGCCCTTCCGCATTTATTGCGAAAGAAGAATTGTGGAAAATTCCTGTGTTTGGGTGGCTCTTGAGTCGCACGGGTTCTATTCCGATTCATCGGGGGGCTTCGAGAACAAATACCAAAATCGGGGCTCTCT
>DBTP01000196.1 GCA_002307115.1 Fibrobacter sp. UBA1313 | reverse complement strand
ATCGTCTGAGTGAACCATACATCAACGGTGTTCGTTAGTTCCCGCAGTCATTCCTCTAAAAAATTTTAATTCTTCAAAATCATCTTTGAGAATATCGATAACCGCTCCGATCATGTAGAGAGAACCCGTGATGAGAACGGGAGAGGTCTCGCTCCCACGAGATAAATTTTCCAAAAAAGATCTTGACATGGGCCCTACTGAAGCCACTTTCAAGCCCATACTCCGGAGCATGTCCGCTAAGTCTTCGGCCTCTCGGAATCGTGGATAAGAAGTACGAGTCACATGCCACTCTGAAACGTAAGGAGATAACAAGCGAACCATTTCGCCGACGTCTTTATCTTTGAGGGCTCCGAAAACACAAGGAAATTTTTGTCCAGAGAACTTTGTATGTAGACTTTCGGCGAGGCGCTTTACCGCATGGGTGTTATGTGCCCCATCGAGTAAGTAGCGGAACGTTCCTTGAGCATCCACTAATTTTTGCATTCGTCCCGCCCAAGAGCGCGTTTCCAAAACTTGAAGAGCTAAATGATCATCATAAGCCTCCCCAAGATAGACACGCGCCGCATCCAATGCCAAGCTCGCATTTTCCAAATAGTGATGACCTATATTAGGGACCTGAATATCATCACGAATCGAAGGAATCCGGACAGAGATCCCTAAAGTGGAGGCATAATCCTTGGCCTCTGAAATTAATTTATCAGAAATCCCCCCCACAATGAGGGTTGTATGGGGGCTCAGTATTCCTAATTTTTCAAGAAGAATTTTGCTTTCCGTATCGCCCAAAATTTCAGTATGTTCTAAACCAATACTCGTAAGAATGGTAATTTTTCCAGCAGCAACTTTAGTACTATCTAAACGTCCACCCAAACCCGCTTCCATGACCACACACTGAACGCCTTGTTCCTTATAATACAAGAAAGAAACTGCCGTGATCACTTCAAAAAAAGAGGCCCCCACTTGAACCTTTTCCGTAGCCCGCTTTACCTGTAACAACAAGCGTTCCAAATCGTCATCACTAATCGGAATATCATTCACGCGAATGCGTTCTCGTAAACTCACGAGATGGGGACTAGAGTACAACCCCGTGCGAATTCCAGCGTTCGTCAAAATACCCGCAAGGTAAAATGAAGCCGAGCCTTTGCCGTTTGTTCCTACCACATGAATAGTATCAAAACTTTTGTGAGGATTCCCCAACGCCTTGCAAATTTTTAAAATATTATCCAAACTAACGATCATACCCAAGGGCAATCTTGTATACAGAAAATCGAAACCCAGCATATTCATAATCTCAAAAATAGGTATATATTGAAATGAATTGGAGGCCCTTATGCCATATCAAGCTTGTGAAACTCGTTACGAATCCATGCTTTATCGCCGTTGTGGAAAAAGTGGGATCAAACTGTCCGCTGTATCTCTCGGTTTTTGGCATAACTTCGGTGGAAATGATATTTTCGAAAATAACCGAGCGATGGTGCGACGCGCTTTTGATTTAGGTATTACCCATTTTGATTTAGCGAATAACTACGGCCCCCCTGCAGGAAGTGCGGAAGAAACATTTGGTCGCATTCTCAAGGCAGATTTTAAGAGTTATCGTGATGAAATGCTTATTTCAACGAAAGCCGGTTGGGGCATGTGGAGTGGGCCTTATGGAGACTTTGGCAGCCGCAAATATTTAATGGCAAGTCTTGATCAAAGCCTCAAACGTATGGGGCTTAATTATGTGGATATTTTTTATCACCATCGTCCAGACCCCGAAACCCCCTTAGAAGAAACCATGGGCGCACTTGATTCCATTGTTAGAAGTGGCAAGGCTTTATATGTGGGCATTTCTAGCTACGATGCGGAAAGTACTCGTGAAGCCGCGCGACTTCTCAAAGCAATGGGAACTCCTTGTTTGATTCACCAGCCACAATACAATATGTTTAATCGCTGGATTGAAGGCGATTTGCAAAAGGCACTCACCGATACCGGAATGGGCTGCATTCCGTTCTCCCCTCTCGCCCAAGGACTCCTCACAGATCGTTACCTCCATGGAATTCCGAAAGATTCGCGAGCTTCTAAGAGCCCCTTTTTGACTCCCACCCAAGTGGAATCGAGCCTCAATAAAGTTCGAGCCCTCAACGCCATTGCTGAGAAACGTGGACAGAAACTTTCTCAACTCGCCATTGCATGGATTCTTCGATTAAAAGAAGTCACCTCGGTTCTTATTGGCGCCAGTAGCCCCTCTCAAATCGAAGATGGAGTCAAAGCGCTCGAAAATTTGCATATTTCGAAAGAAGAACTTGAAGCCATTGATCTTATTTTGAAAGGCTAATCCATGGAAGAAAAACAGACCTACCGCGAAATCGAACCGGGGGAACTCCCCTGCCCCAAAGAGGGTTGCAAAGGTATTATGATCGTGGACCCCGATAACAGTTACAAACTTACCTGCGACAAGTGCGGTTATATTCATGAATGAGGATGCATTAAAAAAAGCATGGTCCGATCACTCTCGACTGTGGGAAAATAATGTGTGGGTCTATCCCGTTATTAGTCGCCGCGCTGGGGGCCTCTCTATCGGTGTGAATCTTAATTTGGATAAACACTGCTCATTTGATTGCGTCTATTGCCAAGTGGATCGTACAATTCCAGGTTCCTCTGTCAAGATTGATATTGATCGTATTGATCATGAAATCGAGATTCTCATTGCGGAGTACGAAAAGAATGGTCTTGCCAGTTTTTCCAACTTCAAAGAAGTAAATTCCGAACAACGCCGCATTAAAGACATTAGCCTCTCCGGTGATGGAGAATCCACACTTGTACCTGAATTCCCTTTAGTTTGTAAGCGCTTACGTGAAATTCAACAACGCCATTCCGAATACAATCTCAAATTGACGCTTATCACGAACGCCACCCAACTAGAAAAGCCCCGCGTCCGTGAAGGGCTCCGCTACCTTACCGAAAAGAACGGAGAAATTTGGACAAAATTGGATGCAGGGAGTGAGGAGTGGTTTCAAAAAATTAATGTCACCCCTTATTCGTTAGATAA
>DBTP01000029.1 GCA_002307115.1 Fibrobacter sp. UBA1313 | reverse complement strand
TTTGGCTTCGCGCTAGCCTTCGGCTCGCTCTTGGCCAAAGGGGGAGAATGAATGTTTTTGGTGGAGTTTGTTTTTTATTGGTGTCTCACTTTGGCTTTGCGCTGGCCTTCGGCTGCGCTCTTGGCCAAAGGGGGAGGGCTGTGTGAAATGTTGAAATAAAAAAGGCCTCAAAAAATATTTGAGGTCTTTCGATTGCATCTAAAGTATTGGGGCTTTATTACTTTTTGCTCTTTTTAGATTTCTTAGGAGCTTTTGTTTTCTTGACGGGTTGTTCCGGTTGTGGTGCGACTTCTTCAGTGGTTCCGAATTCATCGCCAGTAGAGGAAATGGATGCTCCTGTGGTTCTCTTAAGCTCATGAAGCGCACGTTTCGCATCGCTTACATACTTGCCTTCCGGGAATCGACGAAGATATATTTCGTAATCTTTGACTCGGTTTCCTTCCTGTACCAACCGGAAGATTCCTTCTTCTGCTTCTTCGCGGAAGGATCCGTTCGGGAAGTTGTTCAAGTATTCAAGGTAGGACTTAAAGGAGTTTTCGATTTGGGCTTTTTTGAAGACTTGATAATCACCGAGAACTTTGACTTTGGCTTCAACTTCTGTGCGGTGAGGAGAATCGGGATAGTATTGAAGATACATTTCCATCATTTCTACATCATTGGATGCCATCACTTGATCATAGCGAGAATCTTCTTGGTAGACTTGATATTCTTTGAGCGATACCTTGTTGCTATCAAGTGCATTATAGAGTTTTTCTTTGGTGGCGAGATCTTCAGGGTGGCAGTAGGCAAGGTAGCTTTCAAGAACATCGGAGAACTGCGCTTTGGTGTACTTTTCAGAAACATCGGGAAGTTCGCCATTATCAAGGAAGAATCGATAATCGCGTTCGATAGCCATGCAATCCCAGTCAGTGACCGTATCTTTCACATCCGAATTGCTACGGAGTTGCCCATCACGGTCGTGGAGGGCAAACCGGACTTTGCGGTCACGGCGGCTTTCGCGTCCAAAGTCGAGTGATAGTTCTAAAGCGATCCGAACTGGAATTGAGGATTCTATTTTACTGAAAACAACACCAGAATAGGCTCCAGGAATGCTACTCAAATCGTCTTGATCTACTGCATAGTCTGTGCTAGCGCGGATATTTTCAAGTTTCTTGAATTCTTTGCGTACGTTGATGCCAATTTTGAGGTCTGTATCTTCAAAGATCTCAAAGAGCTTGTATTCTAAGGCCCCGGAGACATACATCGTTTGTTCGGTTGCCGTGTAGGTTGATGTGTTGCCATTTTGTTCATTGGAAAATCGGAAATATTGGATGCCGAAACCGCCTAATACGCGAATATCCAAGTTACCCGCTATGTTGAAGGCGAAACCAGCAAGCCCCGCAGGATTCATGGACATAAAGGAAAGGGTTTGACCTTTGCCACTTCTTGTTCCACTTGCCTCAAAGTCATCATCGGAGGCGATGTCACCAAATTGGAATGTGGAAATTTCACCACCAAGCCAGAGCGTAAATGGAACATCGGCCTTAAATAGAGGGGTAAACAACGGATTAAAGAGGTACCCCAAGGAGAGAGGAACTGTCGTGACTTTTGTATCTATAGGGTCGTTGAGATATTGCCCTTTGCCTTCGAACTGTAACGGTGCATAGGGTTCAACTTGAAAAAATAATTGAGTGTGCCAATTGGAACGCTCAAAATCCGCGCAATAAGCAGCGACTACAGAAAGGAGGATAAATACAATTTTACGCATTACGCAATAATTTAGATTCTTATGTCCTTTAGAGATGTGTTTTAAACAGAAAAAAGGGCTTTTTAAGATAAAAAACACCTAAAAGGTGAATACCCATCCGATACAAGCCATAGCAGCAGCGACTCCGAATAAACTCATTCCAGTGTATAGTTCCGCGTCCCCTCGATCGGCATATTTCTTATTTTGTTTCAGTTTTTCCTGATAGTTGGGGCCTTGGGAAGAACTAGGGAGTTTGAGTTCATTTCGAATATCTTTCGCTCTGTCATAATTTTCGTTCGCTAAATAGACGAGAATTCCTCCTGCAACGAGGGGTGCTAAGGCGGAACCCATGAGCGTAAATCCGATAGATCTGCGCTTTTTTGCATTGATGAGGGCTTTTTGGGCTTCAATTTCTTGGGGGTCTATGAGGGGAGAAAGGGTGGCATTGACGATGACTTTGCCAAACGCATTGACGTGGAAGGGCACAATGGTGTCTTGATAGCCGGGTTTCCAGAGGTGAAGTTGAGCATCACCTGGTTCTAGAGTGCTATAAACTTTGGGTGTGGTTCCGAGAGATTTACTTTTGACTGTAATGGCTTCGTCTGTGTAGATCTCTGCTCCAGAGGGTGTGGAAATTATTTCGATCTCGGGCTGAACTCGTTTTAGTTTCAAACTTGTTTTTGCGGTATCTCCAGAAATGGGGAATACAACCGTTTGGGCCGCCCAAAGATGGTTGTCAACGCGCCAAAAGGCTTCGAGTGATACTCGTCCAGTATCTTGGGTGGCGAAGGTACAGGGCGTGTGGCAAATGACATCTCCGTTGGTTTTGGCAAGCGAAGCTTCATCGGGGTCCGTATCCACAGAGATGAAACTTTTAGTGCTTTGGGGAGAGGTTTTTTTTCCTTCTGCTTTTTCGAGTAGGAGCACCCATTTATTATCGCTAAGAATTTCTTGCGTCGCATTTCTTGCAGAGAGTTTGATTGATGTTTTGTAGGTTTTATCATTTGCAAAAAAGAGTGTGCGATACTCGACATTAAGGCTGTCTTGTTCTTTGGCGGGGCTAATTACACTACTGTAGAGGGCTTCCGCACCATTTTCTTTTGCTTTAGCAATGAAACAATCACTATGGGTGCACCCGACAAGATCGTTGGGTAAAATAAGTTTTGGATTTTTACCTTGATCTAATAGTATTTGGAAAGTAATGTCTGATAAGCGGTAGGCGAGAGCAGAGTCAATGGCACGGTGTTCCATGGGAAGAATGAGGCTTTTTCCCTTCCAATCAATCTCTGGAACTTCGGTGACAGGCTCTTGAACTTTCGTTGTAGCTATCTCTGGATTGGTTCTTAGAGAATCCAAATTCAGAATATTTCCATTGGTATCTTGTACGGATTTAAAAAGACTTCTGTGAAGTCGCACAGAGGTAAACGTTCCATTGATGTAGCCACCTAAGAGTACCGTATCTTTTTCCATGCCAAGGAACTGGGCGGTTTGTGAAGTGCCGGAGGTGAGTTGCACTTGTACTTTAACACCGGGAATGCTTGCAAGTTGAGCTACAAGGGGGAGTGCCAAGGCAAGGAATACAATGATGAATGTTTTGTTTTTCATAGGCACCTCAGAATGAAAGAATCAAACCCGTTAATAGTAGGGTGGAACCTACGCAAAGAGAAGCAAAAGCGTAGTTACGAAAATCTTTTCCCGATTTTTTCTTATCAGTGTATTTTTGCACCATCTGGTCAAAATTATCTCCACTGCGAATGGTACTATTATTAATGCGTTTCGCATAATCTTCCGCCGCATTAAATTGATATTCAGCGATGATTGCAAATATTCCTGAAATAGCGAGAGGAATAGAACTTCCCCAAGCGATTCGTTTTCCCCAGAGATTGCGATTCCGCTTGCTTAATATGCGTTGTTGCTGTTCTATCACGGAGACATCTAATTCTGGTTGGAGCATTAGCATGACATAACTATCGCGAGGCGATTTTACTTGAATATCAATGGTGGTATCTACATGGTCAGGCTTAAAAAGCGTGATGCGTACCGTTGTACTGTCTAAGGGCAGTTGTAATTTCGCGGGCGTCGTGAAGGGAGCCACTGTCTCAAAATTAGAGGGTCTTTCTCCTACATAGAGCTCCGCATGGGATGGCCATGTGGACACCAGTAATGTGTAAGTAGAATCAGAGGCATACACACCAGAGAAAAAAAGGAAGAGAGTTCCGAGGATTTTTTTCATTCTCCCCCCGAGGAGACTTTGGGGCCTTCTATGTAGAGTGAATCCTCAGAAGAGGCGCTTCGTTTTATTTCCCAATAGAGAGAAGATGTGGAATTCCCTGCATAGTCTTTCCCTTCAATTTGAACTTTTGAAGATTTTAGGCACGAATGTTTAAAAGAGATAATAGCATTGTCAAGTTTATAGTCTAATGTGTCTCCATCAAAAATGACGAACGTTTTTGTTGTATTTATTCCTGAGCCGTTATCCATCCAGTAAAACCGAATAGAATCGCCATCAAGGATTCTTGTTTGAACAGGCCATCTTTCAGGACTAATGAGATCTTTTAAGACCATGGTATCGAGAACATTAATGGATGAGGGATTTAAATCGACAAAAGCAGACTCCGCAGCAAATTCATAGAGTTTTTTTTCTTTAACAAGCACTTTTATTCCTGATTGGGGGGGTACATTCAAGAATTCGACAAATGCAGGTGTTTCGGTAACGGTTTGTTTTTGAATGGTATCACCCATGGAACTAATCAAGGAAACATCGAATTCGGGGGATAGCGAAAAAGAAATAGACTTGTGCATCACGGGAACATAAAGGTGACTTAACGTGGAACCCACTCTCGCGGTCGCGAAAGATCGGATCTCTGTAGAATCCTGATTTTTATAACTGAAATTGTTAGTGATGTGAATTTTGACGCCCCAATAAAAGACGATGGAGGAATCAAGTAGTATCGACGTGTCTTCTGTATACAAAGGACCCGGAATGGTGTAATCTTTATCGCAAGCAACGGTATCGATGAATGAGGACCATACGGTGAGTGCGGATCGAGAGGCATATAATAGGCAAGTGGCATCTTCCCACGAATCAATTCCTTGAGTTTGCCATGAGAATGTGACACCGAGAGAATCAAGAGGATCTACTAAGTTGTAACCATCGGTAGGGTAGAGAGCTTCAATGGATACTGGAGTACTCACCAGAAGAGTGACTGTATCACGGAGTGTATCCTGTAGGTAATCAATGGTACTCAAAATCACATCATACATTCCCGCATTCGAAAATGTATAGTCGGTCTCTATGTTGACTATCGTTTCTTTGTTGATGGTCCACGTTGCTTTAATGATGTAATTAATTGCTGTATCAGGATCAATCGTTTCTTCATTGAGCGAAAACCCTGCGACTAAATGAACGGATTCGCCTAAGTCTATTGCTTTATAACGAACGGGGGAAAATTGTAGGTAGGATGCCCCAAAATAAATTTCTGGAATCACATGAATGGATTGGGTGAGCTTGGGTGAATCGTCAGATGAAACTCGGACATCCTCTTCGCAGGCAACAAGAATTCCCAATAAGAAAATAATGAGAATTTTAAAAATCATATACCACCTCCGTCAGAGGAAACGGTAACTAAAGAGGTGGGGTTCCAAATCGCAGAGGTCGCTCCTTCGCTGTCAATGGCTTGCACCCACCAACGGATATAGCCTTGGGGAAGATTGCGGACGGTCGCTGTAGTATCAGAACTTGCTTCAGTGCCGTAAATCCAGTCATCTTCAGTAAATGTGGCGCTGCTCCCTATAAAGTAAACGACTCGATATTGTAAGACGTCGCCATCGGCATCAGAGGCTGGGTGCCATAGGAAGGTGGTCGCTGTATCGGACGCTGCAATATTGCAGGGCGTTATACACTCTGCAAATGTGCTTATGGGGGCTCGATTGCTGAGGGTCACCTTAAAAGAGGTTTGTGCCAAGATACCGTTTGTATATAAAATGGCAACTAAAACTTGAGTGGTTTTTGTATTGAAAAGGGAGGCTGCAAAGAGGTGTGTTCCTTCAGAAGCTCCATCGGCGGCACTTTCACTATCCCAAAGTCCATCGGCATTGATGTCCCAGAAAAAACGTTCTGGAGTGAGATTGGGAGCAATATTCCTAATAGGGATGGCTAGGCTACTAAGTGATGAATTTAATGTGGTGTCAGAAAGTGAGCTTATGAATAGAGATGCGGGCGATAAATAATAGGTGTGCTTAAAAGAATTAAGAGACTTGTCGGTCACTTTGAGAACTAAAGGTTGCCACAAGGGAGACGTGTTCGCGCTGAAAAAAATACGCAAGGTGTCTCGTTGAAAGGCCCAATTCGCATCAGTGGCTCCATTGTAGGAAA
Organism: Fibrobacter sp. UBA1313; assembly: GCA_002307115.1. GTDB lineage: Bacteria > Fibrobacterota > Fibrobacteria > Fibrobacterales > Fibrobacteraceae > UBA1313. Next base: position 5,485 of record DBTP01000029.1, on the reverse strand, counting down.
CGCTTATGTTGTCGCGGCTTAATGGGAGTCCTTCATCCTCAATTTGAAACAAAAGCGTGTCTGCAAATGGCAACGAATCACTATTACTACTAATGGGGTTTACTCTAGGAAGAATCGTGTCTTTCAATACAAGGGTGTCTAAATCAAGAACAGATCCTGAAAAAAGTGAAAACGAAATTGTGTCTAACTGATAATCAGGATAGCGTTCATTGTAAATAAACAGATCGTAGTCCCCGGGCGTAAGAGCACTAAAGTGAAAATGACCGGCTTTTAAATCATTGGCGATCTCACTGGTAGAAATGACGGTTCCCTCTTTTGTTTTAAGGGAGGAGCGCAAACCAGAAAGCGCCTCTGCTCCTCCAGAGGTTACTATGGCTTCAATTCCACTACCGGATTGAATTCCTTTAGTATAAAATGTTGAATGAATCGCATTTTTTGCCACCATGCTAAATTCGTCGTAGGCACTCACATTCCAATAAAACTTTTGCGATAAAGGAAGGGTTTTAAAATATTCAAAGTAAGGTTGATGTAGAATGGTATCCACATAAGAGGAATCGTTATTATAGAGTGAAAAATGATAAGATATTTGGGAATTAGGGTCCGTGTCTGTAGCGTTCCACGCGAATGATATTCCGGAAAGAGGATCGACCCCTTGCGCTTTATTTATAGGAATAAAATGGACGTTATCTAAAATCGGAGGAGAGGAAATCCATAAATGAAGTGTATCAGAGAGCGTATCTCCGAAACGATCCAAAAGGACAAATTGAATAATGTGATGACCCGCTTCTTTAATCGCTGTTTTAAAACTGAACTCGGAACCCATTCTCGTGGAATCCAGTTCCCAATAATAATCGAGCATTCGAATGGATTTAGTGGGTTCCACCACAGCAATGAAAATAACACTATCCGTAGGGAGCAATGTATCTGCTTTATAACGACTCCCGACAGAGTCGAGTGCAAGAGTGAGAAATGCTTTCACTTTGACTGTATCTGATTCCGTTTCGGCATACTTACCGTTGTCATAGTCTAAACAACTATTTCCAAGCAAAGAAAATAGGACTAACGAAACAACAACGAGTGGAAAGAAAATTTTGGTCATTCATTTTCTCCCGTCGTATCAATGACAGTAAAAGAACGCCAGTTTAAAGTGTCTGCATCACCAAAAGAATCCACAACCCATATACGGAATTTATGGATTCCTTGAGACAGTCCCGCTTGTTGAACTTGTTGAAGATTACTTGTGGAATAAATGGTTGAATCAATTTGAAGAAAATGGGAACGCGTTTCACCCTTATCAGAATCAGTAGATGCCCACGAAAAAAGAAACGTGGTAAAAAAACTGCCATATAAAGTGTCCCCTTCTGAGGGCGTTGTTCTTTCTTCCATTTGCGGGGGCGTATTGAGAATAATCTCAAAAGGCAGCATCAAAAAATTATCTTCTTCATCAGTAACTTTGAGCGTATTGGGTATAGTTCCATTAGAATCGATATCTATAATTCTGCTGGTACCCAGTATTTTAGAATCCCGCATCCACACAAAGTCTAATTGGTTGGAGTCGGATTGAGGGGACACTTTCGCTTTCAATGAAAATGCGGAATTGGGGGCTACTTTGAGATTCGTAGAATCATCGTGGCCGTCTTGAATCATGAGAATAGAGATCGTAGGAATAGATGGGGTTGTATCTGGGGTTTCTGGCGTCGTTAAACAACTTGCAAGCATTAGGGGTGCAATAACGGAATAAATGAGAAATAGCGTCCACCTGATAGAACTCATAGATCTTAAATCTAGCTATATTCAAAAATATGAGTCAAACAAATCTTCAATATAAGACCGCCATGAATCGCCTTGAGGAAATATTAACTCGCTTAGACGAATCGGACATGGGGGTCGACGAACTTTCTTCTCAGGTTCAGGAAGCGACCTCTTTGCTTCGTCAATGTAGGCAAATCTTAACGGAAACTGAAAAAAATGTTCAAGAAGCTTTGACTTCTTTGGATGGTGAAATCGAAGAGACTCCTTAGTTTATTGGAATTGTTGAATGTCTAATGCGGTGATTCAAGTTGAAAATCTTTCCGTTTGGTACCCTCTTCGAAGTGGCGTTTTTTCCCATGTGGATCGCTATGTTAAAGCCGTGCGCTCTCTCTCTTTGTCTCTTAGAAAAGGTGAAATTCTAGCGGTTATCGGAGAATCGGGGTGTGGCAAATCAACCCTTGCTCAAGCTTTGGTGGGGCTTACGCCGTGGCATGACGGTTCCTATTCCCTTTTTGGCGAAAAAGTAGATGTAAAATCGGGAGCGAGTTGGAAGTCTGCCAGGGAAAAAATCCAGATGATTTTCCAAGATCCATTTTCGAGTTTAAATCCTCGGCAATCGGTTTCCGAAATCCTTTGTTATCCACTACTCACCAGAGGCTTTTCTCGGTTTGCAGCTTTAGAGAAAGCGCACGATATACTTGAGAAAGTGGGACTCTCTTCCGAAGTTCTTGAAAAGTTTCCCCATGAGTTTTCTGGAGGGCAAAGGCAACGTATCGGTATTGCGCGTGCCTTAATGCTTTCTCCCAAGATCCTGGTTTGTGATGAAGTGACGAGTGCTCTTGATGTTTCTGTGCAAGCACAAGTTTTGAAATTATTGGATGAACTTCGGAAATCCCTAGATCTTTCTCTCATTTTTATTTCTCATGATATGCAAGTGGTGAAAGCTTTTGCGGATCGTGTTCTTGTCATGTATCTTGGGGAAACGATGGAAGAAGGTTCTGTTGAATCTGTTTTACGCTCTCCCCAACACCCTTATACACGAGCTCTTATTCGAAGTATCCCTACATTAGATCGCAGTTGCCCTCCAGAAATTTTGGGGGGGAATATTGAGCCTCTTCCCGATGATTTTTTGGGCTGTTGTTTCGTTTCGCGTTGCCCTGAATCCATTGATGCTTGCCGTAAAAAAAATATTGAAATGCATACCGATGGATTTTCTGGCGTTCGTTGTTTACTTTGTGCAAAATAGGAATTATGAACGATTTTATTCTCATCATGGAAAAAATGGCTCAGGGTGGCAGTGCTCTTTCTCATTTACCCGATGGTCGTGTTTGCTTTGTAGATGGGGCTTTGATAGGGGAATCGGTACTTGTTGAATTAACACAACAAAAAAAAGATTTTGCCAAAGGATTTGCAAAAAAAATCGTGGAGCCCTCTCTTGAACGTGTCACTCCATTTTGCCCCTTGTATGGAAAGTGTGGTGGTTGTTCCCTGCAACATGCTTCCATGAAATTTCAGGAACAGGCTGCGCGCGAAGTGGTTGAAGAACTTTTTGTTCGCTTTGCCAAAGAGAAACTTCCTCCGGGTTGGAAAATTCATTTTGGATCTCCATTTCATTACCGAAATCGGGCCCGTTTTGTGCGTAATGGGAAACAATGGGGTTTTAGGGCGCGAGATAGTCACGACATTATCCCTCTTTCGGATTGCCCTATTCTGAGTAGTGGTCTTGCTCAAGCATTAAAAGAAGACAGTATCCATTGGCCGTGGGTTCCAGAACTCAATGTATTTGATAATGGGGATGGTTGTGTTTCTTTTTATCACGAAAAAATGTCCCCCAGTGAAAGCCTTAAAAAAAGTGAAAATACAGTCTCTTTGATGGGACAAACATTGTCCATGGACGCGTCTGTCTTCTTTCAATCTAATTTAGGTTTGTTGCCTGAACTTGTGAAAACGGTGCAGAATGCTGCAGGAACGGGGCATTGGCTTATTGATTTATTCAGTGGAGTGGGCTTTTTTGCCTCATTTTTGCAAGACCAATTTGACCGTGTGACCACTGTAGAACGGGATTCAAATTGTTTGCGCCATGCACGAAAAAATCTATCCGCTTCCTCTGAAGAAGTCAGTGCTCCCGCAGAACAATGGCTCGGGGAAAATGCAATAGAAGGTGTGGACACACTGATTGTGGATCCTCCGAGAACGGGAATCCCAGAAAGTGCCCTCAGGGTTTTGTGCAAGGCGTCTCCGAAAAAATTACTTTATGTGTCCTGTGATCCTGTGACGCAGGCAAGGGACTTTGCCATTTTAAAAACTGCAGGATACAAAATCGTGGATGCACAAGGCTTTGGTTTTTATCCTCAGACATCGCATTTTGAAATGTTTTTAGAACTGCAAAAGGGGTAGTTTCTTTCCCTTTTTTCTAAAATTGACGGAGGCACTTCGCTATAGTGAACTTCGTTCTGTTGCTGAGCCTCAACAGTGGCAAAGCGAGCTTTGCCGTTGTACTCGGCTTTTGCAACAGTCGTCATTCGAAATGGTGAAGAGCGTTCAACTCCAGTCTCATGATCGAGGTGCCAAAGGCGTCAATACAATTAGCATCAACTGTTCCTCATTCCGGCTCCCACTTACCTCTGTAATGCCTCTAGGAGGGATTTTCTCATTAAGCAAAACATCACTCTGTCCAAAATAAATGCATTAAGACTTCTGGAAAGCTTATAACAAATGGCGATTTTGAACTGATTTTAGAATTTCAAGATCCATCAAATTCTTGTTTTGGACAGTAGTATAAAAACCTTTATGAAGGTAAGTGCTAAAGACCAAAAATCCGTTTTTCCAGTTTGGTTCTTTAATTTTCATGAACACAAAAAAAATTTAGCGGCGGGCGAAATCTCGCTTGATGTGCAACACTACAATTAACGGTATAGTACTGCAATAGGAAAAGTATATAGCGACTGGATCTCTTCTGGTGTAAATTCTTGTTTACAGAAATCACTGAATTTGAACTTGTGGAACCTGAATTTATGAGGATTTTTCAAGAACGTTCAAAAAGCGAGTCCCTTCTTTTCACTCTAAGGAAATGAGGGAATCACTCTCCTTCGCTTGTTTCGTTTTTTCTTCTTGGTTTTTATAAATTTATCGATAGGTTAGGTTATAGACTTATCGATTTTTTATTCAGAGGTGTTATGTTAAAAAAAATTTTAGTCCTTGCCATGCTCTCGATTTCACTCTCTTGTGCTGCCGGTTTAGGCGATAAGTCCAGTGCTGTCGGTGGGTGGGTACAAGGTGGAAATCCAGGAGAAAAATTAGGCTTGGACTACAAGATGCGTCTTGATCCTATGGCGACTCTTGATTTTTATTTCCACTTTTATTTTAGTGACAATGATAATTCATTGGGGCTATATCTCGGTTATTACTGGAATTACTATGATATTATTTCTCTGCCTGCGGATGCGGGACGTATGGGTTTATACTGGGGACCTGCAGGGGGTGTTGGTTGGTGGGATGATGGTGTTGCGATTCGTGCGGGTATCGTTGGCGGTTGGGAGTGGGAATTTCCTCAGGGAATACCGCTTGAATTGTATGTAGAACTGAATCCCGTCGGGGAGTTACAGGTGTATACGGATGATCGGGATGATAATACGCATTGGAGACTTCCTGATTTTTACCTCCGTTTAGGTCTTCGTTTCTGGTTCTAAACTGTTAAACAAAGGTCGAAAAAATGAAGAAAAATCGTTGGATG